>NZ_SDLF01000271.1:0-248 GCF_013096935.1 Brevibacillus sp. MCWH | reverse complement strand
CCTGTCCGCAGGGTCGAAATCCCGAAACCTGACGGGGGAATACGATTGCTAGGCATCCCTACCGTGGTAGATCGCTTCATCCAGCAGGCCATCCTGCAGGTATTGACTCCCATATTCGACCCAGAGTTCTCCGACTCCAGCTTCGGGTTCCGTCCAGGCCGCCGTGCTCACAGTGCTGTGCGGAAAGCACAACAGTACATCAACGAAGGATTCCGGTATGTGGTCGACATCGACTTGGAGAAGTTCTT
>NZ_SDLF01000270.1:0-250 GCF_013096935.1 Brevibacillus sp. MCWH | reverse complement strand
CCTGTCCGCAGGGTCGAAATCCCGAAACCTGACGGGGGAATACGATTGCTAGGCATCCCTACCGTGGTAGATCGCTTCATCCAGCAGGCCATCCTGCAGGTATTGACTCCCATATTCGACCCAGAGTGTCAAGATCAAAAGAAAGTTCCTCAAAAAAATCAAGCGAAAATTCCCCAGTAAGAGAAAGAGAATACTCAAATGCCTCTTAGGTGGTAATATAGACAAGACTACCCACTTGTGTTGTTCCCAT
>NZ_SDLF01000026.1:0-46159 GCF_013096935.1 Brevibacillus sp. MCWH | reverse complement strand
TCGTTTTGGAGCGGACTTCATCCGCTTCTTTGCTGGGCGTCAAGCGAGCGAGCGGGGCCGATCTCCCATGCGCCGCGGACTTTGTCTACACGCTGAGTCCGGATTCCCGGACTCAGACTAAAGACAACCTGCATTTTTCATTAATATTTTCCAGGAACCGATCTTCCCATCGGTTCCCGGCAGGGCACCATCACCATGACACCGCGTTCACTCCATTTTCAACCGCTCTTCACGCATTTCGGCAACAGATTTCGCGTCGCGATGTTCAAGCGCTTCGCCATACTGCAGCGGCGGTCTGATCTCCACCATCGGAGCGGCGCTTTCGTTCTCCAGCAGGCTCATCTCGGCCGGATCGCCGACATTTCGCATGGCGGGCGGAAACCGGTTTTCCGCAGTCATCTGCAGTTCCCTCCAGTCTTCATGGAATGCTGTTACGATGTAGGATGACCAGCTTGACGAAAAAAATCCAAAATCCCTGATTTTTACATCTGGTGCACAGCCGCCCCCCAGGTCTGAAGTGGTACAGAGCGACTTGTCTCAGCTTGAGGGCAGCCGGGTGACTTACGCTTAAACTGCGGCGGCTTTCCTTTTTTATGCTACACTGGTAGAGGATAAATTTATCGGGGAAAGGATGAGTCCACATGTTTCCGTTTGAGGTATTATTCCCGACCCGGATTTTCTTTGGCACCGGCGAAATCGCCCGGTTGGGGCGGGAAGCGAAAGCGCTCGGCCGCAAAGCGCTGCTCGTCACCGGCGGCCGTTCGGCCAAACGGACCGGTCTGCTGGACCGTGTGCAGTCGCTTCTGGCGGAAGAACAGGTGGAGTACGTGCTGTTTGACAAGATAGAACCCAACCCGCGCACCACTACCGTCGACGAAGGAGCGGCTCTCGCCCGCGAACACGGCTGCGACTTTGTCATCGCGCTCGGCGGCGGATCGGTGATGGACGCCTCCAAAGCGATTGCGGCGGTGGCCCTCTCCGGCCGACCGATCTACGATTACCTGCGCGGCAATCCCTCTGGTACGGCCAAAGAGCTGGTGCCCGTGCAGGAAGCCCTCCCGCTGCTGACCGTGCCCACCGTGGCAGCGACCGGGTCGGAAGCGAACAACATCAGCGTGCTGACCCACTGGGAAACCCACGAAAAATCGTCGATCAACGGCCCGGGTCTGTATCCGAAGGTGGCGATCCTCGATCCGGCGCTTACCTACACGGTGCCGCCGCACGTCACCGCGGAAGCGTGCGCCGACATCTTCGCCCACCTGTTTGAATCGTATCTGATCAGCGCGGAAGGCACGCATGTGCAGGACGGCTTTACTGAGACGCTGATCCGGCTGGTTGCAAAACACTCGCTCACGGCCATCCGCCAGCCCGATCACGAAGAAGCGCGCGCCACGCTGCTGTGGGCAAGTACGCTGGCGATCAGCCCGTTTACCCTGTCGGGGCGCGGAGCCGGCTATCCGCTTCACGGCGTAGAGCACCCGCTGAGCGGCTATTACGACATGGCCCACGGGCGGGGATTGGCCATCTTGTCCCTGCCGTACTTTGAACAGATCATTCTGCCCGACCGCCCGGAGCGGCTGGCGCGCATGGGGCGTCAGTGCTTCGGGGTCACGGAAACAGACGACCATGCCGCCGCACGGGCGACGATCCAAGCCGTCCGCAGCTGGTACGAAGCGATGGGCATCACGCAGCGCCTCTCCGACTTTGGCGTCACCCGCGACGCCCTGCCGGAATTGGCACGGGATGCAGTGCAGATCGGCGGTCGAGGTGCCGGCCATCTGGCAAGCTCCCGTCCGCTGCATGAGCAGGATGTCATCGCCATCTACGAAGCCTGCCTGTGACACTTGGGCTGCGTCACCTTTGCGAAGCGGTCCGCCTCCCCTCCCGGACGACTGCCTGGCCGAATGCCGGTCTGGCCGGACATTCGGGCGGTTGACCGTGTGCGTTCATCCAATCAGCCAGCCCCGCCATGCATGTGGCGGGGCTTGGCTTGCATACAGACGGAAGAAAATCTATACTTGCAGATATAGTAAAAAAATTTTTACTACTGGAGGGTTCCACACGATGGCAGATCCACGGATTAACGAACTGGCCAGCCGTCTCATCCGCTATTCGCTTAATTTGCAAAAAGGAGAAAAAGTGCTGATCGAAAATATCGGCGTGCAGGTGCCGCTGGTGCGCGCCCTCGTCCGCGAGGCGTTTGCCGTAGGCGCCCTCCCGCTGGTGACACTGAAGGATCAGGAAGTGCTCCGGGCGCTGATCCAGGGGAGCAACGAGGAACACATGGAACTGATCGCCAAACACGAGCTGACGCGCATGCAGGACGTCGACGCATACATTGCGGTGCGCGCGTTTGAAAACATCAACGAGTTTTCCGACATTCCCGAAGAAAAGATGGGCCTCTACTCCCGCATTTACTACAAACAGGTGCACTTCGGCGAGCGCATCCCGAAAAAACGCTGGGTCGTGCTGCGCTATCCCAACAAGTCGATGGCGCAGTTGTCCAACATGAGCCTGGAGGGTTTTGAAGATTTCTACTTCTCCGTCTGCAACCTCGACTACGCAAAAATGTCCAAGGCGATGGACCCGCTCAAGGAACTGATGGAAAAGACCGACCGCGTCCGCATCATCGGCCCGAAAACAGACCTGCGCTTCTCCATCAAGGGAATCCCGGCTATCAAGTGCGACGGCAAGCGGAACATCCCGGACGGTGAAGTGTACACCGCGCCGGTTCGCGACTCCGTGGAAGGCACGATTTACTTCAACACACCGACCAACTACCACAGCACCTCGTTTACCGACGTGCAGCTTACGTTTAAGGAAGGCAAAATCGTCGAGGCGACCAGCTCCAACACCAAAGCCCTGAATGAAATCCTCGATACGGACGAAGGCGCCCGCTACATCGGCGAATTTGCCATCGGCTTCAATCCGCACATCCTGCACCCGATGCAGGACATCCTGTTCGACGAAAAAATCGCCGGCAGCTTCCACTTCACGCCGGGCAGCGCCTACGACGTGGCCGACAACGGCAACCGCTCCTCCATCCACTGGGACATGGTGCAGATCCAGCGTCCGGAGTACGGCGGCGGCGAAATCTGGTTTGACGATGTCCTGATCCGTAAAGACGGCCGGTTTGTCCTGCCGGAGCTGGAAGGACTCAACCCGGAGAATCTGGTGTAAGCATGATGAAGACCGCAGGTGTTTGCACCTGCGGTCTCAGCGTTAGACAAAGTCCGCTGCGCCTGGGAGATCGGGCCCGCTCGCTCGCTTGACGCCCCGCACAGAAGCGGATGAAGTCCGCTCCAAAACGAGACGCGGGCAGGGGACAAACATCTGGGAATTTCGAGGAAGTGAGACTTGTGTCCCCTGTTGATTCCCGCGTCTAGCGTTTTTCCGCTGAGCCGGTCGTCAAAGGAGCTCGCTTGGCCCATCCCACCATGCGATGCCCATTGTCTTTTGCTTCGGTTGATGAATGGGCAGGCCTTCCGGCCTGGAGATCAATTTTTGTGGACGCTAACTCAATGAATCGTTTGTCTTCAGTCTGCGACCGCAGGTGTCTGCGCCTGCCATCTGCAAATAAAAAAATTCGCTCAAAAGACTCGATTGCAAAGCAACTCACCGAATAATAGAGTGCCAGGGTGATCTTTCTTTCTTACACAGCTCATTTCGTCATCGTACAGGTCTGGCGTCATACCAGTATCGAAAATAAGCGATTGGCTCTTCTGATCTATACGACCATTGATCCCATACGCTGCTCTTTTCATCGGTCCATTTGGTTATCACCGGGCGGTATTCACCGGGCTGGACAACGATGGGAAGCGATGCAATCGTGTCCAATGATTCCTTCCGGTCATCAAACAATTCAATCTTCAGCCGTACTTTCATCGGCTCGTCTGTATAGTTTTTCACCATAAACAGATGGCGGTAATCTTCGCTGGAACAGTTCCGCCAACACGGTAGCGGAGAGGAAAACACCAGTTCTACACGTATCTTTCCATCCCTGATGTTCTCGTCCTTCGCAAACACTTTCTCGGCGTGCTTCAATATGTTGACATATTCCCATTTACCGGACAAAGGATACATGAGAAATCCCAACACACCCAAGTGTGCAAGTAAACCCAATATGAACAAGGCACCCTGTTTGGTTTGGTGAAACCGTTCTGGGTGTTTAAAGTAATCATGGATTAAACCGAAGAGTACAGCAACTAATAAAAAGAAGCCTAACAACATAAGCACAAGAGCCATAATCGCCATTTCTGATGGAGAAGAAAAAAAAGGGAGTCCATAGACGGATTGGAAATGCCAATGGGCGGAAACAACGATCCCCAGCATGGCCAGGTACAAATACAAGCCGATGCGTTTCAGTACACGTGACGAGTACTTAATACCAAAAACTACAAACAACAATGGAATTGAAGAGGTTATGCAGACAATAAACTGTTCCATTTTGACCATCTCCGCTATTCTATGTAAGTGTGACGCGACCAACTGCTTTACTCTCCCCGGTATTTTCGCTCAATTTCCTCCTTCATCTCTTCAAACGATTCCTCGGTCAGGTTAAGCAGATAGTCGGTCAGCTCTTCCTTTGAGCGGGTGACCAACGCCTCGCGCTCCTGCCGCATCCGGGTCAGGTACGTTTTTGCCTGGCTGCCAATCTTCCCGGTGGCGGCCAAATACTCGATTGCCGCCCCCACGTTCAGACTTTCCCGCCAGTTCTTTTCATACCAATCACGGTCGTACATATCGATCCACTTGTGCCTGTCGATGCGCACAGCTTCCGCCTCTGTCAGCGCGTCCCGCTTCCACATATCCCACTTCTCCGCGATCTCCCGGGCTCTCTCCAGCTCCGCCTGGAACTGCTCCTGATTGGTCACATTCGCGTACAACCCTTCGGCCGCCTGGGCAATTTGCTTGAGCTGTTTCTGCCCATCGGCATTGACGTCGAACCCGATGACATTCAAAAGTGGCATGACATGCGAGTTGGAAAGTTCCTTGGCCGCGGCAACCGGATCGCCGTCACACGTCTCAATCCCGTCACTGACCAGATAAATCACGTTGGTATTGTTCTCGGCTCCGTACGTGGCCAGATCCGCCTGTGCCAACTGCAAAGAGCGGGCAATCGAGGTCCAGCCGGTCGGTTCAAACTGCTGCAACGCCTCCTCCAGCCTCTGCGCATCGAACGGCTGCAGCGGATAGACCAGCTCGCTGCTGCCGCACGAGAGCTGTTTGTGCTTATCAGCATTGCTGCCTTTATGTCCATAGACGCGCAGGGAAACCCTCGCTCCCTCAGGGAGGCTTTCGGCAAATGCTTGAATTGCTTCCTTGGCCAACTGCATTTTGGTCTTTTCACCGATTTTTCCGGCCATGCTTCCACTCGCGTCCAAAATGATCTCCACGTTGAAATGCTCCTTGAACTGGAGCCGGGTATCTTCTATGTCGGGGTTGCCGAAAGACGCCACACGCCAACGGTCCACAACAGTCTGGGGGCTCGCGTAGTCTTCGGCAAACAGGGCAAGCAGTTTCTCCCCGTACACTTGCACCATCGCTTCATCCACACCGTCTACCAGGAGGGGCAGGCGATCCAGTATCTTCGCGATGTCACTGTGCTGAGGATGGTTGGTCAGATAAAAATGGGTGCCGGCCAGCGGGCCCGGTTGTGCGGCAATCAATTCCTGCGTCGTCTGCGGCAAGCGGGAAGTGTCCGGCGCTGAGCCTGTAACGGCCGTCCCCCATGAACAGCCGCCAAGGGACATAATCAGAATCAAGCCGCCCAGCATACGAGTCCATCTGTTAATGAACGTCATGTAGTGATTCTCCTCCCCGGCTTTTGTAAGTCTGCTGTGTCGTCATGCTTACAAGGTGATGCGTTTTCCGCCCCATCCCATTACTTCGGCAAAAGCGATCCGCCTGCTTTTCGCCGTCTGCTTCACCTTTTCCGTAACCGTGTTTAGAAATGCCAATCCAAAAGTATCGCTCTGGTACCGGACCGATGTCTCCACCTCAATCCGCATGTCGCTGTCAAACATGGTGACGACCGATCCGCTGCGCGTCGCACCGTTGGCTTGCAAAATTTCTCCTGCTGCTTCGCGAATTTTCCGTTGTGCAGACTCCAAACCTTGATAGAGATAACCATACAGCACACCATTTGCCGGTACATGTGAAAGCAGCACGTTATCAATGGCACGGTAGCGGACCTCGCTTTCCGACCAATCAGGATGAATGCTGCGCAGCCGCATCGTTTCCAAATCGACTTTCACCATGATAAAGTCCGGGTCCAGCATGCCAGCTATGGAACTGTCGTATTCACGGATGGCTTCCTCCGCCTCTTCGTAAATGATTTGCACGGCTGCGATGCTCGCCTGCTGCGCGCTGTTGGCTGCCACTTCCTTGTCCACAAAGATCGTGGACATGTTGAAAAGCAGCGTGAACATGACAAGAGACAAAAAGAAAAAAATCGTCAGAACAAAAACAGTCATATTACCCCGTTGGTTGCCAAGCAGCTGTTTCACCTGTTCCATTCAATGAACCACCCGTCCCCGTACCTCGCGGCCAAGCGAAATGACTTTGTCTTTCTCCGCCATGTGCTGTTTGATTACGTCAGGAATGAAAAACAGGTCGAGATTGACACCGATTCTCGCCGTAAAGTAGCTGCCTTCATCGGAAATGTGTGAATCGCCGCTGTCATAGGAAATGCCCCCTCCAGCAGAACGTACAATTCGCTCCGCTGCGCTCATCGCCTCGTTTGTATTTCTCGTGACAGCATATACTTTGGCCGCCTCATTTGCAGCCGACTGGGCGATGATGACGGCGTAGACACCGGTTAAAAACTGCCAGAGAATCAGCAGAATGAGAAAGACAAGCGGCAAAATCCCGAGAAACTCCACGGTGACAGAGCCTTTTACATTGTTCAGACAGCGGATTGATTTCCTCATTTGTAATGTCACCTCCGTTTGCTGGCTGCTGCCTTCGCACACCTTTGTTCTCCCGTCGATTTGTTACTGTGCCTGCACGTTTTTGCTGTACTGCTGGTTGATCGCCTCAATGGCTTCTTTGTGTGTTTTGTCGTTCGATGATTCCGAATCCGGGTTTTCGATGTTCGGGAATTGCCGCAGTACCTTTTTGATTTCCTCACTTTGATGGCCATACGGGACTCCGGCAAAGCGTCCCGGCGGCAGCTTGTAAAACTCCTCCGCTGTCTCCGGGAGTTTGGTCAGGCCTTCCGGGATCATGGATTTTAGCAGCTGTATTTTTTCCTCTCGGCTTTTTGGCGTGTCCACTGTAGATTCCCCTGTCTGATGATCCGCAGCAGAATGGTGCGTGGGGGCACCTGACGTTTTGGGATCAGCTGGTTTCTCCTGATCGGATGAGCAGGCTGACAAGACAAGCAAACACGCCAGGAGGGCAGAGAGCAGCTTATTCGCGTGTGCCTTCATAGCCGAAACCTTCCTTTTTTCGCAAAAATCAATCAGCAGTCCGCTCCCCTCTTCCCTTGATCACACCGTTTCAGTCGTTGGCGAATCTAGTTTGTCGCATGTTTCTTTTTGACGAGATTCAGGTGATTTCGCTTGATAAACGGCAACACAGCCGCAAGAATGAGCAAATCAAGGGGAAATTCTTTCCGGATAATCGCCATCAAAGCAGTGGCGGGAACGATTAAGGCATAAAAGTAGATCACCATGAACTTCCAAAAACGCTGCCAGTTTTGTACCGACTTGGACATGTTACACACCTTCCCTCCGCAATGATTGGAGCATTATCACTGCGCATTTTTTCGGCGAAGCTGCTCCATAGCCGACTGTTCAATAAATGGAAAGGTTATCCAGATTGCAAAGAGCGCGAATGGAATCGGCTCCCCCAATACGATAAAGAGACAAGAAAGCGGCAGCATGACACCATACATGATGACTCCTGCAATGTTCCAAAACCGCTGCGACACGACATTTCGCTCCTTTCACCTAATTGATGCTAGCCTTCCACTGGTTCCAACCCTTTTACCTCGCTTGGTTCGCTGATCCATTGATGGGTATACATGGTGAAAATTACGGTGATCAGCGGGAATACGATCACGTTGAGCAAAAGCTGCGTAAACCAGACCGCCCCAAAACTGGTCGTAATGTAGATGACGGAGGCAAACCCGGCCATGCTGATCAGCCACTGGACGGCACTTGCCAGCAGAATCAGGCCGAGAAGCGGCACAAAATGCCGCTTTGCCAGTTCAAAGGAGGAACGCATGCATTTCCAGGGGGATCTCTTTTTCAGCACGACCAGAAACGGCGTAAGGCAAAACAGGATCAAGAGAACCACCCCCGGCACGACAAACAGCACCATCCCCAGACACACTGCCAGCGCATAGACGATCCCGAACAGAAACACGGAGAAGCCGTTCTCAAAGAAGGTACGGAACGCATGGCGAAGCGGCCGTTCCTCCCCCTCCAGTTGGCTTTTCACGTATTGGACAAACACAATCTGCACAACGGTCAAAAACACAAGCATCAGAAATAAGTTGTAAAAACTGGACACGACCGGGGCTCCGGCCAGCGCAGCCAGAAAACTGACGTAATTGATCGTAACATTATGAACCAGCAAAAACGGCAGCAGAATCACACCCGACAGAAGCAGCAGCGCTTCGATATGTCGCGCGTAAAAGCGTATGCTTTCTTTCAGCGGATTCATTGAACTGCACCTCCTGTGTTCCTGTCCGCTTAAGGGATGCGCAGTATGGCAAATACTTCATCCTGCAGAATCTCCCTGTTTTTCTCTTCAAAAGCTTGTTTCATTTTTTACATCGGTCATTGAGCAGTGCCGCTTCCTCCGTTAAGAGGAAAACCATCCAAGTACCTTGCCAATACCTTTGCGAACCGAGCTGATGCGTTTTGACAGCGCTCCTCCCGAGGCTTTGTTGTACCATTTCACCAATCGGGCTCCTGCCCAGAGTACGAACCCTGTCGCGACACATGCAAATGCTATTGCCTGCCATCCAGGAATAGTGGAGGTGATCACCCCTATGTCCATCAATGTGCTTCCCAGGTTGCCTATCCCGTCCACAAACTTCTCATTCTGCTTTTCCTCACCCAAATCGGGATCGTACGCCTGCCTAAATTGGCCGACCATGTTAAAGAAGTCAAATGGCAAACTGATTGCTGCAACAGCGACGTTTAAGCCAGTTACAACGCCAGGCACTCGTACAGTACCAGCATTAGCGGGTGCATATCTTTGAAAAACAAATTTGTAACTGTCATACGCCCCTTTGGCATCCAGACCATCCAACGTGAGTCCAGGCAGATCGCTATACGGTGTATCCTGGAGGGCGATATCAAGTCCTTTTACGCCAACTCTGAATAAAACTTTGCCATAGCTGGCTCCTGCCTGCCCAGCCGTTACCGTTCCTCTTTCCACTAGTTCTTTGGAATAGTTGAGAGTCCCGCCAATGATCTCCTTGTAGGACAACTCCGCCAACTTGTATGCTAATGTCTCGGTAAAGGGCTGGGGTTTAGCTGACCGCCCGTCCTGCTTCAGACTGTGGGGCGTTAGGTCAGGCACGCTGATGTTAGGCGGGCGGAGATCTGGCACATCCATGGTAGGAGGCTTCAATGTGGGTACTGTGCCGTTTCGCGGCTGCAAGTCAGGTACGTCCCATCGAGGTGCTTCCAATTTCGGCACGTCCAGTTGCGGTACGTCCCATCGAGGTGCTTCCAATTTCGGTACGTCTAATTGCGGAACATCCCAATGCGGTGCTTCCAATTTCGGTACGTCCAGTTGCGGCACGTCCCATTGCGGTGCTTCCAATTTTGGCACGTCCCATTGGGGAGCCTGCAAATCGGGAACTGGCAGTTTGGGAACATCATACGTTCCCCCTCCCAGGTTTGGTACGTACGGCCGCGCCACTGCAACCACTGGGAATACATTCATCAACAGAATCAACAAGGCGAAGATACCAGCGAACCAGGCTCTTCTTCCTCTACTCCTCACAACCTTTGCTCCTCCTTGCATCAGTTCTTTTCTTTTACATTTGCGTTATATTTCTGGTTGATCGCGTCAATGGCTTCTGTGTATGTTTTATCGTTCAAATTTTTAAGGAACGTCTCCAATTCGAGCCCTCGCTGCCGACTCAATTTGTAATGTGCTTTTTCCATCTCTTCCAGTTTGACAATGGTGCTTTTATCCAATATTTCTTTTCCTTCCATGTATAAAAAGGCAGAGGAAAAATTATTGCTTTCCCGATTTGCCTTTGAATTCCAGGCCAATCCAAAACGAAGAATTTCCTTTACTTGAGAAAGATGTTTGGAAAAGGCATCATGAGAGGCGCCATTTTTCCACTTCCACCATTTTCGGGCAATATCTTTGGCCTGCTCAAATTCCTTCTCCAATTCCTTTTGATCCTGGATCAGCACATAACGGCCTTTTGCCGCTTCTGCCACCGCTTTGAGCTGGCGCTGTGCTTCGCCATCCACTCCGAAGCCAACAACGTTTACGATCGGCGTCACGTCAGAGTCAGCCAACTGTTTGGCCACCTGTACCGGATCGCCGCCGCACGTCTCAATCCCGTCGCTGACCAGGTAGATGATGTTGGTGTTCCTCTCCCCTTTGTACGCCTGCAAATCTTGCTGCGCCTGCTCCAGGGCGAGAGCAATCGGCGTCCAGCCCGCCGGCTTGAACTGCGCCAGCGCACTGTCCAGCTTTTGCTTGTCGTACGCCTGCAGGGGATACATCACATCGCTTTTGCTGCAGGAGCGCGCTTTATCTGCTTCCGATCCCGTCCCCTCATGGCCGTAGACCCGTAACCCTACTCGCGCACCGTCAGGCAGGGAGGCGGCAAACGAGCGGATCGCTTCCTTGGCTGCTTCCATCCTCGTCTTGCTCCCCGCCATATGGCCCATGCTGCCGCTTGCGTCCAGCACGATCATCACGTTGTACTGCTCCTTGAACTGATAGCGCGGATCATCCATGTCCGGGCTGCCAAACGAGGACAGCTTGATCTGGTTGATGATTTCCTCCGGTTCCGGGTAATCTTCGGCAAACAGCCCGAGCAGCGCGAGGTAGTACAGCTCGATGATTTCCGAATCGGGGTTTTCAATGTTCGGGAATTGCCGCAGTACCTTTTTGATTTCCTCACTCTGCTTACCGTACGCGACACCCGCAAAACGCCCCGGCGGCAGCTTGTAAAACTCCTCCGCTGTCTCCGGGAGTTTGGTCAGGCCTTCCGGGATCATGGATTTGAGCAGCTGTATTTTTTCTTCCCGGCTTTTTGGCGTGTCCACTGGTGATTCTCCTGTCTGATGATCCGCAGCAGAATGGTGCGTGGGATCATCTGGCGCGTTGGAATCGGCTTGTTTCTCCTGATCGGATGAGCAGGCTGATAAGACCAACAAACATGCCAGGAGAGCAGATAGAAGCTTATTCGCTTGTGCCTTCATAAATAGCGACCTTCCTTATAGCGTTTAGATAATGTCCACAGCGCTTGGGTGATGGGCCAGCTCGCTTGACCCATCACTCCACGCCAGGTACTTTATTTCTACCTTCGGTTGAATGTGCAGGCCTTGCGGTCTGCAACCGCGGGGGAAATCAGCTACTCTTCTTTTACATTTTCGCTATATTTCTGGATGATCGCGTCAATGGCTTCTGTGTATGTTTTGTCGTTCAAACTTTCAAGGAACGTCTCTAATTCGCGTCCTCGCTGCTGGCTCAATTGGTTTTGGGTTTTTTCGAGCTCTTCCAGTTTGGCAATGGTGCTATTATCTAAAATTTTCCCTTCCATGTGTAAAAAGGCAGAGAATAAATTATAGCTTTCCCGACTTCTCCTTTCATCCCAGATAAATCCAAAATGAAGAATCTCCAAACTTTGAGAAAGATGTTTGGAAAAGGCATCATAAGAAGCACCACTTTTCCATTTCCACCACTTATCAGCAATCTTTTCAGCTTGCTCAAATTCCTTCTCCAGTTCCTTTTGATCCTGGATCAGCACATAACGGCCTTTTGCCGCTTCTGCTACCGCTTTGAGCTGGCGCTGTGCTTCTCCATCCACTCCGAAGCCGACAACATTTACGATCGGCGTCACGTCAGAGTCCGCCAACTGTTTGGCCACCTGTACCGGATCGCCGCCGCACGTCTCAATCCCGTCGCTGACCAGGTAGATGATGTTAGTGCTCTTCTCTCCTTTGTACGCCTGCAAATCTTTCTGCGCCTGCTCGAGAGCGAGGGCAATCGGCGTCCAGCCCGCCGGCTTGAACTGTGCCAGCGCACTGTCCAGCTTTTGTTTGTCGTACGCCTGCAGGGGATACATCACATCGCTTTTGCTGCAGGAACGAGCTTTGTCCACTTCCGATCCCGTCCCCTCATGGCCGTAGACGCGCAGTCCCACCCGCGCACCGGCAGGCAGGGAGGCAGCAAACGAGCGGATCGCTTCCTTGGCCGCTTCCATCCTCGTCTTGCTCCCCGCCATATGGCCCATGCTGCCGCTTGCGTCCAGCACGATCATCACGTTGTACTGCTCCTTGAACTGATAGCGCGGATCATCCATGTCCCGGCTGCCAAACGAGGACAGCTTGATCTGGTTGATGATTTCCTCCGGTTCCGGGTAATCTTCGGCAAACAGCCCGAGCAGCGCGAGGTAATACAGTTCGATGATTTCCGAATCCGGGTTTTCGATGTTCGGGAATTGCTGCAGTACCTTTTTGATTTCCTCACTCTGATAGCCATACGGGACACCGGCAAAGCGCCCCGGCGGCTGCTTGTAAAACTCCTCCGCTGTCTCCGGGAGTTTGGTCAGGCCTTCCGGGATCATGGATTTGAGCTGCTGTATTTTTTCCTCCCGGCTTTTTGGCGTTTCCACTGGTGATTCTCCTGCCTGATGATCCGCAGCAGAATGGTGTGTGGTGGCATCTGGCGCGTTGGAATCGGCTGGTTTCTCCTGATCGGATGAGCAGGCTGATAAGACCAACAAACATGCCAGGAGGGCGGAGAGCAGCTTATTCGCATTTGCCTTCATAACAACGACCTTCCTTATAGCGTGTAGATAAAGTCCGCAGTGCATGGGTGATGGGCCCTTTCGCTCGCTTGACGACCAGCACCGAGGTGGATCTGTCCGCTTCAAAACGCGACGCGGGCAGGAAACCCATCACTCCACCCCAGCACTTTATTTCCACCTTTGGTTGAATGTGCAGGCCTTGCGGTCTGCAACCGCTGGGGAAATCAGCTACTCTTCTTTTACATTTGCGTTATATTCCTGGTTGATCGCCTCAATGGCTTCTGTGTATGTTTTATTGTTCAAATTATCAAGAAACATTTTCAATTCGTCTCCTCGCTGTTGGATCAATCGATTTTGTGTTTTTTCGATCTCTTTCAATTTGTCAATGGTGTTTTCATCTAAAACCTCCCTACTCAGGTAAGAAAAGGCGGAGAATAAATTAAAGCTTTCCCGTCTTCTCCTTGCATCCCAAGTAAATCCAAAATGAAGAATCTCCCCTTCTTGAGATAGATATTTAGAAATTGCATCATGAGTGGCACCACTTTTCCACTTCCACCACTTGTTAGCAATCTTTTCGGCCTGTTCAAATTCCTCCTCCAGTTCCTTTTGATCCTGAATCAGCACATAACGGCCTTTTGCCGCTTCCGCTACCGCTTTGAGCTGACGCTGCGCTTCTCCATCCGCTCCGAAGCCGACGACGTTTACGATCGGCGTCACGTCAGAGTCCGCCAACTGTTTGGCCACCTGTACCGGATCGCCGCCGCACGTCTCAATCCCGTCGCTGACCAGGTAGATGATGTTGGTGTTCTTCTCCCCTTTGTACGCCTGCAAATCTTTCTGGGCCTGCTCCAGAGCGAGGGCAATCGGCGTCCAGCCCGCCGGCTTGAACTGTGCCAGCGCACTGTCCAGCTTTTGCTGGTCGTACGCCTGCAGGGGGTACATCACATCGCTTTTGCTGCAGGAGCGCGCTTTGTCTGCTTCCGCCCCCGTCCCTTCATGGCCATAGACCCGTAACCCTACTCGTGCACCGTCAGGCAGGGAGGCGGCAAACGAGCGGATCGCTTCCTTGGCCGCTTCCATCCTCGTCTTGCCCCCCGCCATATGGCCCATGCTGCCGCTTGCGTCCAGCACGATCATCACGTTGTACTGCTCCTTGAACTGATAGCGCGGATCATCCATGTCCGGGCTGCCAAACGAGGACAGCTTGATCTGGTTGATGATTTCCTCCGGCTCCGGGTAGTCTTCGGCAAACAGACCGAGCAGTGCGAGGTAGTACAGTTCGATGATTTCCGAATCTGGGTTTTCGATGTTCGGAAATTGCCGCAGTATCTTTTCAATTTCCTTATCTTGCTTGCCATACGGGAGACCGGCAAAGCGCCCCGGCGGCTGGTTGTAAAACTCCTCCGCTGTCTCCGGGAGCTTGGTTTGGCCTTCCGGGATCATTGATTTGAGCCGCTGTATTTTTTCCTCCCGGCTTTTTGGCATTTCCGTAACTGTTGATTCTCCTGTCTGATGATCCGCAGCAGGTTGGTGCGTGGGATCGTCTGGCGCGTTGGAATCGGCTTGTTTCTCCTGATCGGATGAGCAGGCTGACAAGACAAGCAAACACGCCAGGAGGGCAGAGAGCAGTTTATTCGCATTTGCCTTCATAACAGCGACCTTCCTTATAGCGTGTAGATAAAGTCCGCAGTGCATGGGTGATGGGCCCTTTCGCTCGCTTGCAGACCAGCACCGAGGTGGATCTGTCCGCTTCAAAACGCGACGCGGGCAGGAAACCCATCACTCCACCCCAGCACTTTATTTCCACCTTTGGTTGAATGTGCAGGCCTTGCGGTCTGCAACCGCGGGGGAAATCAGCTACTATTTCTTTACATTTTCGTTATACTGCTGGTTGATCGCCTCAATGGCTTCTGTGTATGTTTTATCGTTCAAATTTTTAAGGAACGTCTCCAATTCGTTTCGTCGCTCCTGAATTAATTTGTCTTGTTTATTTTTGATCTCTTCCAGTTTGGTAATGGTGCTTTTATCCAATATTTCTTTCCCTTCCAAGTATAAAAAGGAAGAGAAAATATTATAGCTTTCTTGCCTTCCCTTTTTTCCCCAGTCAAATCCAAAACGAAGAATCTCCAATCCTTGAGAAAGATGCTTGGAAAAGGCATCATGAGAGGCGCCATCCTTCCACTTCCTCCACTTGCGGGCAATCTCTTCGGCCTGCTCAAATTCCTCCTCCAGTTCCTTTTGATCCTGGATCAGCACATAACGGCCTTTTGCCGCTTCCGCTACCGCTTTGAGCTGGCGCTGTGCTTCTCCATCCACTCCGAAGCCAACAACGTTTACGATCGGCGTCACGTCAGAGTCCGCCAACTGTTTGGCCACCTGTACCGGATCACCGCCGCACGTCTCAATCCCGTCGCTGACCAGGTAGATGATGTTGGTGCTCTTCTCCCCTTTGTACGCCTCCAAATCTTTCTGCGCCTGCTCCAGGGCGAGGGCAATCGGCGTCCAGCCCGCCGGCTTGAACTGTGCCAGCGCACTGTCCAGCTTTTGCTGGTCGTACGCCTGCAAGGGGTACATCACATCACTTTTGCTGCAGGAGCGCGCTTTGTCTGCTTCCGCCCCCGTCCCCTCATGGCCGTAGACGCGCAGTCCCACCCGCGCACCGTCCGGAAGGGAGGCGGCAAACGAGCGGATCGCTTCCTTGGCCGCTTCCATTCTCGTCTTGCCACCCGCCATATGACCCATGCTGCCGCTTGCGTCCAGCACGATCATCACGTTGTACTGCTCCTTGAACTGATAGCGCGGATCATCCATGTCCGGGCTGCCAAACGAGGTCAGTTTGATCTGGTTGATGATCTCCTCCGGTTCCGGGTAATCTTCGGCAAACAGCCCAAGCAGCGCGAGGTAGTACAAATCGAGTATTTCTACATCCGGGTTTTCGATGTTTGGGAATTGCTGCAATACCTTTTCGATTTCCTTATACTGGTGACCATACGGGACACCGGCAAAACGTCCCGGCGGCAGGTTGTAAAACTCCTCTGCTGTCTCCGGGAGCTTGGTCAGGCCTTCCGGGATCATGGATTTGAGCAGCTGTATTTTTTCTTCCCGGCTTTTTGGCATTTCCGTAACTGTTGATTCTCCTGTCTGATGATCCGCAGCAGGTTGGTGCGTGGGATCGTCTGGCGCATCAGCTGGTTTCTCTTGATCGGATGAGCAGGCTGATAAGACCAACAAACATGCCAGGAGGGCGGAGAGCAGTTTATTCGCGTTTGCCTTCATAACAGCGACCTCCCTTTATCTGCAAAAATTAAAAAGTAAAGCCTCATTATGTATAGATAGATGCAGGCATGAAGATGTCTTGCCTGCACCTTCACCGCCTGATCCGTTATTCACCAATTTTTTTAATGATATTGGACAGCGTTTCGGAAATAGCATTCCCTACGCTTGTTTCACCTTTATTAAAATACAACTGAATTGCCGCAAAAATCGCCAGAATCACCCCGGCCAGCGCAATCCACTCAATTGCCTGGGCCCCTTTTTGGTTGTTCAGGGAAACCAGCATTTTGGCATACCATTTTTGAATCGTGTTTGTCAGCATGTTACAAATCCTCCTTCATGGATATAAAAGATTTTGATTCCGCATACTTGCAAACTTCCCGATTATTTACACTGCCAGACTGAGAAAGGGATCACCCCCTTTAAAGGCCATGTGTTATTTGCTTACCATGCGGAAAACATCGTGGCGTTCTCCAGGATGTTTAGCACCATCAAACCGCCGATCAGGGCGATCGCGGTGGGCGCGACGACGAATGTGGTGATCAGGGTTACTTTTGGTGAGGCTTTCGCCGCTTTCTCCTTGATCAGTTCCTTGCGTATGCGCCGCATGTTCTCGGACTGGATTTTGAACGTGACCGCGATCGGAACGCCGAGGCGCATCCCTTGTATCAGCGCTTTGATCAGCATTTGAAACTCCGGGTTGTCATTGCGCCGCAGCAGATTCTCGTACGCTTTTTCCCGCGGCACCCCCAGATCCAGCTCCTGATTGAAACGGGCGAACTCCTCCTGCAGCGGCCCGGGAAAAAACTGGATTACCGAGCGCAGCGATTGGTCCAGACTGACGCCCGCCTGCAGCGTCACGCTTACCGTGTCGAGAAATTCGGGCAGATCGTAGCGAATCTGCTCCTGCCGCTCCCTCGCCTTTCTTTTCAGCAGGATGATCGGCAAAAAGTAGCCGACCATCGGCCAGACGACCAGGCCGTAGGGGGCGAGCGGAAAGCCGAGGACAAAGAACACGGTGCCGACGATGACGCCAATCAGGGCGAGCAGGATTTTTGTCCCCTGGAAGCGTTCCACACTCAAATCCAACGGGCGGCCCGCTTTCAGCAGCCACTCCTCCACCTCGTGCGACTCGCTGAAGAAGTTGATCCTCTGCCCCAGTGCCGCGTAATCGTCGCTGTACTGCAGCAGTTTTTTCAACCACTTTTCGGAAGTCGTTTCCCGCTTGCGGATTTCGTATCCCGGCCTTCCCGTGGTTTCGTGAATGTGGGTGAGCAGCTTTTCCCTCTCGACGGAATAGCGGTAGGATTCTTTCAAAAAAATGGCGAAAAAAAGCAAACATAAGAACAAACAGGTGACCATGAGCGCGTCCATCGTCTCACACCTTTATATTTGTTACTTTTCGGACCAGCAGATAGGACAGGATCGTTCCCAGGATAAACACGGCCAGCAGGATCAGTCCGAAGCCGGAGAACAGCGGATCGATAAACCCCTTGTTGATCGTGTTCATCATCAGCACCAGGGCGATCGGCATGATCGGTACCAGAATGGAGACGTAGCGCTGTTCGGCGGTCATCGTCTTGATCTCCTGGTTGACGATTCGCCGATCCTCCAGCGTTTGTGCCATCTCCTGCAGCACTTCGCTGAGGTTCCCGCCGGCGCGCCGCTGGATGTACAGCGTGGCCGCAAAGATCCGAAAATCCCGGGTCGGAATGCGCTTTTCCATATCGGCGAGCGCCTTGTCAAAATTGACGCCCAACCGCATTTCACGCGCCATGCGCGCAAACTCCTGCCCGGCTGGCTGCGGGATTTCCCTGGCCACCAGTTCGATCCCCTGTGTCAGCGTCAGCCCTGCGCGCAGCGAGTTGGCAAGCAGGCGGCACACCTCTGACAGCTGGTCGTTCAAGCGCTCCTGGTACTTGTTTCGCCGCACGAGAAACAGCAGCTTCTGCAGCAGGTACATGCAGGCAGAGCCGGCGGCGATATTGTAAGGAAACGGCAGCCCGACGACGTTGTTGAAAAAGAAGGCCAGCCCGAACGCGCCAACCAGCAAAATGCCGTAATACTCGGAAGGCGCAAGGGGAATGTTTGCTTTGATCAGCTTGCTTCGTATCTGCTTGGCATGGGGGGTACGGTCGAAGCGATCCCCCCATTCGAGGAGAAAACTTTTGCGCTGGGATTTGACCTCGTACCACTCTTCCACCCGTTTTTTCCATTCCGTCTTTTTCGCCCGATAGCCCAGGTATTCATAGATCCCCCATATTCCGAGCAGAACGGAGAGACTAAACAGAATAGAGATGCTCACGTCGTTTCACCTCTCCTGCCGCAAACAGCGACTCGTCTATCTCGATCCCAAACGTTCTCAGCCTTTCCAGCGAACGGGGCACGACGCCGGTTGCGGTAAAGTACCCCAACACTTCCCCCCTTTTTCCGATGCCGGTGCGCTGAAAGCGAAAGATTTCGTTTACTTCCACGCGTTTTTCTTCGGTTTTTACCACCTCCGAAATGGAGACGATCTTGCGCTTCCCGTCGGAGAGACGCATCACCTGCACGATGATGTCGAGGGCGCTGACAATGTACTCCCGAATGATGGAAGACGGCAAATCCATGCCGGCCATCACGACCATGCCCTCCAGCCGGTTAAACGCATCCTGGGGCGAGTTGGCGTGAACGGTGGTGAGCGATCCTTCGTGCCCCGTGTTCATCGCCTGCAGCATGTCAAACGCTTCGGCGCCCCGCACCTCCCCGACGATGATCCGGTCCGGCCTCATCCGCAGGGAGTTTTTCACGAGCTGGCGAATCGTGATCTCCCCTTTTCCCTCCATGTTGGGCGGGCGGGCCTCCAACCCGACGCAGTTGGGGTGGGCCAGCCTCAGTTCTGCCGAATCCTCAATCGTGATGACGCGCTCATAGTGGGGGATGGCGCAGGCTACGGCATTGAGCAGCGTCGTCTTTCCGCTCCCGGTGCCGCCGGAGATAAGAACGTTCATTTTCGCTTCCACGACCGCCTGCAGAAAGCGGGACATCGCCTCGTTGAACGAGCCAAACCGCATCAGGTCATCCATGGTGTACGGCTCTTTGCGGAATTTCCGGATCGAGACCAGCGTGCCATTCAGGCTGATCGGCGGAATCACTGCGTTCACGCGGCTGCCGTCTTTCAGCCGGGCGTCCACCATCGGCGAGCTTTCGTCGATCCGCCGTCCGAGCGGCGCCACGATCCGGTCGACGATGTGGCGCAGATGCTCCTCGTCGCGAAACTTCAGGTCGGTCAGTTCCAGGCGGCCGTTCCGCTCGACGTACACCTGGCTGTGGCCGTTGATCGAAATTTCCGTGATCTCCGGGTCGTTCAGCAGCGGCTCCAGCGGGCCCAGACCGACGGATTCGTTGATCAGGCGGGTGAGCAGCAGCTCCTTTTCGTTTCGCGGGATGACGACCTTTTCTTCGGACATGTATTGGGATACCAGGCGCTCAATCGCCAGGCGCATCTCGCTCGACGGCAGGCTGGTCAGCCGTTCCAGGTTGGTCTCCCGCAAGAGTCGCGCCTTGTAATGTTCCGCCAGTTCGTCCAGGTACGGATTGCAGGAAGGAGCCGCAAGCGAAGATGCGATGGTCCGGGGCGCCTCATCGCCAGGCGGAGTCTTTTCATCCCTGCGTCGGAATAATGCCATCTAACTCCCCCCTTACGACAATTTCCTGAGCACCCATTTGCGAATGTCCTTCGCCGCAGGAGACAGCTTTTTCTCGTTGGCTTCCTTTTGCAGCGGCTTGCCCTGATTGACGGCCGCCTGAACGCCCTGGTGATCCCTGCTGATTTCAGCGGTGATCGGGGCGGTGATCAACCCCTTCAGGTCGGAAACGGCCAGTTCGTTGTCCCTGCCCACCTGGTTGACGACCACTTCCAGCCTGCCTGCGGTATCGATCCGAAGCCGTCGGAACAACTCTTCCGCGAGCCGGTAGATCTGAACCGAAGGCGTGTCGAGATTCATCACGTAGCAGATCAGGTCCGACTCCGTCAGCGCCGCGTAGGTCAGCTCGTTCATGTGCGCCGGCAGGTCGACAATGACAAAATCGTAGCTGCGGCGGCTGGCGCGGATTAACCGGGTGATAAATTCCTCCGGGATCTGCTCTGCTATTTCCGCATCACGCGGACTGACCAGGACTTCCAGCTTGGAATGGAGTTCCCGCTGTGCCACATTGCGAATGTGGTTCTCGTTCATCTCGTGCATGACCGGCATCAGATCGGCCAGCGTGCGATTGCTGTCCAATGAGAGAAAGGTTTCCACACCGCCGTACTGCAGGTTGAGGTCGATCAGCAGGGCGCTGGCGGTGGATTCCAGTTTTAATGCCTGCGCAAAGCCGGTGGCTAGCAGCGTGCGGCCGCTGCCCCCTTTTCCGCTGTAAAAGGAATACACTTTTCCCCGGCCGCGGACCAACGCCTTGCCGGACGCGTTCGCTCCCTTTTTCCGCTGCTGTATCTGCGCCAGCTCGGAGATTTTCTCAAGCCGGTCCGTCAACAGCGCCAGTTCGTCAGGCATCACGATGTACTCAATCGCACCGGCGCGGACGACATCCCGCAGCAGGACGAAATCCTGCTCTTCCGTGAGAAAGATCACAATGCCCTCGGGCAGCTCGGCCTGTATATACTGGACCAGTTCCACGCCCGCCCCGTCCTCAGGCTGCACGAGCAGGACGATATCGGGGCCAATCCGGTCAATCTCTTTCTTCACTTCCAGCGATGTGGTGTACTGCACATGCTCGTAAGGAGCGAGCCATTCCCGCAACAGGTCTTTCACCGAATCGTAATCGGCTACGACGAGAATGTTGAGTTCCGTTTTCATGCCTTACCCTCCGGTTTTGGTTCCTGCTTGCTGCATCGCGGGCTGTCCCGCGTTTGGCGACGGCGCAGGAGGTGTCTGCGGCGCCTGTGCCCCCGGTTTTACCGTCGGACTTTCGGCCGGTTTGGTTTCGGGCGCAGCGCTGTCGCCAGGCGTCTCCTCCTGGCCGGGTTTCGTTTCTTGAAACGGCTCGGAAATGGCCGCTCCGCCTTTGCCGACATTGGCCTTCAGGATCCGCATGAGCTCTGCGTAGTTCTGCTGATGGATGAACCGGGGCACGTCCTCAAACGGCAGTTCCAACGCCACTCCTTTAAACTTGCCCTCTGACTTGGCCACCATCGCCACCAGCACATCTTTCATGAACACTTCCGTCACCGGCTTACCGTTCACCTGGTGCGAGATGATGACATCCACGCGGTCAAGCGCCTCCAGTTCCTGATCGAAGACGACGTTTCCCCCGGCATACACCGTAATCAGACGGTGATTTTGGTCCCGGACGATGTTGGCGGGCTTGAGAATGTTTTTGGTAATGACGTCGCCCTTGGACAGGGGAACGACCGTCACCTGGTTTTTCAGGCTCAATTTGTCGGTCACGTAGGACTGATCCGCGTATTTCTTCGGGATGGGCCGCGTCGTCACCTGATCCGGCTGAATCAGCGAGCGGGACGGAATGTCGGCGTTCGCCACGTAAATCTCCACCATTTCCCCCAATTCCGCGTTCATATCCTTGATTTTTTTCAGAAACAGAAAGCCCGCCAGAACTGCAAGCAAAAGGGATAATGTGAGAAAAATAATGGCACGTCGTTTGGATTCCAGCATGCAGATGATTCCCTCTCCTTGGATAGTCGAAAGATTTCGGAAGTAATTATAAAATTACAAAATAAGGAAAATGCTTGCCGCAACACGGCGTCTCCTCGGGTGGATCAGACAGCTGCTGCCGCCATGTACAACAGAATCGTCCCCCCGGCGATGAACGGAGCCAGCGGAACCTCTTTCCACTTTTCTGCTGCCGCCCGCCTTTTTCTGATCGCCCACAGGGGTATGGCGACAAATCCCGCGATGATGTAGGAAAGGCCCATAATCAGTAGCCCGGCCTGCCACCCCACAGCGGAACCCACAAGCGCAAACAGCTTGATATCCCCTCCCCCTAGCTGGCCGTTGCTGACAACTGCCATGACTAGCGAAATCCCGCCCAACACGATCACGCCCAGCGCATATGTCATCCATTGACCGGGGTGGGCGATGGCATGAACGACGAGGAAGTACGCGATCCCCGGCAGCGTGAGCCAGTCGTAAATCATGCGTCGGCGAAGGTCCGTGTAGACGGACACGGCCATGATGAGAAAAACGGGAACGGTCACGAACGGGGACAGCAATGCATGCCCTCCTTTCCAAAAATTAATTGTGATGGATGTTTTCACCATTATCTACGGAATTTGCAAGTGTCAGTTTCAAGATTTCATAATTTTTTTGGTTGCAAAGCCCCAGGTTTTTTTCACGCCGCCTCCATGTTCCTCTGGCCATCTGTTAGGGCCGCCATGCCCCGCTCGCGTCCAGGATGCAGTTCGTGAAGAAAACATGCGTTCGACTTTTGTCGTTCCCGATTCCCAATAATTGGGGTGGGTGTTTTCTCCGTCATTGACGGAATTTGTAAGCAAAAGGTTGCAAAGTTTGCCAAAATTTTTGGTCGAAAAGACCCAGAGACGTTTTTTTGCGTCCGGCTGCTGGAAGGTTCGGACAGCCCGGAGGATTTGCCAAACAGCGGCCTGTATCGAAAAAAAAGCCAAAAGAACAATGCTGTTCTTTTGGCTTTGTTATCGCTCCACGCGATCTTCGCCAGTCTTCTGTTATCTGCCGGTTCCCGCCTGTCCCAAACGCTTACCACGCAGCAACGCAGCCGTCCGTGCGCATGTCGGTGCCGCCGATCAGCACGCCGTTTTCGTCCCGCCAGATGATCTGGCCGCGGCCGAAGTTGCTCGAAAACGATCCCCACTTGATCCGGTGACCCTTTTGTTCCAGGGCGAGCGCGATATGTTCCGGGAAGTGGCGCTCCACCTCCACCGTTTTTCCTTCCAGCCACTGCCAGCGCGGGGCGTCCAGCGCGGCCTGCGGGTTGAGGTGAAAGTCGACCGTGTTCATCACCACCTGCACGTGCCCCTGCGGCTGCATGAAGCCGCCCATCACGCCAAACGGTCCAACCGCCTTGCCGTCCTTGGTCAAAAAGCCCGGGATAATCGTGTGGTACGTCTTTTTTCCCGGCTCCAGGCGGTTGTCGTGAGCGGGGTCCAGCGAGAAGTTGTGGCCCCGGTTTTGCAGCGCGATGCCCGTTCCCGGCACGACGATGCCAGAGCCGAAGCCCATGTAGTTGCTCTGGATAAATGAGACCATGTTGCCTTCCCCGTCTGCCGTCGCCAGGTAGACGGTTCCGCTGGAGCGAGGGTCGCCCGGTTCCGGCATGAGCGCTCGCTCACCGATCAGGCGGCGCCGCTCGTCGGCGTACCGGTCGGAGAGAAGTTCCCCGACGGTCACGCTCATCTTGTCCTGCTGCGTAATGTAGCGGAACCCGTCGGCAAACGCCAGCTTCATCGCCTCGATCTGCTTGTGGTACGTGTCAACTGTCTCTTTTTCCCCGAACGCAAAACCCTTCAATATGTTCAGGGCAATCAGCGCCACCAGGCCCTGGCCGTTGGGGGGAATTTCCCAGACGTCGTAGCCGCGGTAGTTGACGCTGATCGGCTTGACCCATTCCGGCCGGTAGGCTGCCAAATCCTCTTTGCGCAGGAACCCGCCGCACTGCCGGGAAAACGCGTCGATCTTTTCCGCCAGTTCGCCGCGATAGAAGCTTTCCGCTCCCGTCTCGGCAATCTGCCGCAGCGTCTCGGCATGGCCGGGTGACCTCCAGATCTCGCCCGCTTTCGGCGGTCGACCGTCCGGTGCAAAGGTGGCGAACCAGGGGGCAAATTCCTCACCGCTCAGCACCTGGGAATATTTGTTGTAGGCGGCCGCCCAGTAGCGGGCCAGCGTCGGGGAAAGCGGGTAGCCGTTTTTCGCGTACTCGATCGCCGGCTTCAGCACGTCCGCGAGCGGCAGGCGGCCAAAGCGGCGGGACAGTTCCGCCCATGCCGCCGGCGCCCCCGGCACTGTGACCGGAATCCAGCCATAGGCAGGCATGGTCTCGTGCCCTGCCGCCTTCACCGCTTCGATGGAAATGGCCTGCGGCGCGGGACCGCTCGCGTTCAGCCCGTGCAGTTCCCCGTTGGTCCAGACGAGCGCAAACGCGTCACTGCCGATGCCGTTCCCCGTCGGTTCCACCACGGTGAGGCAGGCAGCCGTGGCGATCGCGGCATCAATGGCGTTTCCTCCTTTTTTCAGGATGTCCAAGCCGGCCTGCGCCGCAAGCGGCTGCGAGGTGGCCACCATGCCGTTTTTCGCATACGTCGTCATACGCCGGGACGCGTACGGGTACTCCATTGCGTCAAAATGTGTCATACGTGTACCTCCGATCAACTGTAATCGTTAGCCGATGAAGAAAAACCCGTAACCCATGGAGAGGGCGATTACAAGCGCAGGGTTCAGCTTCCACTTTTCCAGCAGGAGAAAGGAGGCGATGGCCAGGATGCCGGTCTGCATCCAGCCGATGCCCTCCACGGCTCCGAGGAAAAACTCGTACGTCATCGTGCCCAGAAGCACGGTGACAATCGGCCGGACGGATTGGGTCATCGCTTTCACCTGCGGCGCGTTGCGAAACACGTTGAGGAAATTGAGCAGCAGGATCATGGCGACAGCCGTCGGCGCTATTGTCGCCAGGAGCGCAACCGCCGCCCCCGGCACGCCGGCCACCTGGTAGCCGACATAACCGGCCAGCTTGGTGGCGATCGGACTGGGCAGGGCGTTGGCGACCGCCAGCACCTCCCCGAACTCTTTCATTGTCATCCAGTGATAGTGGTCGACCACCTCGTTCTGGATCAGCGGGATGCTGGGCGGCCCACCGCCGTAGCCGAGAATGTTGGAGATAAAAAACGCCCAGAACAGCTGCAGGTAAATCATGCCGCCCCCTCCTTGCCGCCCGGCGTTTTCCGCTTCCGCAGCACCCAGGTGGAATAGGCAAACGAACCGGCCAGGGCAATGCCCACCACAATGCCGGGGTGCAGGTCAAGGAAGAGCAGGGCCACCAGCGACAGGACCAGCATGAGGGCGACGCCGCTCTTGTTGCCCGCTCCCTGCCAGCCCTTCTGCAAAAACTCCCAGGTCAGCACGCCGGTCATGACGGCGATCACCGGCTGGATCGCCTGAATCATCCCGTACACGCCGGGCGCGTCCTTCCACTGGTAAATCACCTGCAGCAGCGCGATCATGACCAGCACGATGGGCAGCACCACCGCGCAGTTGGCCACCAGCGCGCCGCTCCAACCTTTGACCCGGTACCCGATAAACGCTGCCAGCTTGGTGGCGATCGGGCCGGGCAGGGCGTTGGCCAGCGCCAGGTTGTCGGTAAAATCCTCTTCACTTACCCATTTGTACTTCTGCACGCACTCGGCGTAAAACAGGGGGACCATCGTCGGTCCGCCGCCGTAGCCGAAAATGCCGATGCGAAAAAACGCGAGAAACAACTGCCAGTAGATCATCTGAATGCCTCCGTCCCGCCGTCAGGTCGCCAGCTCGCCTGCATGTACCAGGTGGCAGGAGACGAACTGTCCGCCCCCGATATCGGCCAGGCTCGGCGCTTTGGTCTTGCACAGGTCGGTCGCATGCGGGCAGCGCGGATGGAACGTGCAGCCGCTCGGCGGATTGGCCGGACTGGGCAGGTCGCCGGTCAGCAGGATGCGTTCCCGCTTCTGCCGCGGCTTGGCCACGGGAACGGCAGACAAGAGCGCCCGCGTGTACGGATGGCTGGGATTGTCGAACAGCGTCCGTTTGTCGGCAATTTCCACCACCCGCCCCAGATACATGACGGCCACCCGGTCGCACAGGTGTTTGACGACCGACAAGTCGTGCGAGATAAACATCAGGGTCAGGTTAAACTCTTTTTTCAAATCTTTCAACAGGTTCAGAATCTGCGACTGGATCGAGACGTCCAGCGCCGACACCGGTTCGTCCGCGATGATCAGCTTCGGCTTCACCACCAGCGCCCGGGCGATCCCGATGCGCTGCCGCTGGCCGCCGGAAAAATCGTGTGGATGCCGGTTCAGGTGCTCCTTGCGCAGACCGACGATCTCGATCATCTCTTCGATGGTTGCCAGCCGTTCCTCCCGCGTCCCGATGTTGTGCACCGCCAGCGACTCCATCAGGATTTGCTTGATCGTCATGCGCGGATTGAGCGAAGCGTACGGGTCCTGAAAGACCATCTGCAGGTCCTTGCGCATGCGCCGCATCTCTTCCCTGGACAGTCTGGCGAGATCCTTGCCGTCAAACCAGACCTCCCCTGCGGTCGGTTCCAGCAGCCGCAAAATGGTCCGGCCGGTGGTCGACTTGCCGCACCCCGACTCGCCCACGATACCAAGCGTCTCCCCTGGAAACACCTGCAGGTCGATGCCGTCTACGGCCTTCACGTATCCCTTCGTTTTCTTGAAAAAGCCGGACTTGATCGGAAAGTGTTTCTTAAGCCCTTTTACTTCCAACAGCGGCTTCATGCCTCATGCCTCCCTTCTGCGTACAGCCAGCAGCGGCATTTGTGGCCGTCCAACTGCAAAAGCTCGGGTGGCTGTTCGCGGCAGATCGGCATGGCCTGCGCGCACCGCGGGGCAAACCGGCACCCCTTGGGCATCTGGTGGGGCAGCGGCACCGCGCCCGGGATGGTGTCCAGGTACTCCCGCTCCTCGTCCAGCTCGGGAATTGACTTCATCAGGCCGATGGTGTACGGGTGTTTGGGCTGCTCAAACAGCGTTTCCACGTCGGTCTCCTCCACCACCTGCCCGGCGTACATGACGATGACGCGGTCGCACATTTCGGCGACGACACCCAGATCGTGCGTGATCAGCATGATTGATGTGCCCGTCTTCTCCTTCAGTTCCCGCATCAGATCGAGAATCTGCGCCTGGATCGTCACATCCAGGGCCGTCGTCGGCTCGTCGGCGATGATCAGCTTGGGGTCGCACGCCATCGCCATCGCGATCATGACGCGCTGCCGCATCCCCCCGGAGAGCTGGTGCGGGTACTCCCCGTAGATCTCCTCCGCGCGCGGCATGCCCACCGCTTTCAGCATTGCGATCGCCCGTTCCCTGGCCTGCGCCTTGCTTACTTTCCAGTGCAGCTGGATCGCTTCCTCGATCTGCCTGCCCACCGTGTGCAGCGGGTTGAGCGAGGTCATCGGTTCCTGAAAGATCATCGAGATGTCGTTGCCGCGCACCGCCTGCATCTCTTTTTCCGACAGTTCCAGCAGATTGGTGCCGTTGAACCGGATCGTTCCCTCCGCCCTGCCGTTGGGCGGCAGCAGGCGCATGATCGAGAGGCTGGTGACGCTTTTGCCGCAGCCGGATTCGCCTACGACGCCAAGCGTTTCGCCGGCGCGGATGGAGAAGTCGACGCCGTCGACCACGTTGACGACGCCGTTTTCCGTGCGAAACCGCGTTCTCAGTTGTTCCACTTCCAGTATGGTCGTCATGAGGCTCTCCTCCCCCGTTTATTTCCGCACCCGCGGATCAAGTATTTGCTGCAGACCATCCCCCAGCAGGTTGAAGCCGAGCACGACCAGGAAGATCGCCATGCCGGGGTAAAAAGTGGCGTACGGCGCGACGGACATCAGCGTCTGGGCCTGATTCAACATGCTGCCCCAGGACGGCGTCGGCGGCTGTACGCCCAATCCCAGATAGGAGAGCGAGGCTTCTGCCAGGATCCCCGCCGCCATCGCCAGCGTGGCCTGGATCACGATCGGATTGAGCGCGTTGGGCAGGATGTGGCGGAAAATGATCCGACTGTCCTTGACGCCCACCGCCCGGGCCGCCTGGATGTACTCCATGTTGCGAAGCGACAGCACCTGCCCCCGCGTAATGCGGACAAAGGCGGGAGAAAAGCCGATTCCGATCGCCAGCATGGCGTTGCCGAAGCCGGAGCCGAGCACGGCCGAGATGGCGAGTGCCAGAATCAGAAACGGAAACGCCTGCATCGCATCCACGGTGCGCATGACCACCCACTCATCCCAGAAGCCGCGGTAGTATCCCGACAAAAGGCCGATGGGCACACCGATCAGCATGGCGATGCCGACAGAGATGACCGCCGCCTCAATCGAAATGCGGGAGCCGTGGATGACCCGGGAGAAGATGTCCCGTCCCAGATCGTCCGTGCCAAACGGATGTTCCGCGCTGGGCGGCATCAACACCTTGTCATAGTTCTGCTCGTTGGGATCGTAGGGGGCGATCTGCTCCGCGAAAATGGCGACGACAATCAGCGCCAGAATGATCAATCCGCCGAGAACACCCATGCCGTTGCGCACAAATTTTCGCCATGCGTTCATGATCCTTCCGCCCCTTTCCCCGCCTTGATGCGCGGATCGATGACAGCGTACAGGAGGTCCACCGCCAGGTTTACCACCACGACCAACATGGCCGATACCAGGATCGCTCCCTGAACCGTGACGTAATCCCGCTTGAACACCGATTCCACGATCAGCCGGCCAAAACCGGGAATGGAAAAAATCGATTCGGTGATGACCAGCCCGCCCAGCAGGCCGGCAATCATCAGACCGGAGGTGGTGACCACAGGAATGAGCGCGTTGCGCAGCGCGTGGCCGAGCACGGTGCGTACCTCGTTCAGCCCCTTGGCCTTGGCCGTGCGGATAAAGTCCATGTTGATCACTTCCAACAGGGATGAGCGCAGCATCCGCATCAAGACGGCCGATTCGCGCAGGCCGGTAGCCAGACAGGGCAGAATCATCGCCATGATATTCTGCACCGGGTTTTCGCTGAACGGCACGTAGCCCGAAGACGGCAGCCATTGATTTTCCACAGCGAAGTAAATGATCAGCATCATCGCCAGCCAGAAACTGGGGATGCTCATGCCGCCCAACGCGGCAAACGTGCTGGTGTAGTCAATCCACGTTCCCCTCCGCACGGCTGCCAGGATGCCGGCCGGAAAAGCGATCAGAAGCGCGACGAGAAACGTGCCAATGGTCAGTTCCACGGTAGCCGGCAGCCGCTGTATGATCAGTTCGGAGACCGGCACGCGGTCGGTAATCGACATGCCCAGGTCCCCCTGGAGCACTTTTCCCAGCCAGGAAACATACTGGACCACAACCGGCTTATCCAGCCCCAATTCGGCCCGCAGTTCCTGATACGCCTCCGGTGTCGCCTCCTGTCCCAAAATGACCCGGGCAGGATCGCCCGGGATCAGGTGGATTAAGGAGAATGTCATGATCGACACCAGTAGGAGAATCGGGATTGTCAGCAGCAGACGTCTCACCACAAACATCATGACAATTCCTCCCCGCACTACAGTGTGTCGATTACTGCTTGTCCAGTGTCGCCGTGCGGATCAGGCCGTCCGGCACATAGGTAAATCCGCTGATCTTCTTGTTCATCGCCAGCAGGTTGTACTGGTGATAGACGTAGACGTAGCCCGCCTCTTCCTGCAGGATCTTGACAGCCTCTTCGTACATCTGCCTGCGCTTCGCTTCGTCAATCTCCACGCGCGCACCGACAGCCAGCTCATCCAGCTTCGGAATGCTGATGCGGCCGTCGTTGTTGGAAGTGCCGGTGACGACGAAGTCGTAGAAGTTCTGGTCGGGGTCCTGTCGTCCGGACCAGCCCAGGTTGAGTGCCTCAAAGTCGCCGTTATCCCCTTTTTCAATCAATTGGCCAAATTCCAACTTTTCCAACTGCACGTTGATGTTATACGGTTTCAGCATGTTTTGGATCACGGCGCCGAATTGTTCGTTTTCCGTCGAGGTCGCGATATACATCTTGAAGCTGAATCCGTTCGGCTTGCCGCCTTTGGCCAGCAGCTGCTTGATCTCTTCCGGATTCGGCTTGACCGGCTTGTCCAGCTCGCTGTTGTACGCCAGATTGCCCGGTGCAAACGGCGAACGGCCCGGCAGCGCGTAGCCGTTGAACAGCACCTTGACCACCGCTTCCCGGTCGATGGCCCGCTCCACGGCCTGGCGCAGGTACTTGTTGTCAAACGGCGGCTTGCTGTTGTTCAGATAAAAGCCCATGTAGCCCATGCTGGGTTCGGCCACCAACTGCAGGTTGGCATCTCCCTTGATCGCCGGAATCTCCTTCACCGGCACCTCGTCGATGATGTCCAGCATGCCGGAGCGCAGGTTCTGCACCTTGGCCGTGCCGTTGGTAAACACCTTGTAGGTGACCTCGTCCACGTTCACCTTGCCGTTCCAGTAATTGTCGTTGCGCTTCAACGTCACGTGGTCCCCTTTGACGTGCTCGACGAAGACGAACGGCCCGGTGCCGACCGGATGGTTGAGGAAGTCGTCCCCGTACTGTTTGACAGCCGCCGGTGAGACCATCATTCCCGAGCGGTCGGCCAGGATGGAGATGAGCGGCGCAAACGGTTCCTTCAGTTTTATCTGGACCGTGTGCTGGTCAACGACCGTAACGTCGTCCACCACTTTCAACTCGCTTTTGCGCCTGGATGACTCGCCGTTCATGTTGCGCTCGAAGTTGAACTTGACCGCCTCCGCGTCAAAGTCGGTGCCGTCGTGGAACTTGACGCCCTCCTTCAGCTTGAGCGTGTAGGTTTTGCCGTCCGGCGACACTTCGTACGAGCTGACCAGCATCGGCACGATCTTGCCGCTCGGATCAATGTCAAACAGCTTGTCGTAAAGGCTGGCGTACACCATGCGGTCGACCAGCGCGGTGGAGGTGCTTGGATCGAGCGTCGGCGGATCTGCTTTCAACCCGATGGTGATCACTTTTTTGCCTGTGCCGGCGGTCGGCGCGGTCCCTGCTGTCTGACTGCCGCCACCTCCTCCACAACCGGCCGCCAGCAGCACTGTTCCCAGCAGTGCTGCCAGCAGCGTTTTTCCCATCTTTTGCGACAACATAAGTCCTCCTCCTTCTCTTTGGGTTGCATGAATATGGCAACCGTTCCTGCTGCCAGGAACGATTGTCTTTAACGAATAAAGCGAAAGCGCGATTTCAGTACTTTCAGTTCGTTGATGACGTTGACCTTGGTGATGCCCTCGATTTTGTTGAGCTTGTTCATTAAAAATTGCGACAATTCCTCGTAATCGCGGTTCAACACCTGAATCATCAACTGGTAATCGCCTGTGGTCAGCACAACCAGCCTGACCTCGTAGATGTCCTGCAGTTTCGCCACCACGTCATCCAGTTTCCCCGCCTCTACGGCCACCTGGATCAGGGACTGCACCGTAATTCCGGCCTTGACCGGGTTGACGATCCCGACCAGGCTGAGCACACCCTCGTCCTGCATCTGCTGCACGCGAATCCGTACGGTCTTTTCCGTGACACCCAATTCCTTGGCGATCTGCGTAAACGGCAGACGCGCATTGTCCTGCAGCCTACGGGCGATCGCGTAATCCAAATCGTCCAATTGGGAATACAGTGAGCGATGATATTTTTCGTCCATAACTTCACTACCTTTTTTCGACCAGATTTACCGCAACACATTACATATCACGGCAATAAAATAAATTTTCATGACGAATATCGTCTGTTTTTAGATAATATAATACGATTATCATCTTATTGCAATAGTTTTTGCAAAATTTCTCCAACAACAAAGATCCCGGGCAGCAGGGGCCTCCTGCCGCGCGGGATCAGCGCAGATCGCTTTTTCTATTACAAAACCGCTTTTTTCAAGTGGAACAGGTAGCGGTTGCGGATAATCCAGAAGTAGACGAATTGCACCAGCACAAAACTTGCCAGCACGATCAATGTCGGTTTGAAGACCGATGCGATGAACAGCAGCTTCAAAAAGCTTTGCAGCGACACAAACGCGACGGCGCTGTGGACGATTGCCACCAGGATGGGAGCAAAGAACAACAGGGCGATTTGCGTCGTGACGATTTTGGACAGCTCTTGTTCGGAGAGCCCGATTCTGGTGATGGCGCCGTACTGCCGCTTGTCGTTTTCCAAATCGGTGTACAGGCGGAAGTACAGGAAGCTTGCCGCTGCGACGAAGAACAGGACACCGACGAAGAGACCGATAAACAGGCTGGTGTTGGCCAGCTGTTTCAACATGTAGTAATCCGAAGTGCGGGCGGAAAAGTCGTTCATGATAAAGTCGCTCAACATGGCGTCTTCGTCGCTAAATTCCTGATCCAGCTTTTCGCTGAGCTCCTTCGTCTCTTTCCAGTTGTCCACGACGTAGCCATAGTTATGCTGTTCCTTTTCCGCTTTGACCTGGTCGTACAGCTCATCCTGCACGACGACGAGCGGCTCGCCCCTGAATGGATCCATCAGGGGAACCCCTTCCCCACTTTTGAGCTGAAGGGATGCGCTTCCGATCTGCAGCGTCCCGCTCTTGATCGGCCTTTCGCCGGTTCTTCGCGAGTAGTAGATTGCTTCTCCCTCGACTGCTGTCACTTCCTCGGCGCCAGCCGCGCGGGCAAAGCGGTTGTAATCGGACTGCTTCACTACGGCGACCGCGGAGTAGCGCTTGTCTGCGCTTTCCGGGACGGGCAGGTAGCGCATCGTCAGGGCGTATTTTTCAAAGGAAAAACCGCCTTCAGCCAACGCCGTTTCAATCTTGGCCAGACGTTTCTCCAGATATTCCTGTTCCGCCTTTTTCCCCACATACTGCCGATACTCAAACGCAAACGGATGAGTCTTGACCACTGTTTCCTCAATGGAACTTGCCAGAGCCGCCAGCGTTCCGATCGCGCAAAACGCTACCGTGGAGACGATGCAGACGAGGAAAAACATGCGCGCGTTGTCCTTTACCCGGTAGGCCAGATCGGAGAGGGTCACCAGGTTGGTGCGCTTCCAGTAAAAGCGGCGGTTTCGCTTCAACAGCCGGATCATGAACACGCTCAACTGTGTGAACAGCAGGTAGGTACCGGCAATCGTCAGTGCGCTGACCGGCAGCAGCAGGAGCGGGACGAACATCCCGTCCGCCCTAAACGCCAAAACGTAGGCTGTCCCCAGCAGCCCCGCCGCCAACAGCGAGAGAAAGACCGAGGCTTTCGGCTCCCGTTTTGGCCGCTGGCTTCCCTGCAATAGTTCCAGCAGGTTGCTCCGCCTCAAAAACAGGACGATGCACACGGAGATGGCGACAAACAGGAAGAGGAACGCCGCCACCGTCAAGGCAATCGCCTTGAGCGGGAAGTAAAACGGCAGCGCCTCCACTTCCAGAAGGAAACCGGCAAACAGGAAGAACAGCTTGCACAGCACCATCCCCAAGCCAATGCCAAACACAATCGACAGCGAGCCGATGATGAAGTTCTCCATGAAGATCAGCATGTTGCGCTGAAAGCGGGTCATGCCATGCATGAACAGGATGCCAAACTCTTTTTCCCGCTTTTTCAAAAAGGCACCGACGCAGTAAAACAGGAAAAAGAACGAAAACAGGTAGATGATGTACTCGGCCACTATCATGCCTATTTTCACGTTGGCGTTAATATTTCCGTTCTTAATCTCCGGGTGGAAGATAAACATCGCGTAGATGAAGAAAATCATCACGGAAAAGACGCTGCTGATGAAAAACGCGGCATAGGTGCGCTTGTTGCGGGAGACGTTTTTAAACGCGAATTGCCGAAAGGTCATGCGCGTTCCCTCCCAACAGAGACAAGGCGTCGATGATTTGCTGGAAAAACGCCTGCCGGCTCTCTCCCCGGTACATCTCGTTGTGCAGTTGTCCGTCCTTGATGAAAATGACGCGGTGACAGTAGCTGGCCGCCAGCGGGTCGTGGGTGACCATCATCATTGTTGTGCCGTCGTTCTTGTTGATCGCTTCCAGCGTCTCCATCACGCTGCGGGAGGCTTTCGAATCCAGGTTGCCCGTCGGTTCGTCCGCCAGCAGGAGTGACGGCGAGTGGATGATCGCCCGCGCAATGGCCGCCCGCTGCCGCTGGCCGCCTGACACCTCGTAGGTGCGCTTGTCCAGGATGTCGCTGATGCCCAATTTGACTGCCACGGTTTCAAGCTTCTCCTGCATGACGCGCACGTTTTCACCGTCCAGCGTCAACGGCAGGATGATGTTTTCCCCGATGGTCAGCGTGTCCAACAGGTTGAAATCCTGGAAGACAAAGCCCAATTCCCGGCGGCGGAACAGGGCCAGCCTGCTCCCTTTCAACAGGTGGGGATTGGTGCCGTTCAACAGCACCTCTCCGGAAGTGGGCTTGTCGATGGTGGAGATCATGTTAAGAAGCGTCGTTTTCCCGCTTCCGGACGGCCCCATGATGCCGACAAACTCCCCCTTGCGAATCGTAAAATCGATGTCGGTCAGCGCGCGATACGTGACCTTGCCGCCGTATATTTTGCTGAGTTTCCTGACTTGCAACATGTCCATATACGCGTCTCCTTTCGTTTGAGATTTTCCCATGCAGTCTTCTGTTTCCACACTTCCCACTATACGGACACGCGCGCTGTCAAGCTATCGAATTAGCTTTCATCCTCCTTACGATCTTGTAAGGTTGGGACGACGGCAGAAAAGACGATGCGCACCGACGTGCCCTCCCCCACCTTTGAGTCCAGTTCCACCTTGTGATGCAGGCGGCCGCAGATTTCCCTGACCAAATACAGCCCCATGCCGGTCGATTCCGGGTAGCGGCGGCCGTTTTCCCCCGTAAAGTACGGCTGAAACACGCGGTGGACGTCCTGCGGGGGAATGCCGATACCGTTGTCCCGCACTTCCAGGACCACATCCATTCCGCGCGAGTAGGCGAGGATGGCCACTTTGCTGCTTTTGCCCGCGGAGTAACGGACGGCGTTGGTCAGCAGTTGATTCAGGACGAACGACAGCCATTTCTCGTCCGACTCCACCGTAAACCGCTCGTCCACCTTCACTTCGGGATACACCTGATTGCGGATAAACATTCGCTTGTTCTCCGACACCACCGCCTGGACCAACTGCCTAAGCACAACCGGTTCGATGAGGAAATCCTGTTCAAACCGGTCCAGCCGGGCGATGTACAAGACCGTCTCCAGTCCACGCTTGATCCGGTCCACCTCTTCGCGGACACTCTCCGCCCGCGGATCGGGGTCATCCTGCAACAGCAGGTGAATGACCGAGATCGGCGTTTTCATCTGGTGCACCCACTGCTGGATAAACGTCGTGTGCTCCCGCTGCTTCGCTTCGTAGGCGTGGAGCTGTCCCTTAAACAGCCGGTACAATTCCTGAAACGTCTGGTCGACCGCGCGTCCCAGGGCGGCGTTGCCGTGGTGCTGGTTCAACTCCTCCAGCGATTCGATTGGATTGCTGAGCCGTTGGTAGACCTGCCGGTTCAACAGGTAGCGGATGACCAGGTAGCTGCCGGCAAAAAACGCGCACAGAAACACCCCGTAGCTGGTCAGCAAAGGGTTCCAGTAGCCGGCCAGCGCAAAGATGAGCACCAGCAATGCCAACTGGACAAAGAAAAACACGAGAAAGACGATCTGGTCTTTCCAAAACAGCCTCATCGTCCGTCCTCCCAGGTGACCCGCAGGCGGTAGCCGGAGCCGCGAACCGTCTCAATCGCTCCGTCCAGATTCAGGTCTTTCAACTTGCTGCGCACGCGCGTAATGTACACGTTTAATGTGTTTTCATCCACGAACTGCTCGTCCCACAGCTTCTCCAGCAGGCGTTCGCGGCTGACGATACGCGGGTACTGGTTGATCAGCGCCTCCAGGAGCAGGGCCTCTTTTTTGCTCAGCTCCACTTTTCTGTCAGCGATCACCAGCTCCATCCGCTCCGGAAACAGCTTCAGCCCGGCTACCTCCACCGTCCGCTCCCCTTCCTGAACGGCGTATATCCCGTAGGCGCGGCGAAGCTGGCTGCGGATTTTCGCCAGCACTACATCGTAGTCAAACGGCTTGGTGATGTAATCATCGGCACCGTTCTCCAGCGCCATCACCTGGTCCATCTTGCTCTCCCGCGCAGAAATGAACAGAATCGGGCAGTTGGACACCTGCCGAATCTGCCGGCACCAGTAAAACCCGTCGTACTTGGGCAGGTTTACGTCCAGCAGCACCAGGTCGGGCTTCACCTCGCCAAACACCTCCATCACCCGGTCAAAGTGTTCGATCGTAACCGCGTGATAGCCGTATTTCTCCAACTGGTTTTGCAGCAGTTTCGTAATCTTCGGATCGTCTTCCACGATCATGATGGTCGACATCGGCATACACCTCGCTCTTATACTCCCTAGTTTGTACTATACCAAAAGACTTCCAGCGGCAGTAAATAGACGGGTCCCGCCGGATTTGCCTGCGCGTTTGCCGGGCACACGAAAAAGGGATGGCGCTGTCGTCCATCCCTCGGGGGGTTCCTATCCTTGGGCAGCCATGAGCTTTTGCAGTTTGCGGATGCCGCGGAAGTGCAGAATCTTCACGGACGCTTCCGACTTGCCCAGGACTTTCGCGATTTCGTTCATTTTCAGGCCGGCCAGGTAGCGCAGCGAGATGATGCGGCGTTGGTCTGCAGACAGCGTCCGCACGTTTTCCCACAGCGTGTCATGGGATTCCCGGCTCAGCACCCGCTCTTCCGGCAGCTTGTCTTTTGCCTTCATCGCCGCAAACATCTCGGTGTCGACCGGGCACTCCCGCTTTTTGCGCAGGTAGTCAACCAGGGTATTGTGGGCGATGCGATAAATCCAGGCGCCAAACGGATGGCGCCCATCGTACTGGTCCAGCTTGGCGTACACCTTGATAAACACGGTGGTCGTCAAATCCTCCACGTCCCAGACATTTTTGACGCGATAGCGGAAATACCTGTAAATGCTGGCGGAATACTCTTCGTAAATGCGCTGCTGATTCCATTGTTTTTGCATGCTTGTGGTGTTCATGGTTTTCTCCCGTTTCCCCATCAAGGTTTGCAATTGATTTGTCTTTATTGTAAAAGCAGGCGGCTGCCCGAGCTATCGGGTTACATTTCAAGAACCTTACATTTTTGTAAGGTGGGAAACGGGCCAGCAACGAAGTCAAAGCTATCTGCTCCAAAACAAAACGCAATCAGGGGGCAAACATCTGGGTTGGCCATCTTTCATCCTTACTGCAGTTTGAGCCAGGAGGAAAAATACGTCTCTGTCACCGGGAAATAGGTCGTCGCAAACCGGATAAACTCCTTGGTGTCCACCTGTTGATAGGCATATCTCTCGTAATACGCGCGAAGAAAACGCCAGCCTTCTTCCACATCGCCGTACTTGGAGACCAACTCCCACAGCCGCAGTGGCGGAACGACGTAAAACGCTCCGTAGGTTTCGCCGTCATACTGGTCCAGCGGCAGATTGGACGGCTTCTCACCAGCCCGGTTGGCTCGAGCGAAAACCTCCTCCTCTGTCATCTTGTCGTGACCAAGCAAGAACAGAGAGACCGCGAATTCGGTTATGCCCTCGTCCAGCCAGCCCTCGTGATAGGGGTCGTTTGCCACAACAGCGTAGAACCATTGATGGGCAATCTCGTGAACGACCGTTTTTCTCAATGATGCAAGGTCGTCTTGCGGAGCGACGGTTACGATGCCGGGATACTCCATACTGGCGCCATCGTCCAGCATGATGTCCAGTTGCCGATGGGGATAGCTGCCGATCTTGTTGATGAAAAACGGCACGGCCTCCCTGGCGGCTGCCAGCACCGATTCCATTTTCCCCCTGTTCACTTCCTCGCCAAACACGCGAATCTGTACTCCGCTTACGTTGTCGGAAACGGAGGTAAGGCCGTTTACGACCGCAGCAAACACTTCTCTGACGCGAGAAATGGTCACCTGCCCCGTCTCTGTCGCTTCAACCGGATCTTGATCAGACGAACTGACGAACAGATACCCTGTTGGAATGTGATAGGAAACGGTAAAATCAGCATGACCCGTATGATAGGATTCGCTGCTGATCCGGAAATCCTGTTTGTTCCATCCATTGTGGTACGTAGCCAGCATCGGATAGGCCTGGGCCAGGTAATAGCGTTGCCCTTTCCTGGCGAAACGAATTCCGTCCTTCGGGACCGTAAACGTGTACGAGATGCGTACTTCCCGCTTTTCGCCCGGTGCCATCCCCTCCGTCAGGGGAATGGTGAGCGTATCATGTGTAAGCTGGTAATCCGTTTTCTGCCGATCCAGGTGGAGGCTGACGATCTTCACGTCGGCCGCGTCCTTTACCGTATGGGGCTTGTTGGCGTTGGTAAACGCGTTGGGAATAAAGTAAAACAGCAAGCGATCCCAGGTATCCGGCGAATGGTTTTCCACCACAATCGTCGCCTCAGCCGTAAATTTCCCGCTGTGATCCATGTGAAAAGCCAACTGGTACGTTCCTTTGCTCCCGTCTGGAACCGGACGGGGATCAAATCCGGACAGATCGCTAACCTTGCCCGGTCTGTCTTTGGCTCCGTCCCCTGTTGACTGATTGGGTGCGTATGCAGAAATCGATATATCTGCCTCCTGGCGGGGATTCATCTGCCACAACCGGGTCGTGCCGATTGCAGCTCCTAACAGGCTGGAAACCAGCAGCACCGCAATCGTCAACTGCAGCTTCCGTTCCGTACGCTGACGATTTCGTTGTGATCCGCGAATGCCTGCGGCCGGCCTTAGGCGCATCGCCATTACCGCCGGAAAAAGAGCCCCGAGGAGGGCTGCCAATATCGGAATCAAGCCGACCCCCATCAGCCACAGGACATCGAGGCCGGGCAACTGACGGTACATCCACGCAATCAAGGCACATCCCAAAGCCAGCCCGCATCCGGAAGCGAGGAGTCCGCACATCACCCCTTCCCATACGATCAGGCGAAAAATAGCCCCGCTGCGCCAACCGACGGCCTTGAGCAACAGCAGTTCCGCTTTTCGTTCCATGACGTTTTGCCACATGATCTGCGCCGTTGTCAGCACAGCCAGTGCCAAGGCGAGTATCATCGCGATGTAATGGACATCCCCGATCTCAACGGCCACATACTGCCCCAGCCACGACGTGTACAGAACTCCCTGCAGGCGGTTCGTGACAAACTCATAAAAGACCAGAAAGCAGGTGGGCACCGCCATGGAAAAGACGGACAACAGACTGCGGCGATACCTTGCCAACAAATGGCCCCAGGCCAGAGAAAACGTTCCCTTCACCCGCACGGTCCGTCGAGTCACGGGACGCATCTCGCCATACCGCATGATTACGTGCGGCGTTATCTTGCGGACTAGCCATGCAGCCGGAATCGCCGCAAGCACATAAATGACCAGACCGCACAAACCGATGAAAAAAATACGCCACACCGGCACCGCTGCTTGTTGCTGCCATACAGCAAATCCCGCGATTGCCCAGCTAACCAGCGCGGCCCCTCCCCCCAACAGGGCCGCCTCAACAAACATCATGCCCGCCACGCGTCCGGGCCGCCAGCCGACAGCAAGCAGCAGACCGAACTCGTCTGTCCGGGCGTACAGCGTAACCAGATTGGTGGCGAACACGTAGGCAACAGCTATGAGCATCACGATACCAATCACCCCGGAAAAGCCCAGCTTCGTCTCCTGAACCAGGGTAAAAGCCGTCCCAAGCTTGATAAAAAACTGCTCCATCCACCCCGACTCGTCGTACGTACCGTTTTTCGGGATGTGAACGAGAACGGGCTGGGGAGACGATCCCAGGGTGATATCGACGATCAATCCTGTCTTGTTTTCGATCTCTTTCGCCAATAATTCTAGTTTTTCCTTATTCTCTTCACTTACCTCCTGCACTCCCTTTACCTTCAGCCGAATCGCGGCAATCGGTTTGTCACCCAACACCTCTGCTGCCGCTTCCAAGGTAGTCAACAGCAGAGGTGGACTGGTAAGAAGTCCAAACGGATTGTCAGTCGGTTTCACCTGTACCGGGGGATTTAATGGTTTGTCGTTTTTGTCCAGCACCAACCGCCCAGTAGCGGGCCGATAGGTTTCCATGGGCAGCTCGCTGTCCGGTTCTTTGGAAATACGCAACTTTTCGGGATCGTAAAACCCTATCCAGTAAGGGGTTATTTTCCGGTTTTTCCAATCAACAAAAAAATGGGTGGAGCGAAAGGAGTTGGGATATCGCTCGGGCTTCATTAAGAAGTATGTCTGAAGTTCTGCCGGAATATGGGGCTGCACCGGTATCGCCTCGTACCCGTAAGGCCAGCGTTCTGGGTAAGGACTGCTCACTTTTCGCAGGGAAAGCGAAGAAGGCTTTTCCAAAATTAGTCCACCGAGAGAGGCAGACTGGCCACCGTGATCATCGCGTGAAAAAGGCTGTCCCGTTTCAGGGTCCACGCCCGACAAACTGGCCATAATCAATTGGTGCATCTGCCGAGAGTCAAACTCATATTCCAGCCGTTCTCCAGCGCTTTTTTGTTGGTGCAGATAGGAAACCCCTCCGTTCTTCTTCACCTCTTCCATCGTCCGGTTGGCATCTTCACTCGTCGCAAACGGGAGATCCAAGCGTTCGTACCTGTAAGTAACCTTCAGGTCGCTGTCCATTCTGCTGCTCATCAGGATGGGCAGATGCATCACCTTTCGTCCGTCTCCCACATTTATCGTTGTCACTTTGTCCTGTTCCGTAAAATACCGGCTTTTCCCTATCGGCAAGACGGCTTGATCCAATCCGACCAACGCCGCTTCTGCCTGAGGATCGATGCCAACAACCAGCAGTTGTTGATTGATTCCTCCGCCCACATCTAGTATCCATGATTCCACCCCATAGTCACGCAGCGCCTGTTCCCAATCGGTCGGCATGCTCCAAGGGCCGACGGTGTAATACCTTGTCTGTTGCATCATTAGATTGGGTTGTACGCCATCGTTGGCATATACTTCCACAACATGCCGATAGATTCCCGGTTGTTTTGGCTTGCTGATCTTCCCAAACGAAAAAACGGGCCTGTCGTATCCGATAGGGGCCAGCGGTGCGGCAACTTCTATATCTGGCATTCTTTTGATCGCCTCGTAATCCGCGAGGCTGATTCCCCCGTGCATACCGCTCAGATAGTTGGGTTCCAATAGCCCGTCCCGTTCCGTGACACTGCGTGTATCCGGGGGACGAACCACCAGATGATAGGTCGCCTTCCAGCGCTTTTGCAAAATATCGTGGGTCGTGCCGCTGCTGCTCTCCGTAACGCCGATAAAGTAACTGAGAACGGAACTGACGGCCAACATCCCGACCAGCAGCAGGAGAAAGCGTTCGGGGTGACGCCACCACTGTGTCCAAATATACCGAATCATCCCGTCTCCTTCCCGGAATCGGACACGATTCGCCCATCGCGCATCTCGATGATCCGATCCGCTTGATCAGCTAAGGTTTGATCATGCGTGATCAAGACAATGCCGCTACCGTGCTCCTGCTGATAGGTTCGCAGCAGTTTCACGATGTTTTCACTGTTTCTCGTATCCAGATTGCCAGTCGGTTCATCGGCAAGCAGCCAGTCCGGACGATTGACCAATGCACGGGCAATCGCCACGCGCTGCTGTTCCCCGCCCGATAATTGGGACGGCAGTGCATCGCTCTTGGCCTCCAGCCCCACCCAGGCCAGCAGTTCCCGTGCTCTCGCTTTTTTGTCATAGGAAACCTTTCGCGAAAACAACGGTGCCATCACGTTCTCCAGCGCGGTCAACGCGGGCAATAGATGAAATTGTTGGAACACGAACCCGATGTGCTCAAAACGGAAATCGGCAATTCGCTTCCCCTTCAATGCCAGAACGTCCACGTCACCGTATCTGATCGTTCCAGCCGTCGGTCGGTCAAGCGTGCCGATCAGGGTAAGCAATGTCGTTTTTCCCGACCCTGAGGGGCCGAGAATTGCGGTAAATTGTCCTTTGTCCAGCGTCAAGGTGACGGATTGAAGCGCTCGGGTAACCACACCGTCACCATGGTAGGTTTTTTCCACGTCCACAAGTGTGATGGCTGTACTCATTGGTTCCCCCTAGCTTACTTTTTCAGACGATAGGCCAATCATGTCCATAATATTCTCGTAACTGGAAACGGATTGGGTGGCTAAAATGATTCCTTCCCGGTCGATCAGCATCGCGGTTGGCACCGAATGAATCAGGTATGTATTCATAAGTCCATCCGAACGAATGAGATGAACACCATCTGGCACCTGCAAGCCTTCTTCGTAGTAGATTGGATTGGACACAACAACAATTCTGAGATCGGTGTAATGTCTTTTTACATGAGCTAATTCAGGTACCACGTGTTTGCATGTTCCGCACATGTCGTTTGTAAATACCATCAACGTATTTTTTTCTTGTTCATCCGGCATTCTTACGATTTGCCCATGCTGATCCTTTTCCCGGAAAAAAGGCGCTTTGTCTCCTTTGGCTAAAGTTTGCGGCTCTAACCGGATGTCCCCCAGCCGAAAACGATTTAAAAATTGGACAACCAGACGAACAAAAACGAACAGGATAAAGGTTTGAATAAAGACGACCACCCATAATAAAAGATTTGAGATTACCAATTTGTTATCCATACTTCCACTCCCCGCATGAGTTAAGCTAGCTTCTCCGGAAGCTCTTGATTCGTTTTGATAATTCCCAAAGGTGATTGGAGATGATAACCATCATTACAACCAACCATGAAACAATCACGACTTCAAAGATTCGTGGATAAAAAAGCTTGAAAGGCTCTCCTCTCAACAAGTTGTCCGTACTTACCCACGCAGACGGATAAAGGAAAAGCCATCCTCCCATTATCATCAAAGTGAAATTGCGCAACACAAGCCACCAGGACAGGGTGTGATTGCCTGCAATACCGCCACAACCGCAAGATACCTCCCTGCGCCCACGCACGAGATTTATTGCGATCGCGCACGAGTAGACGGCCAGAAGCAATATGCAAAGCAAAGCAGCAGCCTGTTGAAACAAACCGACACATAACAGAATCCCTGCCGCCAATTCTGTTGCCATCTCCGCACGTGCAAACGGATATGCGAGAGAAGGAGGGAGGATTCGGTAGTTGATAACAGTGGCTACATGCTCCTCCTTTTTTCGGAATTTCGTGACACTTGTACTCAAAAACAGGGTTCCCAGAATCACTCGTGCAAATAAACTCAGTTCCTCCATCCTACCACTTCCTTCGTGTATTCGCTTTCTGCGGAAAACCATTGTGCCTGCATGGTATACATGTGGTAATACTCTTGCCTGAGTTCCATCAACTCTTCATGTGTACCCATTTCCACAATTTTTCCTTCCTTCATGACAATAATTCTGTCGGCCATTCTGGATGCTGCCATCCGGTGCGAAATAAAAATGGCGATTTTCTTATCAGCAAGGAGTTTAAAGTTTTGAAAAATTTCCATTTCAGCTATTGGGTCGAGCGAAGCGGTCGGTTCGTCTAGAATCACTACTTGACTGTCGCGAAACAAGGCTCGCGCTAATGCTATTTTTTGCCATTGCCCACCTGAGAGGTCTTCTCCGTCCACCAGTAGTCTGCCCAAGGGTGTCTCATATCCTAGCGCGAATTGTTGAATGAAGGAGTCTGTTCCGCTTACTTTTGCAACGGCCTGAATCCTCTCCCAATCATCCATTCTCTTAATATCGCCAACTGCAATATTCTCTCGAACCGTTAAATGATATCGAATAAAATCCTGGAAAATCACTGTAATGTTACTCAGCAATTGTTTTTGGTCAATGTCATAGATATTTTTTCCATCTATTTTAATCTGTCCGTGAAGAGGGGGGTACAAGCCCATTAGACATTTAATCAACGTGGTTTTTCCCGACCCATTTTGCCCTATGATGGCAATCTTCTCCTGGGGATTAATATGAAAGGAAACATTGGACAAAACATCCCGGTCACCATGAATATAGCGGAACGAAACATTTTCAAACGTGATTCCCCTCTGGATGGGAGTAGGAAATGGTTCTTGACCCTTGTTAATCTCGATGCGCGGTTCATTAATCTCAAAAAATTGATAAAAATCTTTGATGTACAACTTCTCTTCATACAACTTTGCAAGAAGCGTGGAGATACGGTTCAATGTTCCTTGTGTTCCCTGTATCGCCTGGATAATAGCAATGAAATCGCCAATGCTCATTTTCGTTGTGCGTGCCAACCATATCAGAGCAACTGCCATGCCCATGTAAAAAAAGGACGAAACAGCCTCCATGCCAACCTCTGCACCCTGCTGCCTCCTTTCCAATCGAAGCGTTTCGCTCGCATTCTGTACAAATTTTTCAATCCATCGATTGAGAAAGAAGGAAGCCAACCCAAACAACCGAATTTCCTTCGCCGATGTTCGATCCTGCAGCAGGTATTTATAGTATTCCGCCTCACGGGCTACCGGGTTTTGCTTTACATGGAGACGGTATCTGAGTTGACTATATTTTGCTTGAACCAAAAAGATGGGAATTGTCGCTAAAAGACTTACAAGCAAAAGGCTCCAATGAATTACAATCAAAAAGGCCGCGTACGAACACAAACTGAGTGCAGCTTCAAACATATCAATCATGGTTCGTACAGGTGATAAAAATCTTGATCCTCCCCCCGATATCCGTTGCAAATGATTGTGATATTCTGCCAGATCAAAATACATGACGGGAACTGACGAGGTGTTTGCCAATATCATGTGCTGAACGTCAAATTCTACTTTATATACCATCTGTTTATCTAAATATTCCTTAATATTCTTGCTTAAAGATGAAAGAACTGTAATTGAAAATTGTCCGATCAGCAACCAGACCAGAGCAACATACTCCCATGTATCACTCTGGATGAAACGAGTGACTTCATCAATTAACTCTTTTGAAATCCACAAAGTTAGAAACGGGAAGCAACCGTTTACAATACTTAATGTGACGGATGCGATCATCCACCACTTTCCTCTTTGCCACACGAATTGAATCGCTCTCACAAGATAACTACTTTTCATTTCCTGCACCTGTTTTGCCAATGGTTTGTGCCAGGTATTTCATCAAATAAGGAACCAGCAAAAATTCGCGAAGTACGACTCCCTCTTGGTTAATGACAAGAAATGTAGGGAATTTCGTGATACCAAGCCGTTTCAGATTCTTTCTGTAAAATGGTATAATATCCACAAAACGGTTATAGTCGTCATAAAATTTTTGAAAGTATTCCGCTTCATCTGCTTCTGTTATACAAGCAAACGGTAGTTGCCATCTTTCATTCTCGCGCAAAAATTCGGACAATGCTTCATGACAAGGCGGGCAAGTCGGCGATGATACTAACAGAACAGATATCTTATCTTTTACGGCAGCCGGTAAAGCCAACATGTCACCAATCGATTTCCCAACTGATTGTTGAATGGGCTTCGACCGGTAACGCGCTTGGGGAAGAAAGGAGATCTCCATTTTTAGCTTTTTGAGGAACATAACGATTTGAGCCGACAGGATCCCCCATCCTAAAGCCAAGACAATATATGAAGTAAAAATCATTACATCCCCCACCTGAACATATGTGTCTGCTCATAGATAGTGGAAAAAGGAGGTCGCCTTCATAAAGGCCTCCTTTTTCCACTACCACACAAGTATTTTGATGGCGTTTGCGCTATGAACCTCTGATCTTTGCTGATGAAATGGTTAGCAGCATCTCACTTTAGTTTCCTCACATCGTTCACCGCTTCTCGTGTCATACGTGTACTTAATATACGTTTTGGTACCGTAATCCGAGAAACAGTCAGACCAAGTGGCCAACTCGCATACATATTTGGGGCCACCGATGAATCCAGGTCTGTCGCAAGCTTCGTACATAGGAGCTACCCCAAACAAATTTGAAATTTTTTGAAACATTCCCAATCACCTCCTTGTCTGTATGTTATTTAATTCTTTATTTTCTGTCAATTGATATTTTCCATATAATGTTTTTATTATTTCGCATTATAGAGTTATTTCTCAATTTACTGTCATCAACAACAATAAGGAATATGAAGGGTATTTTTTGACTGACTGAAGACTTTCGCAAGCGAATAACAAAAAAAAAACGCCCCCGGCTTCTGGTCAAGACCCCATTTTGTAGACACTTAAAAAACCCCCGGCCGTTAGGCCGCATGCTGACGCCTGTACTCGACTGGCGTCAGCTTATTTAATTTGATTTGCAAACGCTCCTCATTGTAAAAACGAA
>NZ_SDLF01000269.1:0-252 GCF_013096935.1 Brevibacillus sp. MCWH | reverse complement strand
TTCGTGAATCATGTAAAACTCCCCATTCTTTATCATGATTCCTCTCTCCTCCAAGGAGAGAGTTTGCGATGAAAGTGGGGAATTTTCAACCGATTATATTGGGGATTTTAACGTTGATCTTCACATACCGAACTCTCCAAACTTCTTGGTGTATCGAGGAGTGGGTATTATCGATATCTTGCACAGAAGGAGTGGGATAGAGACGGAGAACTGAAACAGCAGATTCAAACCATCTATGATGAACGAAAAGGA
>NZ_SDLF01000268.1:0-252 GCF_013096935.1 Brevibacillus sp. MCWH | reverse complement strand
ATTTCGTGAATCATGTAAAACTCCCCATTCTTTATCATGATTCCTCTCTCCTCCAAGGAGAGAGTTTGCGATGAAAGTGGGGAATTTTCAACCGATTATATTGGGGATTTTAACGTTGATCTTCACAGAGTTCTCCGACTCCAGCTTCGGGTTCCGTCCAGGCCGCCGTGCTCACAGTGCTGTGCGGAAAGCACAACAGTACATCAACGAAGGATTCCGGTATGTGGTCGACATCGACTTGGAGAAGTTCTT
>NZ_SDLF01000267.1:0-258 GCF_013096935.1 Brevibacillus sp. MCWH | reverse complement strand
AACTCATCCCCTTAACCTTCCAGCACCGGGCAGGCGTCAGCCCCTATACTTCGCCTTGCGGCTTCGCAGAGACCTGTGTTTTTGCTAAACAGTCGCTTGGGCCTTTTCACTGCGGCCCCCTCGGGCTGTTAACCCTACCGGGGCGCCCCTTCTCCCGAAGTTACGGGGCCATTTTGCCGAGTTCCTTAGCAAGAGTTCTCCCGCGCACCTTAGGATTCTCTCCTCGCCTACCTGTGTCGGTTTGCGGTACGGGCACCT
>NZ_SDLF01000266.1:0-301 GCF_013096935.1 Brevibacillus sp. MCWH | reverse complement strand
AACTCATCCCCTTAACCTTCCAGCACCGGGCAGGCGTCAGCCCCTATACTTCGCCTTGCGGCTTCGCAGAGACCTGTGTTTTTGCTAAACAGTCGCTTGGGCCTTTTCACTGCGGCCCCCTCGGGCTCGGGCCCACCCGACGAAAGCTGACGCTCGCGTCGGGCGGGGTCCCTGACCCTACCGGGGCGCCCCTTCTCCCGAAGTTACGGGGCCATTTTGCCGAGTTCCTTAGCAAGAGTTCTCCCGCGCACCTTAGGATTCTCTCCTCGCCTACCTGTGTCGGTTTGCGGTACGGGCACCT
>NZ_SDLF01000265.1:0-305 GCF_013096935.1 Brevibacillus sp. MCWH | reverse complement strand
AGGCAGCCGCCTGGCAACGTCCTACTCTCCCGGCCCCCTTCGGGGCAAGTACCATCGGCGCTGGAGGGCTTAACGGCCGTGTTCGGAATGGGAACGGGTGTGTCCCCTCCGCCATCGTCACCAGACAACGCACATGAATGTGCCAATCTTTACTTTTATGAGAGAGATTCATGCTCCCTCAAAACTGAACAGCGAGTAAGCGTTGACTTGCCAAAGCTCCGTAGAAAGGAGGTGATCCATCCGCACCTTCCGGTACGGATACCTTGTTACGACTTCACCCCAATCATCTGCCCCACCTTCGGCGG
>NZ_SDLF01000264.1:0-310 GCF_013096935.1 Brevibacillus sp. MCWH | reverse complement strand
AACTCTTTCGTCAATACGGCAAGGTTGTGAATCATAAGAAGGTGTTACGACTCATGCAAATTCTTGGGCTGAAAGCCATTATTCGTGGCAAGCGAGCGTATCGGAGCACGTATCGAGCGGCTGAATCTGATGGTCGTGTTGCCGAAAATCTGTTGAAGCGTGACTTCACAGCCGAGAAACCAAATGTCAAGATCAAAAGAAAGTTCCTCAAAAAAATCAAGCGAAAATTCCCCAGTAAGAGAAAGAGAATACTCAAATGCCTCTTAGGTGGTAATATAGACAAGACTACCCACTTGTGTTGTTCCCATCC
>NZ_SDLF01000263.1:0-353 GCF_013096935.1 Brevibacillus sp. MCWH | reverse complement strand
CTCTCCCAACTGAGCTACAGCCCCATATATGTATCGAAGAGTCAATATGGTGGGCCTAGGCTGACTCGAACAGCCGACCTCACGCTTATCAGGCGTGCGCTCTGACCAACTGAGCTATAGGCCCAAATTCACCCCAAAAAGTGACGTGATGCTTCGAAGCGTATTCCGAGTACTTTTCGGGGGCCCCAAAGCCTATTTGTCACGCCTCTTTTATCCAAAGGGGGTTATGCTCCCTCAAAACTGAACAGCGAGTAAGCGTTGACTTGCCAAAGCTCCGTAGAAAGGAGGTGATCCATCCGCACCTTCCGGTACGGATACCTTGTTACGACTTCACCCCAATCATCTGCCCCACC
>NZ_SDLF01000262.1:0-358 GCF_013096935.1 Brevibacillus sp. MCWH | reverse complement strand
CGCCGCCAGCGTTCGTCCTGAGCCAGGATCAAACTCTCCAATAAAGTTGAGTTGAATCGTTAGCTTTCAAAGAAAAGAATTGCTAGGCTCGTTCAACGCGTTCGCTGTTCAGTTTTCAAGGAACATGTCCATCTGAATTGCACTGACATTAACTTACTATACCAAAACTTGATCAGTAAGTCAATATCTTTTTTTGAAGACTTCGCGCCTTCAAAACTGGACATGCATGGAGGCAAAGGATCATTGGAGTGGATAAGTCCTCGACCGATTAGTATTCGTCAGCTCCACGCGTTACCGCGCTTCCACACCGAACCTATCAACCTCATCGTCTTTGAGGGGTCTTACCAGCTTGACGCTG
>NZ_SDLF01000261.1:0-362 GCF_013096935.1 Brevibacillus sp. MCWH | reverse complement strand
CTCTCCCAACTGAGCTACAGCCCCATATATGTATCGAAGAGTCAATATGGTGGGCCTAGGCTGACTCGAACAGCCGACCTCACGCTTATCAGGCGTGCGCTCTGACCAACTGAGCTATAGGCCCAAAATTCACCCCAAAAAGTGACGTGATGCTTCGAAGCGTATTCCGAGTACTTTTCGGGGGCCCCAAAGCCTATTTACCACGCCTCTTTTATCCAAAGGGGGTTATGCTCCTTCAAAACTGAACAGCGAGTAAGCGTCGACTTGCCAAAGCTCCGTAGAAAGGAGGTGATCCATCCGCACCTTCCGGTACGGATACCTTGTTACGACTTCACCCCAATCATCTGCCCCACCTTCGGCGG
>NZ_SDLF01000260.1:0-379 GCF_013096935.1 Brevibacillus sp. MCWH | reverse complement strand
AGGCAGCCGCCTGGCAACGTCCTACTCTCCCGGCCCCCTTCGGGGCAAGTACCATCGGCGCTGGAGGGCTTAACGGCCGTGTTCGGAATGGGAACGGGTGTGTCCCCTCCGCCATCGTCACCAGACATATTGTACTCAACAGCAAGCACTAATGTACCACATTAGCCGTCTTGCTATCAAGCTGTATTTTTTGGAAAAAATGGTGGAGCTGAACGGGATCGAACCGATGACCTCCTGCTTGCAAGGCAGGCGCTCTCCCAACTGAGCTACAGCCCCATATATGTATCGAAGAGTCAATATGGTGGGCCTAGGCTGACTCGAACAGCCGACCTCACGCTTATCAGGCGTGCGCTCTGACCAACTGAGCTATAGGCCCAAA
>NZ_SDLF01000025.1:0-51968 GCF_013096935.1 Brevibacillus sp. MCWH | reverse complement strand
TGCGGACGGGATAAGCGCTGAAAGCATCTAAGCGTGAAGCCCCCTCCAAGATGAGACTTCCCACAGCGTCAAGCTGGTAAGACCCCTCAAAGACGATGAGGTTGATAGGTTCGGTGTGGAAGCGCGGCAACGCGTGGAGCTGACGAATACTAATCGGTCGAGGACTTATCCACTCCAATGATCCTTTGCACCATGCATATCCAGTTTTCAGGGAATGAGGTACAGCCTTCTCAACCATGTCGTTGGGAAGGCTGTTTTGTTTTCCCCCTCTTACTCGAAAAAGAGGGGGTTGTTTTTTTGCATTTGCTTCAGAATAACCGTAGGCAAGGTGTACGCATGGCTGTCGAGGAAGCACTCCACGAGATAGCGCTCCGCGTAGGAGGAAGTTAGCGCCAGCTCCCCCCACCACTCCGTTTCGTACCGGCAGAGCATGCTGAGCACGTACAAAATCAGGTAGTGGCTGGCCCAGGTTGGCAGAGGAAGTGTCTCCGGCGCACCGTTCCAGAAAAACAGGGAGCCGTGATGAAAAGAAAACAGCGGGTGCCTTTCCCATTCCGAAAGAGCGGCCGAAGTGACAACCGCTTCCCTGCCGATGCTGTCTGCCCATTCAAACAGGAAAGCGTCGCAGCCGTCGGGAACAAGCCGTCGAATATACTGTCGAAGCGTCTCGGGAGAATATGCCAGCGGCCCGTCAGAACCGGTGGGGAACGCTATTCGATACACGGTTCCCTGTTGGTCATCGTGTGGCGTTACGATGCCCAGGTCAAGGCGGACCCACGGCGATTTTCTTCCGGTAACGACTGCATACGGACCGCTCAACTCCGACAAGGACGCAAACAGTTCATCCAGCGAGTACCGATCATTGAGGGGCGTAGGAGCGAACAGACGGGCCAGGTGTGCGAACAATCCTTCCTTTTGCGGCCGAACTTCATCCTCCAACAGATGGTATACTCCGCGCTTCCGCTTGCGCGTGGTCACGCCGTGCTGCAGCACGCGGCTGTTTTGCGGATAGTCAGGGTCGCAGGTAATCAGCCATCCTTTCAGCAGATGCACATACCCGTAAAACAGCAGCAGCGGGCGAACCGAGAGCGAGGCGCCATGAGCCGTTTCGTAAAACTGCCGCGCCTGCTGCCAGGTGTATAAAAAGCGGGTGCTCTGCTGGAACGCCAGGCGGTCGGGGTGCGGCAGCCCCCTAGATTGGTAGCAGTGGGACAAATACCTGCGCGCGGCTGGCTCCGTTTCCAGCAAGCGCAGTGTGGTCCATGCATCCTGCATCGTCATCACCTTTGGTTAACTTTCGTAAAATGGTAACGCTTTCTTGGTATTTTTTTTTGATTTATCTGGATAATTGACGGCATACCCGAACGATACAAGCTTTCCTTGACAGTAAATTAAGCCGTTTGTTACACTGGCGATAAATATTTTGGCGAAAGGAGCTTATTATTGTGCGGGAAGACAAATTCGTGAAAGAAGGTTTGACGTTTGATGACGTTCTCCTCATTCCGGCCAAATCGGAAGTGCTTCCCCGGGACGTCGACATCACGACGAAGCTGAGCGAAAACGTTACCTTGAACATTCCCCTGATCAGTGCCGGCATGGACACGGTGACAGAATCTAAGCTCGCTATTGCCATGGCTCGTCAAGGCGGTCTCGGGATTATCCATAAAAACATGACCATTGAACAACAAGCCAGTGAAGTGGATCGCGTCAAGCGCTCGGAAAGCGGCGTCATCACCAATCCGTTCTCGTTGACTCCGGACCATACCGTCGCCGATGCGGACCAGCTCATGGGCAAATACCGCATTTCCGGCGTCCCCATCGTCGATGAGCAGAACCACCTCATTGGGATTCTTACCAACCGGGACCTTCGTTTTGTGCACGACTTTTCCACTCCCATTAAAGAAGTCATGACCAGAGAAAATCTGGTAACGGCTCCTGTCGGAACGACGCTGCAGCAGGCGGAAGCCATCCTGCAGAAACACAAGATCGAGAAACTGCCCTTGGTGGACGAAAATAACGTTCTCAAAGGGTTGATTACCATCAAGGACATCGAGAAAGCGATCCAGTACCCGAACGCTGCAAAAGACAAGCAGGGACGTCTTCTTTGCGGTGCGGCAGTCGGTGTGACAGCCGACACGTTTGAACGGGCGGATGCGCTGGTGAAGGCTGGCGTAGACGTACTGGTGGTGGATACCGCACACGGCCACTCTATCAACGTCATCAACACCGTGAAGAAGTTGAGACAAGCCTATCCGGACCTGACCATCGTGGCGGGTAACGTGGCTACGGGTGAGGCAACCCGCGACCTGATCGAAGCAGGTGCCTCCGTGGTTAAGGTAGGGATTGGACCCGGCTCCATCTGTACCACGCGTGTCGTAGCCGGTATCGGCGTACCGCAGATTACCGCCATTTACGACTGTGCGCGCGTTGCCCAAGAGTACAATATTCCAATTATTGCCGATGGCGGCATTAAATACTCCGGTGACCTGACAAAAGCGATCGGCGCGGGCGCGTCGGCCATCATGATCGGCAGCCTGTTCGCCGGAACCGAGGAAAGCCCCGGCGAATTCGAAATTTACCAAGGCCGCCGGTTCAAGGTGTACCGCGGCATGGGGTCGATCGGTGCAATGAAAGCGGGCAGCAAGGACCGCTACTTCCAGGAAAACGAACAAAAACTGGTTCCGGAAGGCATCGAAGGCCGCGTTCCGTACAAAGGTCCGCTGGCTGACGTAGTTTATCAATTGGTTGGCGGGCTGCGTGCCGGCATGGGCTATTGCGGGGCCAAAACCATTCGGGAGCTGATCGAAAACTCCCAGTTTGTCCGCATCACTGGTGCCGGTCTGAGGGAAAGCCACCCGCACGACGTGCAGATTACCAAAGAAGCGCCCAACTACTCCATCTCCTAGGGCGATTGACGAAAAACCCTTTCACGATTGTGAAATGCACCCCCTACAGCAGGGGGTGCATTTTTCTGTGCAAACGGAACTGTGTAACCTATACATCTGCCAATATTAAACAGATAATTTGGAAAACGTAAGCTCGAAAGCCAAACACCTGGGTGATTTGTCTAATTAAGTGTCGAAGAGAGTGAAACTGAATGGACGTTGTTGCCTTCGTAAAACAGGCACAGTCGGGCAATGATGCGGCTTACCTTGCCTTGTTTCAACAATACGAAGAAATGGTGTACCGGATCGCTTTCGGACAGAAAAAAGCAGACTCGCCTTTACAAATAGAAGGTGAGTGGAACGTTGCTGTTTTTGTGAAGCGTTCATAACCTTGCACCGCGATTTTTCGTCTATATAAGATTGGAGAGTGGTTTTTTTCCAGTCTCCGACGCGGACAAACAGGTCGAAACAACCTTCAAGGAAGCCCTGCTTGTATGGTACACTTACACTTGTGTGCTCATGCCAATCGTGGCGAAGAACGACAGAAACGGGAGAGTGAGTAAAGCAAATGAAACAAAAAAGATGGACGAGGCGATTGATGGGACTGTTCCTTTCTGTCGCTGTGTTTTTGACCGCGTGGGGCGGCTTGTCTGACGGCGCAGGAGCTGCACAGCCCAACCTGCAGTTGGCGGTTAAATCGGCCATTCTGGTGGAAGCGTCCACGGGCAAGGTGCTGTACAGCAGCAATCCGGATGTACCGCTGCCGCCGGCCAGCATGAGCAAGATGATGACCGAGTACCTCGTGCTGGAAGCGATTAAACAAAAGAAAATCAAGTGGGACGAAAAGGTTCAGGTGAGCGAATACGCCTTTTACATCGCCAAAATGCCGGACTCCGCAGGCGTCTACCTGAACATGGGCGAGTCTCATACCGTCAAGGATCTGTACAAGGCCATGGCGATCGTGTCCGCCAACGACGCAACCGTGCTGCTTGCGGAAAAAGTGGGCGGCAGCGAAGCCAACTTCGTGGCAATGATGAATAAAAAGGCCAAGGAACTGGGGATGAAAAACACCTCGTTCGTGACGTCGACCGGTTTGCCCGTTGAAGATCTGGGGCCGTATGCACCGCAATCCGAACAAAAGGAAAACATGATGTCCGCACGGGACTCCGCGATCCTGGCCCGCGCGCTGATTCGCGATTTCCCGGAAGCGTTGGAATACTCCAAAATTCCGGAGCTGGCGTTCCGTGAAGGTATGCCAAACGTGATCAAAAAGAAAAACTACAACTGGATGCTTCCCGGACTGCTCAGCTACTATCCGGGGGTAGATGGTTTGAAGACCGGCTATACGTCGGCGGCGGGATACTGTTTCACCGGTACGGCAACACGGGATGATATGCGCCTGATCAGCGTCGTCATGGGGACCAGCAGCGAGTTGAAGCGCTTTGAAGAAACCAAAAAGCTGTTTGACTACGGCTTCAGCAACTTCAAGCTGACCAAAAAGGTGGAGAAGGGAGCCGCGGTAAAAGGCTTTGAAACCGCGCCGGTGAAAAACGGTGTGGACCTGACCGTACCAGCTGTAACGAGTAAAGAGGTAAACGTCCTGACCCAAATTGGCGAGGACACCAAGTTTACGCCGGTCGTGACCTTCCAGGATCTGAATGCGCCGCTGACGAAAGGACAGGTCATCGGGAAAGTGGTCTTTAAAGAAGAAGGAGAAAAGGACAGCGACTACCTGCAGCCGGAAGACGTGACCAAGGGGGGCGTCGACCTCGTGGCTGGACAAGACGTAGAGGAAGCAAGCTGGATTCGCCTGTTCTTCCGCAGCATCATCCAATTTATTAGTAACATTTTCAGCAGCGTCACCGGCAAATAAGTGGTTGTGTCGAAAATCACACTTCGTTTACAATGGTGAATATTACGACAACGTTTGCACAAAAACGTGCAGATCTAGAGTCCACATGGGTAGGAGGCAAAAAGCATGGTACAAGTAGGAACGTCCCGCGTTAAAAAAGGTATGGCTGAAATGCAAAAAGGCGGCGTCATCATGGACGTCGTAAATGCCGAACAAGCGAAGATCGCGGAAGCGGCCGGTGCCGTTGCCGTTATGGCACTGGAACGCGTACCGTCTGATATTCGCGCGGCCGGCGGAGTGGCGCGCATGGCTGACCTGGGCATCGTGGAAGAAGTGATGAAAGCGGTATCCATCCCGGTCATGGCCAAGGCACGGATTGGCCACTTCGTTGAAGCACGCGTGCTCGAGGCGATGGGCGTTGACTACATCGACGAGAGTGAAGTGCTCACTCCTGCCGACGACATGTTCCACATCAACAAAAAAGACTTTACGGTTCCGTTTGTCTGCGGTGCCCGCGATCTGGGCGAAGCGCTGCGCCGCATCGGTGAAGGCGCGTCCATGATCCGCACCAAAGGGGAGCCGGGTACGGGCAACATCGTGGAAGCGGTTCGCCACATGCGCACGATGCAGGCACAGATTCGCAAAGTGCAAAGCATGTCCTACGACGAACTGATGGCGGAAGCGAAAAACCTGGGTGCACCGTACGAACTTCTGGAATACGTGCATAAAAACGGGAAGCTGCCGGTTGTCAACTTCGCAGCCGGTGGTGTGGCTACGCCGTCCGACGCTGCACTGATGATGCAGCTTGGGGCAGATGGCGTGTTCGTCGGCTCCGGTATCTTCAAATCGGAGAATCCGGAGAAATACGCCCGCGCCATCGTCGAAGCGACGACGCACTACACCGACTACGATCTGATTGCCCGCGTCTCCAAAGGACTGGGTACGGCTATGCCGGGTATCGAAATCTCCAAACTGCGCGAAGCAGATCGCATGCAAGAGCGCGGCTGGTAAGGTGAACAACATGAAAATTGGCGTACTTGCCCTGCAGGGAGCTGTAGCCGAACACATCCGCATGCTGGAACAAGTCGGTGCAACAGCGGTCCCGGTGAAAAAAGTGGAAGAGCTCAACGATCTGGACGGTCTGGTGATCCCCGGCGGGGAAAGCACCACAATCAGCAAGTTGATGCACAAATACGGCTTTATGGAAGCCATCCGCCAGTTTGGCCAAGCCAAAAAACCGATTTTTGGCACATGTGCCGGCGCCATCCTGCTGGCCAACCGCATCAACGGCCAGGATGACTGCCACCTCGGTCTGATGGACATGAAGGTGGAGCGCAACGCGTTTGGACGTCAAAAGGAGAGCTTTGAAGTCGATCTGCCCGTGGCGGGCATCGCTCCCGATTTTCCGGCTGTCTTTATTCGGGCGCCGTACATTATGGAACTGGGGGAAAACGGTCAGGTGCTGGCGAAGTACGAAGACAAAATTGTCGCCGCCCGCCAAGGCCATTACCTGGCAGCTGCCTTCCACCCGGAACTGACGGAGGATGCGCGCATCCACAAATTCTTCTTTGACATGGTGAAGGAGTACCGGGCCGATAAAGTTCAGGCCTGATCCCGCACTCACATAAAAAACCGGTACCGCACGTGGTGCCGGTTTTTTTGTCAACCGCCTCCTTTACACAGGTATAGAACCTGTAGTACAGTTAACAATAGATGTATCGAATATTGAATGCGATGATGAGGCCAGTACTTTGCATAAGCCAGGCCCAGAGAGTCGGTGGCGGGTGAAAACCGATCCGGCGTGCAAGGGAATCCACCTCGGAGTGGCAAAGCTTCAAACTTTGCCCGGTAACCGTCCCGTTACGACGGATGAGAGCGGGCAAATGCGGATGGAAACGGACAAACGCATTTGCCAACAAGGGTGGCAACGCGGGTATACAGCACTCGTCCCTTACAGAGGGGACGAGTGTTTTTTACTGTCCCGCAGGAACGCGCTTTCGCCATTCACATCTGGACAACTACTCTTTCCAGAATAAGGAATCATAGAGATTAGGAGGGAATTACATGCTTGACGTGAAAGTTTTGCGCAGCAATTTGGAAGAGGTAAAACGCCGGTTGGCACATCGCAACGAAGACATTTCCGCGCTCGACCAGTTCGCCGAGACGGATGAAAAGCGGCGCCAGGTTATTCAAGAAGCGGAATCGTTGAAAAATAAGCGAAACACGGTCTCCGAACAAGTGGCGATCATGAAGCGCAACAAAGAAAACGCCGACCACCTGATCGCCGAAATGAAACAGGTGAACGAGCGCATCAAGGCGCTGGACGAAGAACTGCGCCAGCTGGACGAACAATTGGAGCAGATTTTGCTGAGCCTGCCCAATCTGCCGCACGAGAGCGTGCCGATCGGTACGTCGGAAGAAGACAACGTAGTGGCCTGGACCTGGGGCGAACCGCGCAATTTTACGTTTGAGCCAAAGCCGCACTGGGAGCTGGCTGCCAATCTGGGCATCCTCGACTTTGAAGCGGCGGCCAAGGTAACAGGCAGCCGGTTTGTCTTTTACAAGGGGCTGGGAGCGCGTCTGGAGCGGGCGCTGATGAACTTCATGCTGGATCTGCATACCAGCGAACACGGATACGAAGAGATTTTGCCGCCGTACATCGTCAATCGCACCAGCATGACCGGCACCGGTCAGCTTCCCAAATTTGAGGAGGATGCCTTCAAACTGGATGGGCCGGATTACTTCCTGATCCCGACAGCGGAGGTGCCGGTGACCAACATTCACCGCGACGAGATTCTCGATGCAGCCGACCTGCCGATCTATTACGCCGCGTACAGCGCTTGTTTCCGTTCCGAAGCCGGATCGGCCGGCCGCGATACGCGCGGACTGATTCGCCAGCACCAGTTTAACAAGGTGGAGATGGTGAAGTTCGTCAAACCGGAAGACTCTTACGACGAATTGGAAAAGCTGGTGAAAAACGCGGAAAAAGTGCTGCAGCTCCTCGGCCTGCCGTACCGCGTGATGAACATGTGCACCGGCGACCTCGGGTTTACCGCCGCGAAAAAGTACGACCTGGAGGTATGGCTCCCCAGCTACAATACGTATCGGGAAATCTCCTCGTGTTCCAACTTTGAGGACTTCCAGGCGCGTCGGGCCAACATCCGGTTCCGCCGCGACGCGAAGAGCAAGCCGGAGTTCGTCCATACACTCAACGGCTCCGGTCTGGCAATCGGCCGCACCGTGGCCGCCCTGCTGGAAAACTACCAGCAGGAAGACGGCTCCATTGTCATTCCGGAGGTACTGCGTCCGTACATGGGCGGAATGGAAAAGATCGTGCCGAAGGAAAGCCGCTGACGACGTACAGCATACAGACAGTCAGCATAGAAAAAACCGACTCTCACGTCCATTTGGATGGGGAGCCGGTTTTTTTATGTAACAAAAACAGCGGAATTTTTCGAAAATGGTGTTGCGTTGTACGAACCACTGTTATATAATAACGGCAAGAAAGTTGATTATTGTATTAATACAGGAGTGGAGGGAACGGAAATGAACTGCTTTCGGTGTGAAGGAAACGGCGAACAGAATTGTCCGCACTGCGGCGGAGCGGGCTATGACGAGCACGGGGTGGAGTGCCATCATTGCCACGGTGACGGCTGTGTAAGCTGCAGCCACTGCAGCGGCAGCGGGTATCTGGATTAAGGCCATTTTTTTTGGCAGTACTGTACTATAATAGATTGATTAAATTTTCTTCTGTATCATAATAACGTTTTGGTTCAGGAGAGGAGGAACCTGTTTTGACTACGCTGCACACCAACCATTACCCAGCCGAAGTGACGATCACCGGCGCGCTGTCGCCGCAGTATGAGGAGATTCTCACTCCCGACGCAATCCGATTCTTGATCAAACTGGAGCGGGCCTTTGGCGAGAGGCGGCGGGATCTGTTGAAACAGCGGATCAAACGGCAGGAGGAGATTGACTGCGGGAAGCTGCCCGATTTTTTGCCTGAGACCGCCCACATTCGCAAGGCTGATTGGACGGTGGCTCCCCTGCCGCCCGACCTGCAGGACCGCCGGGTGGAGATTACCGGTCCGGCCGGCGACCGCAAAATGGTGATCAACGCGCTCAACTCGGGAGCCCGGATGTTTATGGCCGACTTTGAAGACGCCAACTCGCCGACGTGGACCAACACGATCCAGGGACAAATCAACATGCGCGATGCGGTGAGGCGCACCATTACCTACACCAGCCCGGAAGGCAAGCAGTACGCGCTGAAGGAAAAAACGGCTGTGCTGATCGTCCGTCCGCGCGGTTGGCATCTGGAAGAAAAACACGTGTTGTTGGATGGGCAGCCGCTCTCCGGCAGTCTGTTTGACTTCGGATTGTATTTCTTCCACAACGCCCGTGTCTTGCTGGAAAAAGGCTCGGGTCCGTACTTTTACCTGCCCAAACTGGAGAACCACCTGGAAGCCCGTCTCTGGAACGACGTCTTCCTGTTTGCCCAGGACGAATTGGGGATTCCGCGCGGCACGATCAAGGCGACGGTGTTGGTCGAAACGATTCTGGCCGCGTTTGAGATGGATGAAATCCTGTACGAGTTGCGTGAGCACAGCGCCGGACTCAACTGCGGCCGGTGGGACTACATTTTCAGCTACATCAAAAAACTGCGCAACCAGCCCGATGTCATCCTCCCCGACCGCGCTTTGGTGACGATGACGGTGCCGTTCATGCGGGCGTATACCACGCTAGCAGTCAAGACGTGCCACAGGCGGCAGGCTCCCTGCATCGGGGGAATGGCGGCGCAAATTCCGGTCAAAAACGATCCGGTCAAAAACGAAGAAGCGCTGGCCAAGGTGCGGGCCGACAAGGAGCGGGAAGCCTACGACGGCCATGACGGCACCTGGGTGGCCCATCCCGGATTGGTGCCGGTAGCGATGGAAGTGTTTGACCGCTTGATGCCGGAAGCCAATCAGATCTGGTACAAGCGGGAGGATGTGCAGGTCACGGCTGCCGACCTGCTGGCGGTGCCAGAAGGGCCGATTACGGAAGAGGGCGTGCGCACCAACATCAGCGTCGGCATCCAGTACATCGAAGCCTGGCTGCGCGGCCACGGCGCGGTGCCGATCAACAACCTGATGGAAGACGCGGCCACGGCGGAAATTTCCCGCGCCCAGGTCTGGCAGTGGATTCGCCACCGCCGGGGCGTGCTGCCGGACGGGCGGAAGATTACCGCCGGACTGGTCAAACAGTGGGTGAGTGAGGAACTGCAAGCCTTGAAACAAGCCATCGGCCAGGAACGGTACGAGAGCGGCAAATTCCAGCTGGCGGGCGAACTGTTTCTGCGGCTGGTGACAGCAGACGAATTCGAAGAGTTCTTGACCATCCCGGGCTATGGCTATCTTGAATAAAAAGGAGTGGAAGAGGATGAACAAGCAAGAGGCAATCAGACAGGTGGAGGAAAGCTGGAAGGCGGAGCGTTGGAAGGGGATTGTCCGCCCGTATACGGCAGAGGACGTCGTCCGGCTGCGCGGTTCGGTGCAGATTGAACATACGTTGGCACGGATGGGGGCAGAGCGGCTGTGGCATTTGCTCCACACGGAACACCACATCAAGGCGCTGGGTGCCCTCACCGGAAACCAGGCAATTCAGCAGGTGAAAGCGGGCTTGAAAGCCATCTACCTGAGCGGCTGGCAGGTAGCGGCTGACGCCAACCTGGCCGGGCAGATGTACCCCGATCAGAGCTTGTATCCGGCCAACAGCGTTCCCCATGTGGTCAAGCGGATCAATCAGGCGTTCCAGCGGGCCGACCAGATCCAGCAGGCGGAAGGGACCGGCGACATCTACTGGTTTGCGCCGATCGTGGCTGATGCGGAAGCTGGTTTTGGCGGACCGCTCAACGTGTTTGAACTGATGAAAAGCATGATCGAAGCGGGAGCCGCCGGCGTTCACTTCGAAGACCAGCTGGCTTCGGAGAAAAAGTGCGGCCACATGGGCGGAAAAGTGCTGATTCCCACGCAGTTGGCCATTCGCAACCTGATCGCAGCCCGCTTTGCCGCCGATGTGATGGGCGTACCGACCGTGATCATCGCTCGTACGGATGCCAACGGAGCCTTTTTGATCACCAGCGACATCGACGACCGCGACAAGCCGTTCCTCACCGGCGAGCGCACACCCGAAGGATTCTTCCGCATGCGCGGCGGGCTGGATGCGGCTATCGCGCGCGGCCTCAGCTACGCGCCGTACGCCGATTTGATCTGGTGCGAAACCTCGGAGCCCAATCTGGAGGAAGCGCGCCGGTTTGCTGAAGCCATTCACGCACAATTCCCGGGGAAATTGCTGGCGTACAACTGCTCCCCGTCGTTCAACTGGAAACGGAAGCTGGATGAAGCTGCGATCGCCCGTTTTCAGGATGAGCTGGGCGAGATGGGGTACAAGTTTCAATTCGTCACCCTGGCTGGCTTCCACTCGCTCAACCACAGCATGTTTGAGCTGGCCCGAGGCTACCGCGAGCGCGGCATGGCCGCCTACTCCGAGCTGCAGCAGGCGGAGTTTGCGAGCGAGCCATACGGATATACCGCGACCCGCCACCAGCGCGAGGTCGGCACCGGCTACTTTGACGAAGTGGCCCAGGTGATCGCCGGCGGCACCTCGTCGACCACGGCCTTGAAAGGCTCCACGGAGGAAGAACAGTTTACCCATAGCTGATGAAACGTCAGGACCAGGGCATCATCCCTGGTCCTCCCAATTGCAAAAAATCGACTTCCCTCATATAATTAATTAGAGTAGGTGCAATACGTCCTCGTAGCTCAGCTGGATAGAGCAGCAGTTTCCTAAACTGCGTGTCGGAGGTTCGAGTCCTCTCGGGGACGCCATTCCATGAAAAACCTTGGGAATCCAAGGTTTTTTTCTTTTTATGTGGAGAGTAAGACAGGAAATTGGTTCTTAGGCGTGGCACTGAGTATTATTCGCACTCTGAACTGTATGGAAAATATATGAAACGATCGGGAATAACAGCCCCATCCACGAATTAATTGAAAGGATCTACACCAATCCATTGTAAATAAATGGGAATAATACTTATTTAATAATTCACACAATTTTAACATCGAGCGGATTCATTTCCCCTCATTATGGGATACAATGTCAATGACAATGACGACCGTGAGAAGAAAGGGGTATACTCATTGAATTTGGTATTAACCGAAAGACAATGTCGAGTATGTCGGGTTCGTCTGACGGAGTATGAAATTGAAAACAACAACGAGCTATGCATGGATTGTTATAAAGAAAAACGTGAAGATGCTGAAACGAAAGCGAACCTGGGCAAAAAGCCGTCTCTCTGATGGGAGACGGCTCAGCATGTAGACAAAGTCCGTGGCGCATGGGTGATCGGGCCCGCTCGCTCTCTTGACGCCCAGCAAAGAAGTGGATGATGTCCGCTCCAAAACGCGACGCGGGCAGGGGGCAAACATCTGGGTGTTTCGACGAAGTGAGACTTGTGCCCCCTGTTTATCCCCGCGTCTTTCGTTTTTCCGCTGAGCAGGTCGTCAAAGGAGCTCGCTTGGCCCATCCCTCCATGCGATGTACGTTGTCTTCAGCTTCGGTTGATGAATGTGCAGGCCTTCCGGCCTGGGAATTATGAAAATCGTTTTCTTGTGGACGCTTACTAAATAAACAGTTTGTCTTCAATCTGAGCCGTCTCTCTGATGGGAGACGGCTTTTTCATGGGTGCAACCCCTGTATGGGCGTATTTGTGCTTGAGACAGGCGGCAATCAGCCCTTTGCTGGCAGGCCGTTTTACGGAACAGGTGTCGAGGGATTGTGCGGGACCAGCTGATCCAGGCTCTTGAATTCGTACCCCCGTTTGCGCGCCTCGTCGATGATTGCACCCAGCGCTTCTGCGTTGTCGCGGGAGACGGCGTGCAGCAGGATGACGGCACCCGGGTGAAGCTGTGAGATGACGCTGTCGTACGCGTACCGCCAGCCTCTTTGCACCTTGGTGTCCCAGTCTTTGTAGGCAATCGACCAGAAGATGCTGGTATAGCCCAGCTGCTTGCAGGCCGCAAGGGAGCGGTCGCTGAAAATTCCCCTTGGCGGACGCAAAAAGCGCATCTCTTTTTGACCAGTGATCCGGGCTACTTCCGTCTGTACCTTCTCCAGCTCTTCCCGGATGCGTTCGTTGGAAAGTTTCGTCATGTCGGGGTGGCTCCAGGAGTGGTTTCCGATCAGATGCCCTTCTGCCGCCATCCGTTTGATGAGGTCGGGCTGGTCTTTTACGTAATGTCCGGTCACGAAAAAGATGGCCGGCACCTTTTTGGCCTTGAGCGTGTCCAATATTTGCGCGGTGTAGCCGTTTTCGTACCCGTTGTCAAAGGTCAGATACAGTTCTTTTTTGGTCGTATCTCCCAAAAAGATAGCCCCGTGCTTCTCCACAACGGATTTGAATCCTTCCTGGTCAATGGAAGGAAGTTTGCCGTCCCTGCTCTTTTTAAAGCCAAAGTGGTACGCCGTATCGGGATGGGCAGCCGCATGCCCCAACACGATGGTTACGAGCAGCAAGACAGCGGACAAAATGGTAAGGCGCTTCATGGTAACCTGCCCTCCTTTGTGACAATAGGCTTCCCTTTACCTAGCGATATTGTCCCATCAACGTTGGCAAGTTATGTGCCTGCCGCGACCAGGCGCTTTTGGAAAAAACAGGTTGGCAACCCATACAAAACGGCCTTTCCCTGCCACATGGAGCGGGAAGGCCGGATGTGCTCAGGCCTCCTCCCAGGGGACGGGACGGGGGGCCGGAATGGGATATTGTTCGGAGCGATCGGGCATTTCGGCTCGGGTCTTGTCTATGGAACCGACCGGAATCCTGTCTTCCACTTCAAAAATGGCCATGGCTCTCTCTTTTTGATCGGGCATGCAGCACTCACCTCCGTATGTTTCCATTCACTAGGATGGTTGCGGGCCAGATTTTGATGCAAGGAAAAAAGAGCGATATACTGAATGGAGAATGGGGTGATTTCCATGAAGCAGTCTTCTCTGTGCCCGAAGTTTGAAAAAGCCATGCATCTGCTGAGCAAACGCTGGACAGGGCTGATCCTGCACCAGCTTCTTTTGGGACCGCAGCGTTTTTGTTCAATTGAAGAGGCGCTTCCGATCAGCGGCAGGCTTTTGTCGGAACGGCTGAAGGATCTGGAGAAGGAAGGACTGGTGCATCGGGAAGTCTATACGGATTCCGCTCCGGTGAGGGTGGAATATTCGCTTACGGATAAAGGACGCGCACTGGAACCGATCATCAAAGGCATCGAGAAATGGGCACAAGAGTGGATCGAACTGGATCAGAAAACAGTCAACTGAACGGACTTACGAACAAAGCGCCGGACATTGTGTACGGCGCTGATTTGCTTGGAAAGGACCGCATCGTTCAATGCGAGGCCGTTCCCTGCAAGGGACTGTTTCGGACGTGCTTCGGCTGCGCCGCGCATCTCAAGCCGGACGCGGGCCCCTGCCGTGGAGGCGGGCGACGAACTGGCGGTGCAGGCGTTCGCTGATGATGCGGCGGCGAATCTGAGCGAGCCGCTTTTCCGCCAGCTGCCGGGTTACGCCAAACTCCTGGGCCAGCAAGCAGGCCGGATGAGTCTGGCAGTCGGTCAGTCTCAACCTGGATACCATGAAAAACGGCAGGGCCGCGTAAAGTTGAAACTGCGAAGCCTGGGCCTCCTGCAGGTCGTGGAACGATTTTCTCATCTCCAGCTGTTTCCCGGTATGTCCGCGCAATATATGCCCCAGCTCATGAAAAAACTGCTCACGCTGGATTGGCCGGGGCAGGGCGGAATTGATCGTGATGCAGCGATAGCCGCCGGCTTCGTACCGCATCGATGGACAAGGACGGTACACAAGCTCAATGCCGAGGGCTTCGGCGACCGTTTCCTCGCGCAAATCTCCCGCATGTCGCATCCCCAGTCTGGCATAAAAAGCGCCCACCCATTTTTCCAGTTCCGTTTGTTTGTAATCGCGGAGCATGTGCATTCCTCCTTTGCAAGAAACAGAACGTATGTTCGGTATTGTGCGAAAAGAAAACGCCGTGCACGGGACAGTGTTTGGTAAGACACGTCCTGCCCCTGCCGGTCATGGTTTGTCCGACTGTCGGGCTTTCCACCGCAAATAGTCGATGTGCTTTTTCACTTCTTCAATCTCGGATGGGCTCAATCCCTCCAAGTCAAAGAACGAAATATGCTCCTCCGGATTTTTCCGGGTTCCCCATGAGGGCGTCGGGTCATTCGTCTTGCCGAGAAGGAAATCGGCGGAGACGTTGAACACATCGGCAACTTTCGAGAGCAGATGGTTGTCCACACTCTTTTTCTCACCCGACTCAATCCGTGAGAGCACCGTGTTGTGAATTTGCAGTTTTTCGGCCAATTGGATTTGGGACCACCGCTTTTGTTCCCGGAGCCATTTGATCCGTTGACCGACTGTTGACATCATTCGTCACAACCTTTCCGCTATGGCAATAATTATTCTAACAATTTTCCATAACGGAAAACACAATTTTTGTTAATTTAACAAAGAACGTGTTGACTTTGTGAAAATTGAAACGGTATTATAATGGTTAAAGATTTGCTAATTTGGCAAATAAAGGGGGATGCTGATTGAACAAAGTCAATCTGGGATTCATCGCAAGGCGACGGCTCGAAACGGGAATCACGTTGCAGGACATGGCGGAATCACTGGGCTTCAAGAACGCGTCTACCTATCTGAAATACGAAAAGGGCGAGTACGACTTCAAGGCGAATCACCTGCCGGTGTTGGCCAGAAAGCTGAAATGCGAACTGCGCGACTTGTTTCAGTGCTTGATTTTGCTGATATGACAAATACAGAGACAAACAGATCACAGAGCGATATGGCAAGAGATCGGTCAGGGGGGAAAGAGGTGGAAGTCCGGGAAGCCAACATGCGGCAGTTGGAAATCTGGAAAAGGACACTGGCATACGAGCTAGCGATGATGGAGCCCCAAAGCGTTTCTGCCTGTCAGGATTTCCTTCGTCGCTTGGAGTCGTTTGAGCGGGAACTGCAAAGGGAGAGCGACGCGGCACTGACCGCCCCGATTGCCGGGCAGGTGCCGTGAGAAAAAGCGGTTTCCCCAAACGGACGAGCCCACGGGGGAAACCGCTTCGTTGTGCTGTCTGGCGTTACCGCAGGACCGATGCGGCCATCCGCACATAGGTATGCCGTTTTCCGCGCACGGCGATGGAGTAGTGCATGATGTTTTCCGGGATAGCGATGCCATTGTAACCGGCGTCGCCGATGTGATACAGATCGGCCCCGGCCATTTTGCTGTTCAGCGCGATCTGGCGAATGGTCGCCTCGTCTGCCCCTTCCTGACTGGTGCCGGTGGCCAATAGGGCCAATGCGCCGTGGCGGTGGGCCAGATCGACCATGGATTTGGCCGCATCAAGCGTGATGCCGGGAATTGTGCCGGGCGAGGGGAGCAGGATGATGTCCGCCCCTGCTTCGATAAACTGGACAATCGTCTGCTCTTCTATCAAATTGCCACCGGCTTCATCTGCTACGCCAGCGCCGTGCATTTTCCCGGCCATGATCAAGGCGTCTTTGCCCATGACTTCACGGGCGGTGCGGATCGCCTGCCTGATTTCCCGGTTGGTCACTCCGGTCTTGGGGTTGCCGGTCAGGCAGAGGAAGTCAAAACCGAGCCGTTTTGCCTCGACAAAGGTTTCCGCCGAGGCCAGCCGCCCTGGGGGCAGGGGGAGCAGTTGTTCTGCCGCTCTGGCCTGTGGGTCGACTGGTTCCAGGTTGAGGCCGACGGGCCGTCCGATGAGCCGTTTCAACTCATGTACCGTCTCATCGGGCGCAGCGGTCAGTCCTTCCACGTGCGGCTGAAACACGTCAAAGAGATTGAGCAGGATCATGTCGGCACCAAAAGCGGCGGCCAATTCTGCATTGGTAACACTGGGGTAGAGTGGGGAGACGGAGGAGATCACTTCGGCTACCAGCACTCGCCCTTCAGAGGCCTTGATTGCCCGCTTTACATCCTGCCCGGTCATCCGTGAGAAATCGGAAGCTGTGCAGTCCAACAATCGTTTCATCGTCTTCCTCCCAGTAACAAATATTGTGCCGTTATAAAGCAGTCCACCCGGCACGTCAGGGCGCTGCCGGGTGGAATCGTGCCGTCAGGCGAGCGGTGACGACAGGTTTACATCTTTTTGATCTCGTCCTTCAGCGCTTCCGACTGGGGACCGAAGACGATCTGCACGCTGCCCTGCCCCAGTTTCATCACGCCGGCCGCCCCGAGACTGCGCAGGCCTTTTTCATCGACGACCTTGTCATCCTTTAAGACCAGCCGCAGGCGGGTAATGCAGGCGTCCACGCTGACGATGTTGTCCTTGCCGCCAATGAGGGCCAGCACTTTTTGTGCCTTTTCGTGCATCGCATCGCTGCCGGACGCGTGGGATGCCGTCTCCTCTTCGTCGTCTTCGCGGCCCGGTGTCTTCAGATTCAGCTTGACGATCAGGAAGCGGAAGAGGAAGTAGTACACCGCGGCAAAGGCCAGGCCGACCGGAATGATCAACAGCGCGTTGGTCGACAGGTGGAAGTTGACCAGGTAATCGATGAGGCCCGCGGAGAAGCCAAAGCCGTGTTTGATGCCCAAGGCGTACACAACAAAGCCGGAAATGCCCGTCAGGACAGCGTGAATCACATAGAGGACGGGAGCCACAAACATGAACGCAAACTCAATCGGCTCCGTAATCCCTGTCAGGAAGGAAGCAAGGGCTGAGCTAAGGAAGATGGCGGCGACGGTTTTCCGCTTTTCCGGTTTTGCCGTGTGGATAATGGCAAAAGCACCTGCCGGCAGGGCAAACATCATGATCGGGAAGAAGCCGGTCATAAACATGCCGGCCGATTTGTCACCGGCAAAGAAGCGCCACAGGTCGCCGTGAACCACATTTCCGGCGGGATCGGTAAAACTGCCGATTTGGAACCAGGCGATGGCGTTGAGCACGTGGTGCAGGCCAAACGGGATGAGTAGACGGTTGAAGAAGCCAAAGATGGCCGCGCCAATGCCGCCCAGTCCGACAACCCAGTTCCCGAAGGCGTCCAGTACGGATTGGATCGGCCCCCAGATGCAGCCGATGATGATCCCGATCACCACCATGAACAGCGAGGTCACGATCGGCACAAACCGCTTGCCGCTGAAGAAACCGAGCCAATCCGGCATCTTGATGTCGCGGTACTTGTTGTAGCAGTAAGCGGCGACGCCGCCGGCGAGAAATCCGCCGAGTACGCCCATGTTCAGTTCCACCTTGTCATCGATGAAGGGCATGGCGGCAGGCACTTTGGCCAGTACTCCCACCAGCACCTGGTAGGCCAGGACCGCCGCCAGGGCGGCAATCGCGTCACCTGCAAAACCGATGGCGACACCCACCGCAAAAATCAAGGCCAGGTTGCCGAGAATCGCAGTACCGCCGGCATTGAGGAAGGGAGCGACGTACGTGTTCAGAAAACCACCCACTGCGGAGCCGAGCGGGATGTTCTTCTCGTAGTCGAGAAGACCAAAGGACACCAGCAGCGCCGCGGCAGGCAGTACGGCTACAGGGAGCATGAGCGCTTTCCCGAGCCTTTGCATGAAAGCAAGCATGGATAAAACCTCCTTGGATGAAAGTGATATTCAGAAAGCCGCTCTCCGGAGTACGTTCAATTAGGAGCGATAATTAGGACACGGCCGGAGAGTGACTCATCTGACGAAGGGAGAATCGCGGTTTGTAAGCGTTTGCAATTCGAAGCTGGCGAAACCTGTGATGCGGTTCTGCCTTCCCGCTGACGGGATGCCTCTGTTGCCGTGACAGAGTGCAATATGGGTTCAGCGTGACGGTCGAGCGGGACTGGGCGGAACAATTTACCAACAGGGGGCGGGCGTGCAGCCCGCCATTCCCCGTGATGCTTACCTGAAACTACATTATGCGGTGCCTCACTTTACTACGACGTTCATCACCGGTTCCTGACCGGCATGCACGTTGGGCGGAGCAATCACCTGTTTCTCGGCGACCACATCGCCGTTGGTGATGACAACAGGCGTCACTGTTGCGCATCCTGCCTGCCGGATTGTATCCAGTTGAAACTCGATCAGCTTGTCGCCGGCTTTTACCTGATCGCCGACAGACACGAACGGCGTAAATCCTTCTCCGTTCAACTTCACTGTATCAATGCCAATGTGGAGGAGAATTTCCAGACCGTTGTCGCTGGTCAGGGCAATCGCATGATGGGTGGGGAACAAATGGGTCACTTTCCCGTCTACGGGGGAGACGAGCACCCCTTCAGTCGGGTCGATTGCTACGCCGTCACCGACAACCTGCTGTGCGAAGACCGGGTCAGGCACTTCGCTCAACGGCACCATCACGCCCGTCAAGGGGGCCAGGATCGTCACTTCTTGCTGCTTTTTTTTGCGGGAAAACAAACTGCGTAACATAAGCTCCTCCTTTTGCGTCTGCTGTATGAAATAAGGTGTATGAAAAAAGGCATGAACGGGGAAACAATGCGGCATCGTTTGCCATGTCCGCATGCTCTCACCGCTCATGCCTAGTCGAACTAGTAACACGCAGGTATGGTATTGATTCTGTTTATTCGTATGGTTGCTGGGTCAGACGGTACACATGCATTGCCATGTAACCGATCTCATCGTCGGGCACGTTCATGTCCAGCCGCTTCGAGATGTGCCGGGCCAATTTTTCGGCCACGGCGTAGGCCTCTGGAGCGGTCTCTTTCAACCGGTCCAACAGCGGATTGTAAATCGATTTCTGCTGCCGGATGCGCTCGCAGGCAAACCGCAGATGTGTGATGAGGCGGACGTAATCAATCGAGTTGCGATCGATGGATCTGCCCGTCTGCTCCTCGATGATGCCGACCAGCTCGGCGATGATGTTGGTAAATTGAACGGTTTTGCTCACCGGCATGGAGCTGACGGCCGAATGGATGTGCAGGGCCAGAAAGCCGATCTCGCTCTCCGGTATCTCTTGGGAAAACGCCGTTTTGATCATCTCGGCCGCTCGTTTGGCCAACGCGTATTCCTTGCTGTACAAGGTCTGGATCTCAAACAGGAACGGGTTGACGATATCCATGCCGTTGCGCAGGCGGTAGATGGCAAACTGGATGTGGTCCGGCAGGGCGACATGGACGTGTTCGTTTACGTGCGGCGTGATTTCCTTGGCAATCAGGGCGATGATTTCTTCGGCGATCCCCACTACGGCCGGGTCGATCTGGCTGAGCAGGGTTTGATACTGCTGCTGGTGGCTCTCATTTTCCAAGCGGAAGCGTTTTTCGACACGTGCATCGTGGGGAAGGATGGTGTTCCCAGGTTTGGTGCCGAAGCCGATGCCTTTTCCGAACAGCACAATCTCCTGGCCGGAGTCGGGTTCTTCGACGAGGACCACGTTGTGGTTGAGGACGCGCGTGATCGTATACGGTTTTTCACGAGACACCCGTTACCACCCACCTTTACAAACAAAAAAGAGCTGAAAAAACCTTTTTTGGGTGAAAAAAAGATCTTCTCAGCTCATGCCTGCATTACCAGTAACACGCTTATGTGAAAACGCTTCATTGTCAATTTCATGATAACGCACTGGCTTTCCGTTGTCAATCATGCAGGGAAAAGACGCGGGCGAAGCGAAATCGTTCCTGCCGTCCAAAAAAACGGCAAGGTTGGGGCAGCGTTCTGCAACAGATGTTTCTTATCTGGTAAACTTGTCTGCAATGGAGGAAGCGCAGTACGCGTATGGTTTGATTTCCGCCCGGAAGTGGTTTGATTTTGCCAGGCTTAGCAAAGACTGGATAAACTTGCGGGTGGGACCGTTCTTGCCGATGTCGAAATGCAGGCTGATGGGGATGTCGATATTGCGTTCACGCAGATAGTGGCGCAGTTCGGAAGCCAACCCCACAGCGTAAATCGCCTCCTGGAAAATGCGCTGCTGCAGCGAAGCATAATGTCGTTCCTGAAACGTGTGGTAAAAAAAATTGCCGCCGCGACCGTGACGGATCAGCGTGATGACGATGGCAAAGGACGTGCTGCGGTTCCGCAGTTTCGAGTCGGCGCCGACAATGATTTCGCACGTCCCGGCTGTCGAGGATACGGTTTGCTCGATGTTGGAAAAAACGGCTGCCTTGTCCAGTAGGCCGATTGTTGGACTGTAAAATCGGTCGAACAGGACGGGGCTAACAGGGGTTACTCCCACTCACATCCCCCCTCACAGAGGTTGTATACATACGTGCGCTTACACTGTTAATGTATGTAAACACGAAGAGAGTATGTGAATGGAAGAGACAAATCCTCGCGCGGAATGCTGCGTGCTTACCGAAACTGCCGAGTGAGACGGTCGAGGCGGCGGACTGAATGGGCGATTACAGGGCAGGCGGCTCCATGCTCATATTGCTCCACTCTTCGCGAGCGGGTCCGTATGTGCCCGGCACACGCAGACCAGCTTGGCGCATGAGGACGGTCATTTGCCCGCGGTGATGGACCATGTGCAGGATCAGCATTTGCAGCGTATAGCCGTTGGACCATTGCTCGCCGTACATCTCGCGCACTTCCTGCAGGGTGGCGTCACTCCATTGGGATCGGATGGCTTCGACAAAGGAAGCGCTGGTGTTGCGCCACGCTTCGGCAATGTCGCGCGCGGAGGACGGCACGGGCTGGTGCTCACTGACCGCTTCAAACTGCAGGCCGGTGCGGGACATCATTTCGTGCACGGTGCACACGATGTGCCAAGCAATCCTGCCCAGCGTACGATCATCAGCGGAGACGCGCTGCTGCAGGGAATCGTCGGTACAGGCGTCGAGAATGCGCTGGGTCATCTGTGCCTCGTCTTCCCATACCTTTAGAAAAGTGGAAATGCTTGAAAACATGAAAAACCCTCCCTCCAATAGTTTCGGGAACATGTGTTCCCTTCAGTTCCCATTATACGCCAGGTTGGCTGATTTTATCCAGCCCTATTCTATAAAAATGAAAAACTATGAAGGAGGTTTGCGAACCATGATGAATCAGTACCTGCCCCAGGTGGCAGAATACCGGAAAGCATCCTACGAGGTGGACCCGGTATTTCTCAATCGCTGGTCGCCCCGTTCGTTCAAGTCAGACCCGATTCCCGACGAGGTTTTGTTCAGCCTGTTCGAAGCGGCGCGCTGGGCACCGTCGGCCAACAACGAACAGCCCTGGCGGTTTATCCTGGCCCGCAGCAAAGAGGAGAGGGAGCGCTTTTACCCGTTCATCGCCGACGGCAACCGCGTCTGGTGCGAAAAAGCGCCGGTGCTGGCGCTGATTTTGTCCAAAACGGTCAATGCCAAAGGAGTGAACAACCGGGCGCATGCGTTTGATGCCGGCGCGGCATGGGGATACCTGGCTCTGGAAGCAGCACGGCGCGGCCTGATTGCCCACGCAATGGGCGGTTTTGATCCGGACAAGGCACGCGAGGTGCTGAAAGTGCCGGACGAATACGAGCTGCACGGGGTCATCGCGATTGGCTACCAAGGGGAAAAGGACGCGCTGCCCGAGCAATTGCAGGAGCGGGAAAAACCGTCGGGGCGTCGGGAACTGTCTGAGACTGTGTTTAAAGGAGTATTTGGACGCACGTGATGGAGATGCAGGAACACGAGACATACATGAGAGCCGCGATGGAAGAAGCGAAAAAGGCAGCGGCCATCGGCGAGGTGCCGATCGGGGCGGTCATCGTTCGCGACGGGGAAATCGTCGGCCGCGGCTACAATCTGCGGGAAACGAAAAAAGATCCCACCCTGCACGCGGAAATGATTGCCATTCGGGAGGCAAGCGCCCGGCTCGGCGGTTGGCGGCTGATCGGCTGCACGCTGTACGTGACACTGGAGCCGTGTCCGATGTGTGCAGGAGCGATTGTGCAGAGCCGCATCGAGCAGGTGGTGTACGGGGCCCGTGATCCGAAGGCAGGATGCGCGGGCACCTTGATGAACTTGCTGGATGAGTCGCGATTCAACCACCAGGTGCCGGTCGTGGAAGGGGTGCTGGCGGAGGAATGCGGCCAGATGCTGAAAGACTTTTTTCGCGGTCTGCGGAAGAAAAAACAGCCCGGTCAGGATTAAACCGGGCTGTTCTTCTGGATATGGCTGCGAAGCTGTTCCAATTCTTCCTCGCTCAATTCCCGGTATTCCCCGGGGGAAAGCGTCGTGTCGAGATGGAGCGGCCCCATGCGGACGCGCTGCAGGTAGACCACCTGCAGGCCAAATGCGGCAAACATGCGCTTCACCTGATGAAATTTTCCTTCCATGATCGTGACCCGGACTTCCGAGACGTCGCCGGAAGAGAGTATCTCCAGCTTGGCCGGCAGGGTCGTAAAGTCTTCCAGCTCGACGCCCCGGGCGAACGCCTCCACGTGCTGGTCGGTGACGCGGCCCTGGATGCGAGCGAAGTACTCCTTTTCCACCTTTTTCTTTGGCGACAGGAGATTGTGGGAGAGCTGTCCGTCGTTGGTCAGGAGCAGCAGTCCTTCCGTGTCGATGTCCAGCCGGCCGACCGGGTGTACCTTGTGGCCCCATTCGTACGGCAGGAGATCCACCACCGTCATGTGCAGGTTGTCTTCCGTGGCTGAGACGACGCCGGGCGGCTTGTTCAACATGATGTACAGCCAGCGTTTGTAGTTGAGCGGCTCCCCCTCGACCGTGATCTCCTGCGTTTCCGGTATCACGTGCATGCCGGGGTCAGTGGCGACGGAGCCGTCTACTTCCACCAGCCCTTGCTTTACCAGTTGTTTCACTTCCTTGCGCGTCCCCAAGCCCATGTTGGCGAGGACCTTGTCCAAACGCTCTCGCTTCAATTGAATTCCCCGTTTCTGCTCGTTTTCGCTGTGCTGTTACTATATTGGCCCAACGCTGACGGCAAATCAAGGGGTGGTAGAGATTTACTCTTGCGCATTGGGCAATCTTTTGCTATAGTTAATTTTGCTTCTAGCATACAGTGGAGAGATACCCAAGTGGTCATAAGGGGACGCACTCGAAATGCGTTAGGCGTCGTGAGGCGTGCGTGGGTTCGAATCCCACTCTCTCCGCCATACAAATCGTACGCAAAGCACAGGTTGGCAGCCAGCCTGTGCTTTTTGATTTACTTGGCAGTGGAAGGTTTGTGGGCATCCGTTTTGATGACAAATGCATATTCCTGTGTGCGGTCTTCCCATTTGCATACCAGGCGAAAACCTCGGATGGTCCCGCCCGGTTGATAATCTTGACTGTTAGAACTTAAGAGGGCAAAGACGTTTTCATTCAGAGTAAATGTTGCTTCATTTTCATTATCATTAAAATTAAGCGTTACTGGCTGTTGCTGCGCTGGTTGACGTTTATATTTAAAATCGCCATCTGTAAGAAGAATGCTCTCCCTTACTTCAAATGATTTTGGTTTTGGATGAAGCGAAATATGTACGGTCTCACCAAGCTTGACGTATGGAATCGTTATCGCGGGATCATTCATGATCGATCGGAACAGTGACGCATCTTCAAAATCTGCTGGATCTTCCAATGTTCTTGACTTTAATGTCGAGCTGATATCATCGTTTCCGACTTTCAATGTGATCTCTGGAACAACATGTGATTGCTTGCTGTTCATCATGATGACAAGCAGGGAACAAACCAAGATGAACGCCATCAGTGTAAACCAATGAGCTTTTTTCATGTTGATTCTTCCACCTCTTTTCCAACATGATTACATCACCAAATATGTAATAATTATACAACAGGTCATTTGTTCATTGCCGAGAACGAAGCGGCGGGAGTGAATTGCTCACTCCCGCCTTGTGTTATGGTATTCATCTACCCGATCAGCGATCCGATGACCGGATAGCGAAACGGTCTGTCCTGCAGCGCGTAAACGATCCCCTTGATCGGATAGTAGAGGATCATAAAGCCGAATACAAGCACGAACGGAATGCCGATCACGAAAAACGACAGAAAGAGGGAAATGGAGAAAAGAATGCTCATGATGACATGAAACAGCAATGCCTGCAAGGCGATGTTTTTTACATGCCGGTCTTGAATCAGCAGCCAGACAACCAGCGGCACCAGGATTGGCGCGAAGAACAAACTGGCATGGGTGATCGCCTTGACTCCCTTGTGATCCATTCTGCTACCTCCCTGTATTGAGAAGCGTTATGACTGCCCCCATAATTATTGTACCTCATATTACCAAACCCTCCAACCGACGCAAGCGCGATCGGCACGTCCGACCGCAGACGGAGGACAGCGCAGGACGGCTACACATGCTCGGTACAGGTGTTCACAAAACCTCCACCGGCGATGTGATTGCAATCACAGTGAACAAAATCACAGCGCCTTATACTAAAGGCGACACGAACCATCACGGTATCATCAAGGAGGAGCGAACATGCTGAGTCAACATACGATAGACATCATCAAGTCGACCGTTCCCGTCCTGAAGGAGCATGGCCGGACGATTACGACACGTTTTTACCAGTTGATGTTTACCAACCATCCGGAACTGCTGAACATTTTCAACCACGCCAACCAAAAACAGGGGCGGCAGCAGACCGCGCTGGCCAACTCCGTCTATGCGGCGGCGGCCAACATTGAGAATTTGGAAGCCATCCTGCCGGTCGTCAAGCAAATTGCGCACAAACACCGCAGTTTGGGCATCAAGCCGGAACACTACCCGATCGTCGGGAAAAACCTGCTCGCGGCGATCAAGGACGTGCTCGGCGACGCAGCGACTGACGAGATCATCAACGCATGGGCGGAAGCGTACGGCGTTATTGCCGACGTGTTCATCAATTTGGAGGAGGAATTGTACCGGGAAGCGGAACAGTTGCCCGGCGGCTGGCGGGATTTCCGCAACTTTGTCGTGGACCGAAAAGTAAAAGAGAGCGACGTGATTACCTCCTTCTACCTGAAACCGCAGGACGGCGGCCTCATTCCGCCATTCCAGCCAGGGCAGTACATCAGTGTGAAGTTGGATATCCCGGGTGAAACCTACACGCACATCCGTCAGTACAGCCTGTCGGACAGCCCGGGCAAGGATTACTACCGGATCAGCGTCAAACGGGAAGATGCCGTAGATGGCAAGCCGGCGGGGATCGTCTCCACCTACCTGCACGACCACATTAAGGAGGGAGACGTGCTGCCGATCAGCGCGCCCGCAGGTGACTTCGTCCTGGATACGTCAAAAGAGACGCCGGTCGTCCTGTTGAGCGGAGGCGTTGGTCTCACGCCGATGATCAGCATGCTGAATACGCTGGTAGAGCGGCAGCCGCAGCGACGGGTTCACTTTATCCACGCTGCACGCAACAGCCGGGTGCACGCGATGAAGGAGCACGTGGCCGCGCTGGCCGATAAGCACGAAGCGCTGACTTTCCATGCAGCATATTCGGAACCGACCGAAGAAGATCGGGCTGAGCGCCGTTTTGACAAGGAGGGCTTCATCGACCTGCCGTGGTTGCAGTCGATTCTGCCCGACAACAATGCCGATTTCTACTTCTGTGGACCGGTGCCGTTCATGAAAAACGTTTACCAGGCGCTGAAAGACTGGGGCGTGCCGGAAGAACGCATCCATTTCGAATTCTTCGGGCCAAAGGGCAGTCTGAGCGAGTAATCGAATATAATCGCCAAAATCCTCCGTATTTTATGGAGGATTTTTTGCTGTGTGACTGCATGAAAGCATAGGGAGGAAACTTTTCTGCAAAAACCCCTGAAAGAGGTTTAGGCGCTGCTTCCCCGTGGTAGGTAAAGAATGTCATAGATATGGGCATTGTTCCCAGTCGGTTGGAGATTCACAGCGTGCACGAAGCAGGAGGGAGCTTGTGCCCGTCCACCTCGGGAAAGAAGCAAGGGGGAGGCCCGTGTTTACAAAGGTAAGAGACCGCTTATTTGCAGCACTGCTGTGCTTGTGCCTGATCCCGATACTCGTCGTCAGCTTTGTCAATTACGACGCGGCAAGAACGGTGGTGTACGAACAGTACGCCACCAGCATTCGCGAGCGTTTGCGTCACACGGACGAGCAGTTTTCGCTGTATGCCCAGCTCTTGCTGGACAGCGTCCAACGGCTGGCCAACGAACCAGCCGTGCGCAGCACGGAGGGACAGTTGGCGCTTTTGCCGCGCAGCGCACAAACGGCTGCGGCGGAGAAGCTGTTCCGGGACTTTCAACGCAGAAATCCCTCTGTCCGCAATGTTCATCTGCTCGCCGTCGATGGTGGACGTCTCTCCCTGTTTACCGACGAGCAATGGATGGACGGAAATGTCCGCAGTCTGTCATGGTACCGCGACACACTGGAGGCGTGGCACATCGCTCCCCGGCTGCTGCTTGGAGCGGAAGCGGGGGCCGATCCGTCTCGGCTGTACGCGGTGCAGGCGGTAACGAACGAGCAGGGGCGGCCGTTCGCCGTGCTTGTGGCAGAATGGAAGCCCGATTTATTGGAAAGGTGGCTGAAAACAGACACCGAGCGGCACGACTGTACGCTTTTGGTGTTTACCTCCGACGGGCACCCGCTGATTCAGGTCGAACCGGAGTCCTCGGGTGCGCGGCTGCTGGTGGAGTCTTATGCAGATGTAAGAGAGGTGCACAATGCGGGCCTAACGGAGGAAGTGCGGTATGACAGCCGGCTGAACGGGATGGTGCATCTCTTTCGATACGTCTCCCCGCATACGGGAAACACCTACGTGGAACTGCTGCCGGCCGAAGTGATTGACCGTCATCTCGGCCGTCTGGAGCTGATTTTGCTGATCGTCACGTTATTGGTGGTGCTGTTTGCCGCTATGGAGACCCGGCTGGTCGCCCGGTGGATGGACCGGCCGATTTCCACCCTTGTCGAAGCGACGGAGGCTTTGCAGAAAGGGGATTTTTCCATTCGCGTGCCGGTGGACGGGATGGAAGAGATGGCGCGCTTGGGAAACAAATTTAATCAGATGGCCGAGCAGTTGGACACTCTGATCCGAAGGGAACGGGAGTACATGCAGAAGGGGATGGACCAGATTGTTCGCAGCTTTTACCTGGCTGTGGAGATGAAAGATCCGTACACGGCCGGCCACAGCGAGCGGGTTACCCGGTACGCGCTGCTTATCTACGATTATTTGGATGATGCGAAAAAGCAAACCATATCCCGGAACGATCTGCGTTATGCCGGGCTGATGCACGATATCGGCAAGGTGGCCATTCCCGACCGGGTGCTGTTGAAGGAAGGCAAGCTGAATGACGAGGAGTACGAACTGATCAAGCTGCACACCACCATTGGAGCCGACATCGTGGAGAGGATCGAGAGCCTGGCCCACGTCAGTCCCGGTGTCCGTCATCATCACGAGCGCTGGGACGGATACGGGTATCCGGACGGACTGAAAGGGGAGGATATCCCCCTGCTGGGGCGTATTTTGGCCGTCGCCGACACCTTTGACGCCATGACTTCAACGCGTTCCTACCGCAAGGCGATGACAGCAGAAGAAGCGTATGCGGAAATTGTCCGCTGCTCCGGCACTCAATTCGATCCGGAGATTGTCCGGGCGTTTTGCCGGGCGTATCAGGCGATTGCCGCCAGCATGATTTCATCCGACGCCGGGCATGAAGTGCAGAAAGCGGCAGCCCACGTCACGTGAGGGGACGCTTTCCTGTTATGGATGGCTTTTTGCCTTGCGATCATTCCGGTTCTTTGGTATGCTAAATGTGCCGTGCTAGACGGGGAGGTTGCGGTGCCCTGTAACCTGCAATCCGCAATAGCAGGGTCGAATTCCTATCAGAGGTCTTCTCATGTAAGGCTGCCATATGGGCGGCGGTGTTGAGGATCGGGTCCTGTGCAACGCGAACCCATGAACCTGGTCAGGTCCGGAAGGAAGCAGCCATAAGTGGATCATCGCGTGTGCCGCAGGGGAGCCTGGTCTGAGCTGCCCCCATATGTAACGCTTGGATGGGGAGTATCGAAGATAGGTGCACGGTCTTCTCGAAGAACATCAAGTGGCCTGTTCATGAGGAACAGGCCATTTTTTGTTGATTTCTGACGATCTCTAGCGAAACATTTCCTTCCAGAATCATTCTGTACAGGCAGGGCATTCCTGATAGGGTGACGAATGTGTAGGAATGTGCAGAATGCGATGATTGCCTGTAAAAACGTCAAGGGTCAGGGGGGGACAAGCTGTGAGTGCATCATTCTCGTTACATCTCGCCGGTTCGTCCAAACGATTGACGAAATTTTTGCAATACTTCCCGACGGCCGTATTTCTGGTGACGCAAACGGGATGTATCGTGGAAGTGAATGAACAGCTTCTTCGCGTTACCGGATACCAACGCGGAGAACTCGTGAACCAGCCGTTTCACGTCCTGCTGCCGTACCGGGGCACGATCGAACAACTGTATCAGGATCTGCTGCGCCGGGAAGCGGAGACAGATATGCCCGCAGAAGTGGAATGGCGTGACAGGCAGGGCAGAAGCGGTAAAACACCGGCGATGATTTTGGGGCAGCAGACAGAGGAGGAGCTGCTGTATCTGGTTCACCTGTATCAGTTGACCAAAGAGACGGATTACGGGCTGTCACAGCGGCTTGTGGAAAAACTGACTACCGATACCAGCCTGGGATTGTTCGTGCTCAACAAGCAGGGACAGATCGTCGAAGCCAGCCACGCGGCCTGTAAGCTCCTCGGAATGGAGCGGCTGCATGTGCTCAACCGGCACGTGGACGATGTGTTTGCCGGCATACCTGAAGAGCATCGCCTGATTAAGCGGGAACTGCTCGACGGGGTGAAGCTTCACAATATCGCCACGTCCTGGACAAACGACAACCAGCGCTACGAATTAATCGTGGACGCCCACACGCTTCAGGACGAGGCCGGCAATACCGTCGGCGCGTTCGTCTTGTTCAAGGATATTACCAACCTGCGCTCGTTTGAACAAAAAATCGAGCGCAACGAGCGACTGGCGATGATCGGACAGATTGCCGCCGGCACGGCTCACGAGATCCGCAACCCGCTCACGTCGATCAAGGGCTTTTTGCAGATGTTCCTGCAATCCTTCAGCGACAACGGCATGGAGCGGGAGCGTACCTACACGGAAATCATGCTGACGGAGATCAATCGGATCAATTCGCTGGTCAGCGAATTTTTGCTGCTGAGCAAGCAGCGCGACGTCCAGTATTCCCTGGTCGATTTAAACACGGTGTTTGAGGAGATTCTCCCGATCGTGGAGTCGCAGGCGCTTCTGTTCGGCATCGACGTAAAGTTCTCCTCGCGGGGACAGCTTCCGCTGGTGGTGGGGGACACGGAACTGCTCAAACAGGTCTTCATCAACATCTGCAAAAACGGCATCGAGGCCATGGGGGAGAAGGGGACGCTGCACATTTCCCATCACATCGATCCGGAAGGGGACAAGGTCAGCATCGACATCCACGATACGGGGCCGGGCATTCCGCTGTACATCATCGACAAAATTTTTGATCCATTTTTTACGACCAAGGAGGAGGGAACGGGGCTGGGTCTTTCCGTATGTCAGAAAATCATTCACGACATTGGCGGCCAAATCCGCGTTTCGTCCAAAGGATATGGCACCACTTTTCACATCTTGCTCCCGTATCTCTGACAACGGTTATCCGGCCCGGCGTCCCGTCATCCGTACGGGGCGTTTTCTTTGTAAGAGCAAGGGCGGATGGTGTATAATAGTTAGGATTCGGAAGAGGACTGTGCAGATTGGAGTGTCACACCATCATGGCTTATACCGCGCTGTATCGCGTATACCGACCGCAAACCTTTCAAGACGTGGTGGGACAAGAGCATGTGACGACCACTTTGCGCAACGCGTTGCGTGAAGGCAGGTTGTCCCACGCTTATTTGTTCAACGGTCCCCGTGGTACGGGCAAGACAAGTGCAGCCAAAATCATGGCCAAAGCGGTGAACTGCGAACAGCCGCAGGACGGAGAGCCGTGCAACCAGTGCCCCACCTGCCGGGCCATTACCGACGGTTCCGTTACCGACGTGCTGGAGATTGACGCCGCTTCCAACCGCGGTGTCGAGGAAATTCGCGACATCCGCGACAAGGTCAGGTTCGCCCCCAGTGACGTCCGGTACAAGGTGTATATTATCGACGAAGTGCATATGCTGACGACGGAGGCGTTCAACGCGCTGTTGAAGACGCTGGAGGAACCGCCTTCCCACGTCATCTTTATTCTGGCTACCACCGAGCCCCACAAGTTGCCGGCGACGATTATCTCGCGCTGTCAGCGGTTTGATTTTCACCGGATTCCCCTAAAGGAAATGGTGAAGCGGCTCACATACATCTGCGAGGCACAGGGAGTGCGGGTCGAACCGCAGGCCCTCCACCTGGTCGCCAAAATGGCCGAAGGGGGGATGCGGGACGCACTCAGCCTGCTGGACCAGGCGATCAGCTACAGCAAAGACGAGGTTCGGGCTGCTGACATCATGCAGATTACCGGCACCGTCTCACAGGGGCACTTTTCCGTTCTGGCCAAATACGTCGCTGAACGAGACGTGTCCCGGGTGATGGAGCATTTTGACCGGGTGATGGTGCAGGGAAAAGATCCCGAACAGTTTTTGCAGGATCTGCTCTACTACTACCGCGACATGTTGCTGTTCAAGACTGCGCCGCAGTTGGAAGAGATCGTCGAGCGGACGATGCTGGACGACCAGTTTGCCCAGGTGGCCGGGATGTACGCCCTGCCCGACGTGTACGCCGCGATCGAAATCTGCAATCAGGCGTTGGCCCAGTTGAAGTGGTCCACGTACGCCCGCGTACTGGTGGAGCTGACGCTGGTCAAACTGTGCCAGCCGGTCAAAGAGGCTGCCGCTGCGCCGGAGGCAGCCGCAGCCGGAGGAGCAGAGCTGGCCGCACTGGCCAACCGGGTCCGCACACTGGAAGAGCGGCTGGCCCAACTGATGCAGGGACAGGCGCACGTGAGCGCCCAGCCGCGAACGGAAGAGCCGCGCAGGGCGGAAACGCGCCGTCCGGCTGCGGCCGCGAGAAGTTCCCGCACGCCGATGAACAAGGTGCGGGAGGTGGCCAAGGCGGTGGACGAAGCGCTGACGCGGCAGGTGCGCGGGCAGTGGAGCCAGATTTTGGCCGATGTCAAAAAAATCAAGATTCAATACCAAGCCTGGTTGGTGAACGGCCAGCCCGCTGCTGCCGGCCGCGACGCTGTCGTCGTCACCTTTACCAGTCCCATTCACTGTGAGAAGACCATGGAGCCGGAATTGAAGGGCGTCGTGGAACGGGTGATGCTGGGTGTTCTGGGGCGGCCGCTGCAGCTGCTCTCCGTGATGGAGGAGGAGTGGCAGAGCGTGAGCCAGCAGGCCGGGCAGGAAGAACAGCCCGCCCAGGAAGAGCAGGACCCGTTTGTCGCCGAGGCGATTCGGCTGGTCGGTGAGGGACTGATTGAAGTGAAAGAATAAGCTGAACCGGCAAAAAAGAAGGAGGACACCCCGATGAAAAACATGCAACAAATGATGCGACAAATGAAAAAGATGCAGGAAGAAATGCAAAAGACGCAAGAGGCCCTGAAGGAAAAAGTGGTGGAAAGTTCTGCAGGGGGCGGTGCGATTACCGTTAAGGCAAACGGCCACAAGCAGATTGTCGACATCACGATCAAGCCGGAAGTGGTCGACCCGGATGACGTGGAAATGCTGCAGGACCTCGTGCTGACCGCCGTCAACGATGCGTTGCGCCAGGCCGATGAGATGATCGCCAAGGAAATGGGCCGATTCACCGGAGGATTGAACATCCCGGGTCTGTTCTAAGGAGTACGAGCCGATGTTTTATCCCGAACCGGTATCAAAACTGATCGAAGGCTTTATGAAACTGCCGGGCATCGGGCCGAAAACGGCCAGCCGTCTGGCGTTTTACGTGCTCAACATGAAAGAGGACGACGTTTTGGATCTGGCCAAAGCGCTGGTCAACGCCAAACGGCAGCTCCACTACTGCTCCGTCTGCAACAACATCACGGATATCGACCCCTGCCACATCTGCCGGGACAAGCGGCGTGACGCTTCCGTCATCTGCGTCGTGCAGGAGCCCAAGGACGTGGTGGCGATGGAAAAGACGCGGGAGTACGACGGGTACTACCACGTCCTGCACGGAGCGATTTCTCCCATGGACGGCATCGGGCCGGAGGACATCCGCATCCCTGACCTCTTGAAGCGGTTGAGCGACGATCAAGTAAAAGAAGTGATATTGGCGACCAACCCGAACATCGAGGGCGAGGCCACCGCCATGTACATCTCCCGGCTGATCAAGCCGTTCGGCATTCGCGTGACGCGGATTGCGCACGGACTGCCGGTGGGCGGCGATCTGGAGTACGCCGACGAGGTGACGCTGACAAAAGCCCTGGAAGGTCGCCGGGAATTGTAGGACAAGAAAAAGACGGGGACTCCCTGTCTTTTTTGTGTTTGCAGGAGATGGGAGCAGGAGGACTTTTTTGTCCGGACAAGACATAGATTGAAGTAGGAGTGTGAGGAGATGCTGACAGGACCGGGGATGTCGCTGCGGGGCGGGACGGAGAAGCGCAGGTCTGCGCCTTGGGCGATCCCGCTGTTTGTCGGATACTGGATCGTGTTTGCCGCCGAATTGATGATGCTCCGCTTTGATCGCGGACCGGATGGCCGGTGGATCGTGTCGACTGCGGAGGTTCCTGAACTGTGGCTGTCGCTGACGGTGCTGGCTGTGGTGGTCATCAGCTTTGTCGCGGCTATCGGCTTTGCCGTCAACGTCTGGCGGGACAGGCAGCGGACGGCCTGGCTGCTCAATGACGACGCACCGACGTGGTCGGATCTGCTGCATGTCGTCGCCTGGCTGCAGGTGTTTCACGCCTGCACGCTGCTGCTGTACGGCCTGATACTGCCGTACCCTCTGTTTGTCGAGGGCTCGGTCGGCAGCTTTTTTGAGTCGGCGTCGCTTCAACTGTTTATCCTGATCGCGGTGCCGCTTTGGTTTCATGGCCGGATGGACGAGATCGGCGTGTGCCGTCCCCGCCGCATCGGGCGCATGATTGCCGTGCTGGCGGTGATGTTTCTGCTGATCATGTGGGTGCTGGATGCGGTCGTCACCACCCCGCTGGCTGACTGGTTCCACCTGTCGCTGGACTCGGAGCGGGAGCGGCAAATCGAACAGGGAATCATTCAAGCCAAAGACCGCGATATCTGGGCCGTCGCTGCATCCGTGCTGGTCATCGGCATCCTGGTGCCGATTGCCGAGGAATTGCTGTTCCGCGGTGTGTTTCAGACGATTCTGGTTCAGCGTTTGGGAGCGTTTGTCGGCATTGTACTGAGCAGCCTCTGGTTTGCGTTGATGCATGTGGATGTCGCCCTGCTGGCTCCGCTGTTTGTCATCGGCCTGTGTCTGGGCTACCTGCGGCATCGGTTTCAGTCCATCTGGGGGGCTGTCGTGCTGCATGTGATCAACAATCTGACCGGTGTGCTGCACTACTTTCACTGAAGGGGCGTGGGAGAAGTGAGATTGTGGGGAAAACCGCGAGCGGCCGTGCATTGGGGGCCGGAGGCGCTGGATAAAGCTGTCGACCGCGCGCGGTTGGATTGGCAGCACGCCCGTCATCTCATGGATATCAGCGAACCGGACGACGGGTTGGAGGATGCCATTTACTATCTGCAATTGACGGAAAAACGTTACATGTTCCTGCTCGCGCAAGCAAAACGGGAGCGGGAACGTCGGCACGCGCAGGGAGGATGAGTAATGAATACGGGATGGGTCATCGCCTTGATTGTCACAGGTCTGTTGTTGGTGATTGCCGCCAGCAGGTCGGTCATGGGGCCGATTCGCTGGGCGGGGTTTGTCGCCATGCAGTTGGTCATTGGCGCGGTGCTGCTGTTTTTCGCCAATTTGGTCGGAGAACTGGCCGACTTCCACATCCCGATTAATCCGGTAACGGCGTTATTGACCGGGCTGCTGCGGCTGCCGGGTCTGGCCGCGCTGATCATCATCAAGCTGTGGGTGATGTAGGCGGTTAGCCGTCAGTCAGCAAAAAGGCGACACTGCCGCTTTCGTACTTGACCCGGCAGTGCGGAGGCTGGCGCAGTGAAGCGATAAGCGCCAGCAGCCGGGGCAAGCCCAGCACGGCTGTCCCCCAGAGCAGCGCCATTCCGTACGGCAGCGGCACCCAGACGAAGACAGCGGCGGCCAAAAACAGACTGCCGGCGAGGACGGTCGCCTCCGCTCCGCGGTATGCCCGGAGCGAAACAGGATGGCGGGAACCGGCGCCCCACCAGGGAGAGACGAGCAGGTCCGGCGTGGTATGCGGGTGGTGTGAGCGCAGGCCGGCGTAAAGCCGGAACAGGCAGAGATGACCTGCGGCGATGGCCGGGAGCACGGCCAGCGTCACCACCAGGCGATCAGCCGGAATCTTCAGCCAGACAGAGGCGGCGAGCGGAAACAGGCAGATCAGCAGGAGCTGGAACAGCCAGCCCGCCAATCGCCAGCGAAATCGGCGAAGCAGTTTGTAGCTGTAAATGGTTTGCTCTTTCATCTTGTCTATGACCTCTTGCGATTACAGGTGTACAAGCGGGCTAGACCCGATCCGTGTCTGGGGAGAACCTGGCTTTGTCCAATGGACAGGGGCAGGGTTCTCCCTATGTTTTTCCCGCTGAGATGATTATCGCACAATCTGCTGGCGCCGGAAAAGCTGTCAACCGGACGCGCGTTTGCCCGTGTGCGGCGATTCGCGACGCTGCCGGTGCGGAGAGCCCGTTACGTCATGGGCCCCTTATTTATGGGCACGATAAAAGGGAGGAACTGGCACCGCCGCCTTGGCAATTACCTGTTTACTGCGCTGCAGATGCTGACGCGCCGGCCGTCTCTCCCCGCCAGACTGACGCGTAATCAAAAGGCATGGCCGGGGCTTACAGGCGCGGTCGAACAGGAGCAGGCGGCGAAAAGAGGAGGCAGTGCTTGAGGTGTCCAGCACAGATGTGAAAGTGATCGTACAGGTGTCAGAGGCACCGTTCCCTGACACACTGGCGGGCGAATTGGATGAAATCGGCATATCCGTCGTGCCGGCCAAAGACCGTAAACAAGCGGCCGGGGCGTGCGGTTTTTTGATCGCAAGAGAGTCGGATACAGGACGGCTGTCGACGAGCCTGGCCGAGTGGGACCGTCCCGGACTGTTGCTCGTATACGGCGACCGGGTTGCGGGCACAGCGGCAGAAGCACTGGCTGCCCGGCATCCCGGCTGGGAAGTTGTCCGTCTGTATCGCTTTGCCGGCGGCGAGCGGGCGCTGGTCGGCGGTAATCTCCGCAGCCCCTGGACCCGCATCATCAGCCGCCAACTGGCGAAGCATGACGTGGTCGCGATGGTGTGCGGGATGCGCGAAGCGGAGGAGGTCATCCGCCAGCTGCCGCGGTATCTGGCCTGGAAGGAGCGGTTTTACCTCCGTCTGGGAGAGAGCTGTGACCGGCGCGGCGTCCGTCTGCAAACGGTCGCGCGTGCGTTGGGCATGGACAGCCGCATCGGACAGGGTTGGTTGGACCCGCAGCGAATGGAGCGGGCAGCGCTGCGAAGATGGCTGGTCCGCCAGTGTCGCTTTGTCATGCGAAAGACGAACGTGCGCCGCGTCGCCTTGTGGGGGCCGCCGAGCCTGTGGAAGCAGATGCCGCCAGGCTGGATGGCGGACAAAGAGGTGCGGCTGTACGTTCCTCGGGACGAGCAAATTCCGAACGGTAAAGGTACCCTGGGGGAGCGGTGCACCACCTGGCAAACAGCGCTTGCCGAAGCCGATCTGCTGGTTGTCGCTTCGCCTGACCCCGAACTCATGGAACTCCCCCTGTCCGAGTTGATCAGGCACATGCGCCAACCCATTGTCGTCGATGCCTGCGGCTGCTTTCCGCTGCCGGAAGCGGAGGCGCTGCAAATGATCTACCGAACCATCGGGGAAAAGACGAACGTTTGGGAATGGAGTGGATTATAATGGGGTATAATGGTTGGTAGATTGAGGAAAAGGGTAGGCGTTTGTACAATGGAAAGAGTTGCTCAGCGATGTATCGTCTGTGAAGAAGAACGGACGGACGGAATCGCCATCTGTGAGCAGTTTATCTGCCAGCAATGCGAACAGGAAATGGTCAACACGGATGTACAGGATAAAAAATACACGTTCTTTATTCATCAGATGCGGCGCATCTGGCTCACGGATTAGACACGTTCGGCCAAAAGGCATCGGCACCCCCGATGCCTTTTTCCGTTTTGCGGGTGCAAATCGTGTTACAATAAGAGGTACTCTGAAAAAAGGACGTGAATGACCGTGCGGGAAAGAAGCGCCGACTTTTGGGAGAGGCAGCGGCAGGCACCCTTGTACGAACAGTTGGTACGGCACGCCATGCGCCGTCCCCACCCGTTTCACGTGCCCGGTCACAAGATGGGTCGAAGTTTTGACCATCACGGCAGGGAGCGGTTTGGGCCTGTGCTCGAACTGGACATGACGGAGATTACCGGCATGGACGACCTGCATCAGCCGGATGGTGTGATTGCCGAGGCGCAGGCGTTGGCAGCGGAAGCGTTTGGCGCGGAGGAGACGCGTTTTCTCGTCGGCGGAAGCACGGCGGGCAACATCGCGCTGATCATGACCGTCTGCCGTCCGGGAGACAAGATTCTCGTCCAGCGCAACTGCCACAAGTCCGTATTTCACGGCATCATCCTGGCCCGGGCAACGCCGGTGTACATCGTGCCGGCGGTGGACCCGGCGACCGGCACTGCCGTCGGACTGCGGCGGGAGGACGTGGAACGCGCCCTGCAGGCCCATCCCGATGCCAAAGCGGTTTTTTTGACCAACCCCACCTACTACGGCATGGGGATTGATCTGGCCAAGATGGCGGCGACCGTCCACCGGTTTGGTGTGCCGCTTCTCGTCGATGAAGCACACGGGGCCCACTTCGGCTTTCATCCTGCGTTTCCCCGTTCGGCCATGCAGAGCGGAGCAGATGCCGCCGTGCAATCCACCCACAAAATGACCGGAGCGCTCACCATGTCGTCCATGCTGCATATCCAGGGCGAGCGGATCGACCGGGAACGTCTGGCGCGCAATCTGGCGATGATCCAGTCGTCCAGCCCGTCCTATTTGCTGATGGCTTCGCTCGACCTGGCGCGCCGTCACCTGGTGATGGAAGCATCCCGGGAGTGGGAACGGCTGCTGCTGCAGTTGGACAAGCTTCGCGAACGGCTGGATCGCGTCTCGTGGGTGGAGCTGGCGCGACCAGTGCCAAACAGCGTCTGTGCGACATGGGACCCGCTCAAACTGCTGCTGGTGCTGCGCACCGCCGACGCGGACGGCTTTGAACTGATGCGGCTGATGGAAGAACAAGGCATCTATCCCGAACTGGCCGAGAACGGACTCGTGCTGTTGGCGGCTTCTGCCGGGACCTCAGCGGACGATCTCGACGCACTGGCCAGGCTGCTGGAATCCGTCTCCCCCGAGAGACGATCGGGAAAAGTGCGTATGGTGGAGCCGGGTGTGGTGGCTTCCAGCTTTTTGCGCGAACAGGCGATGCCGATGCACGCAGCGATAGACGCTCCCCGCGAGACGGTGGCACTGGAACAGGCGCTTGGCCGGATTGCCGCAGAAATGGTGATCCCCTATCCGCCGGGAATCCCGCTGCTGGTGCCAGGTGAGCGCATTGATGCCGATTTGCTGGAGCTTTTGCTGGAGCTTCGCAAGGGACAGACCCGCTTCCACGGGGTGCAGGATGCCCGGCTGCAAACGATACGGGTAATTGATGAAAGACAACAAGAGTGAAAGGAGCATGTGTGTGGCTACGAAGGGAACAGGCCGGTTTATTACCGTCGAGGGAGGCGACGGAGCGGGCAAGTCTACCGTCATCGCCCGCCTCTGCGACGAACTGCGGGCACGGGGACGGGACGTGATCCTTACCCGCGAACCGGGCGGCATCGAGATCGCGGAGAAAATCCGGTCGATCATCCTCGATCCGGAGCACGTCACCATGGACAAGCGGACGGAGGCACTGCTGTACGCGGCGGCACGGCGGCAGCATTTGGTGGAAAAGGTGCTGCCGGCACTGGCAGCGGGGAAGCTCGTCTTGTGCGACCGCTTCATCGACAGCAGCCTGGCGTACCAGGGGTATGCACGCGGCCTGGGAATCGACGAAGTGTTTGCCATCAACCGCTTTGCCGTGGAGGACTGCATGCCGGACCTGACGCTGTTTTTCGACGTGCGGCCGGAAGTAGGCCTGGCCCGCATTAACGCGACCAAGGGGCGGGAGGTAAACCGGCTCGACATGGAAGACCTGCGGTTCCACGAAAAAGTGCGGGAAGGCTACCGGCTGGTGATGGAACGTTTTCCCGAGCGGTTTGTCGTCATTGACGCGGAACAGCCGATGGAGCGCGTCTTTGAAGAGGCGCTGGCTGCGCTGGAGGCGCGTCTGTAAGGTTTAGGTACCGTCCAGGTACGTACATGCTGTATACTATGATTAAGAAGAATATCGTTACACCGTCCAGCCTTCCTTCATACAATGAAGAAAGACAGGTAACCCAGATACCATATGCGTGCGGAAAGGGTGAGAGCCGATGAAGATGGTGGTTGCTGTTGTTCAGGACAAAGACAGTGGTCGTCTGTCGCAGCAGTTGGTGAAAAAAGGATTTCGCGCTACAAAGCTGGCCAGTACGGGAAGCTTTCTACGTGCCGGCAACACGACGTTTTTGATCGGAACGAGCGACGAAAACGTGCCGGAAGTGATCGAGATCATTCAGCAGCACTGCAAGTCCCGCAAACAGATGGTCACACCTGTCTCGCCGTTGAGCAATGCCGTCGATTCGTTTATGCCGTATCCGCTCGAGGTGCAGGTGGGCGGTGCCGCCGTGTTTGTGCTGGACGTCGAGCAATTCCATTCGTTCTAGGCGTCAGATGGAGAGCCCCCTCCTTTTTCAGCCTGCTTTCGTTTATACTGTAAGGAAGAAACACGATCGGACAGGGACGGAGGGAGCGGCATGAAAATCGGAGAAGGGCTTAGGCCAAAGGTAGATCTGCTCAAAGCGGCCGACATGCGCAAAGGGCCGCAGGTGGAAAAGGCGAATTTCGGGGAATTGATCAAAGGCGAAGACCAACGCATGTCGCAGGAGCGGCTGACCCGGCTTTTGCAGGACATAGACAAACAGGGACAGATTCTGGCCCGTTCCCGCTCCATCCGCGACTTTTACCATTATAAAAATCTGGTCAAGCAGTTTATGGAAGAGGCCGTCAAGCACGGCATCGCGCTGGACGACAGACGGGGTGTAAACCGCCGGGGTCGCAGCCGGCTGTACAAGATTGTCAAGGAAGTGGACGCGGAACTGCTCAAGCTTGCCGACGAACTGTTGAGCGATCAGGCGCCAATGATCGACCTGTTGGCCCGCATCGGCGAAATTCGCGGCATGCTGATCAACTTGTACTTTTAGGTGGAACAAGATGACATGGGAGATGTTTGCGCAGCAGCCGCGTGCAGCGGAACTGCTGCATCATAGTCTGCAAAACGGGCGGCTGGCGCACGCCTACCTGTTCGCCGGCCCCAAAGGTGCAGGAAAAAAACGGATGGCCCTGCATGTGGCGAAGTCTCTTTTTTGTCCAGAAAGGGAGGCGGACGCCTGCGGGGCCTGTCTCACATGCAGGCGCATCGAGGCAGGCAACCATCCCGACGTGCTGTTGATCGAGCCGGACGGGGCCTCGATCAAGATCGACCAGATCCGTGCCTTGCAAAAGGAAATGGCGATGCGGGCGGTGGAATCGACCCACAAAGTGTACATCGTCGAGCACGTGGACAGGATGACCGTCCAGGCTGCCAACAGTCTGCTCAAGTTTTTGGAAGAACCGCCGGCTGGAGTGGTCGCGCTGCTTTTGACGGAACACAGTCACGCCATGCTGCCGACCATTCTGTCGCGCTGCCAGATTGTCTCGTTTACGCCGCTGTCCGCAGACGTCATCGCCGAGCAGCTGCAAACAGAAGGCGTGCCGGCCGGGATCGCTCGGGCAGCTTCCTATATCACGACAAATCTGGAAGAAGCTCGTGCGCTCAGCCAGGCAGATTGGTTTGCACAGCTGAGAAATGTAGTGATACAATTGGTGCAGGAGTGCAAACAGCGCAATGCTGCTGCACTCTATACCATTCATGATTTGTTGCAAAAAAGCGACAAAATAAAGGAGGAACTGCCCCTCTTTTTGGATTTGCTCATCCTTTGGCTGCGCGATATCCTGTACGTGCAAGTAGACAGGCATGCCCATCTCATCAACAGCGACCAACAGGATGTGCTGCAAGGACAAGCCCTGGTCTGGACGAAATCCGAGCTCTTGCATGGGATCGATCTGGTCATGGAAACGAAAAATCGGATAGAGCGAAACGCCAACGCACAGTTGGCCCTTGAGCGGTTGGTTCTTCAAATCCAGGAGGGATAACCTTTGTACGAGGTTGTGGGCGTCCGCTTTAAAAAAGCGGGCAAAATATATTACTTCGACCCCGACCGACTGCCGATCGAAAAGGATTCGCATGTCATCGTGGAAACCGCGAGAGGGGTCGAATACGGCAAAGTGGTGATCGGCCGCAAGCAAGTGGCCGATAAGGATGTCGTACTGCCGCTGAAGAAGGTAATCCGGATGGCGAACGAGCGGGATGCCAAGCAGGTGGAGGAGAACAAACAGGCTGCCAAGAACGCGTTTTCCATCTGTCAGACCAAAATCAAGGAACACAATCTGGAGATGAAGCTGGTCGACGTGGAATACACGTTTGACCGCAACAAAATCATCTTTTATTTTACTGCGGATGGGCGGGTGGATTTCCGCGAACTGGTCAAGGACCTGGCCTCTGTCTTCCGCACTCGTATCGAACTGCGCCAGATCGGCGTGCGCGACGAAGCGAAAATGCTGGGCGGCATCGGCCCGTGCGGACGGCTGCTCTGCTGCTCTACGTTTTTGGGCGACTTCGAGCCGGTGTCGATCAAGATGGCAAAAGACCAAAACCTTTCGCTGAATCCGGCCAAAATCTCCGGTCTCTGCGGCCGGTTGATGTGCTGCTTGAAATACGAAAACGACAACTACGAAAGCACCCGGGATGAAATGCCGGACATTGGCGCGATGGTAACCACGCCGATGGGCGAGGGGCGTGTCGTTTCCGTCAACGTGCTCGACCAGTCCGTTCAGGTAGAGCTTTTGGAAAACAAGCACACCATCGAATTTGCGCTCGATGAGATTGTCGTAGGTCATCCGACGTTTGACTGACGAGAGGACAGAGCAGGTTAGATTTGGGTAGCGGGGATGAGGTGAGCAAGTGGACAAACGGGAAATCTTCGTCAAGATGGCCAGCATCGAGGAACGAATTGGCGATCTGTATCGGGAAATTGGCGAACTGAAAGACGTCATTGTTGTCTTGATGGAGGAAAACGCCCAATTACTCGTGGAGAACCAACACCTTCGCAATCGGCTGGACAAGAAGCCAGCCAGTCCGCCGCCGAAACAAAAAGAAACACACAAGCAGGAAACCGCCAAAAAGAAAGTGGTCGGAGAAGGCTATGACAATCTGGCGCGGCTGTATGCGGAAGGTTTTCACATTTGCAACGTTCATTTCGGCAGCTTGCGCAAAGAAGGAGATTGCTTGTTCTGCCTCTCCTTCCTCAGCGGTGGTGTTCACAAATAACAGGATACACGGCCTGTACCGAAGCGACCTGAGCATTGCGGCAGGTCGCTTTTTGCAGACAACGGGCAGAGGCCGTTTGAGACTGATAGTGAAAAAAGGAGTTTGGAACAACGGATGCAACCGGAAATCAACGTGCCGCTCTACGAGACGGAGCGCATTGACGACCTGCTCACCCATGAGATGAAAATCATCCAAAGCCGTGAAGTGTTTTGCTTTTCCATGGATGCGGTGCTGCTGGCCCGCTTTGCATCGGTGCCCAAACGGGGACGGGTGCTCGACATGTGCACGGGCAACGGCGCCATCCCGCTGATCATGACGACGCGGTCGCCGGAAGCCGTATTTGAAGGCATCGAAATCCAGGAGCGGCTGTATGACATGGCCAGTCGAAACGTCAAGCTGAACAGGCTGGAATCGCGCATTACGATGCACCACGGCGATGTGAAGGACGCCGTGCAGTTGTTCGGGCACGGCAAGTTTGACCTGATTACCTGCAATCCGCCGTACATGCCGGCCACCAGCGGCGAGAAAAACGTCAGCGAACATTTTGCCATCGCTCGCCACGAAATCTTGCTGTCGCTGGAAGACGTCATTCGGGTGGGCAGCCAATTGCTGAAAAACGGCGGGAAAATCGCCCTGGTGCACCGCTCGACGCGACTGGTGGACATTATCACACTGATGCGCCAGTACGGTATCGAGCCCAAACGGATGCGGCTGGTCTACCCGCGCCGCGACGCTGAGCCCAACATGCTGCTGATCGAGGGAATGCGCAACGGCAGACCGGAACTACGCATTCAGCCGCCGTTGATTGTCTACGAAAACGGAGAGGAATACTGTGAAGAACTGCAGGAAATCTATTTCGGAAAGCGAGATTCCCTCGCATAAAAGCCACTTTGTCTACATCCTGCGCTGCGTGGACGGGACCTATTACACCGGGTATGCCACGGAATTGGCCCGCCGCATCCGGGAGCACAATGAGGGCAGAGGGGCCAAGTACACGCGGGGCCGAGGGCCGGTGGAGCTGATGTATTGGGAAGAAGGAACGGACCGCTCGTGGGGAATCAGGCGGGAGGAAGCGATCAAACGCCTGACCCGCTCGCAAAAGGAAGAACTGATCGAGGAAGGTGGTCGTACGTCATGAACGTCCAGCGCAGTTTCACCGACGAACATACAGGGGTCCTCTACCTGGTGGCCACGCCCATCGGCAACCTGGACGACATCACGGTTCGCTGTCTGGAAACGCTGCGGACTGTCGATGTGATCGCCTGCGAAGACACCCGGCAAACCCGCAAGCTGCTGAACCATTTTCAGATTGAGAAGCGGACGGTCAGCTACCACGAGCACAACAAGGAGGCCAGCGGCAGCGGTCTCTTGCAATGGCTGGCGGAAGGAAAGCGGATTGCTCTGGTGAGTGACGCCGGACTGCCCGCCATCTCCGACCCGGGGGCCGATCTGGTGCGGGATGCTGTGGCGGCCGGTTTTCCCGTCATTCCTGTCCCCGGTGCAAACGCCGCGCTGACCGCGCTGATTGCTTCCGGCCTGCCGACAGACCGCTTCGTGTTTTGCGGTTTTTTGCCGCGCGAGAACAAAGCGCGCCGGGAAGAACTGCAGCGGTTGGAGCGCTATCCGGAGACGCTGCTGTTTTACGAAGCGCCCCATCGTATCGTGAAAACGCTCCAGGCCATCCGGGAAGCCTGGGGCGATCGCCGTGCCGTGCTGGCGCGGGAATTGACCAAGCGCTACGAAGAGTTTGCCCGCGGCCCGCTGGGCGATCTGATTGACTTGCTGGCGGCGGGGGAGGCGCGAGGCGAGTACTGCTTGATCGTGGAAGGATACCGCGGCGAGCCGGTCGTTCCGGAAGAAGAAGCGGCCTGGTGGCAGCCGCTTGACATCCGGGAGCATGTCGACCGCTACTGCGAGCAAGGCATGAGCAAAAAGGAAGCGATCAAACAGGCAGCAGAGGATCGCGGCCTGTCAAAGCGGGACGTCTACAATGAATACCACCGCGATCCGCAAGCGTGATCGCACGCATGAAAAAAGGCCGGGGGGTCATCCCCGACCTTTCAGCGTGTAGACAAAGTCCGTGGCGCATGGGTGATCGGGCCCGCTCGCTCTCTTGACGACCAGCAAAGAAGTGGAAGATGTCCGCTCAAAAACGCGACGCGGGCAGGGGGCAAACATCTGGGTATTTCAATGAAGTGAGACTTGTGCCCCCTGTTTTTTCCCGCGTCTTTCGTTTTTTCGCTGAGCAGGTCGTCAAAGGAGCTCGCTTGGCCCATCACTCCATGCCTGTACTTTATCTCCACCTTCGGTTGATCAATATTCAGGCCTTTCGGCCTGACAATGATGGAATGGTTTCCTTGCGGAATCTCATTGATAACGAAGTACATTTTGTCTTCAGTCTAAAAAGGCCGGGGAGTCATCCCCGGCCTTTTTCGTTTTTATGGCAGCAATCTGCTCAACGAAAAGCGGCGCTATATGGTTGAGCGGACGATTAGCGCTTGACCGCAGGCAGTTCGTTCAGGCAGTCCTGGCAAATGATTTTGCCTTTGAAATAGGAAACACGGTCAGCGTTACCGCAGAAAATACAAGCAGGCTCGTACTTTTTCAGGATGATGCGCTCTCCGTCCACGTAAATTTCCAACGCGTCTTTTTCGGCGATGCCCAGGGTGCGGCGCAGTTCGATCGGAATCACCACGCGGCCCAGCTCGTCCACCTTACGTACAATCCCCGTCGATTTCATCATAAATCGTCTCTCCTCTCACAATGTTGCCCAGTGTCGTTTATTGTGCAAATCGGATCATAAATCGTCAATATTCGACAATTTCCGTTGTTCCCATCATACCAGCGATTCCCAAAGGTGTCAATATGAATTTTACAATTCTTTGAATTTGCATCTGGTGCGAATTTAGTAGATATGACAGGACCATTGTTTGGGTGCGCTTTATCTTAATGTGCATCGAATTCTTGGAAAAAAGTAACTGGAAGCATGGAAGGTCGAATTCGACACCTTATGTCGAATGATAGAGAGGTGATTCGACAAATGTGGCTTTTTTTTCTACCGGTTCCTTTTTCCCCCTCAACCTGGTCCCGTCTATTCAAGCTCCGTCTGTCCTTCCGCAAAGTTGCAGGCGGGTGGTTTACAAAACGAGGCGGTTGTGTACAATAGAGGATGAATCAGGTATTTCATAGCGAACGACCATGACGGGAAGAGTAGGCTTGCCATCCTTATGACAGAGAGCCGGGGTAGCTGCGATCCGGTATAAGCGATCAAGCCGAACATGGCCCCTGAGTTTCGCGGATGAACCGCCGTTTCCGGCGCCAAGTAGTTCGCGACGCAAACCTGCGTTACGGGTGAGTCAGCAGCAGTCTGACTCGACAAGTCCGCTGTTCGTGAGAAGGCGGAGCATTTGGGTGGTACCACGAGAAGTATGCTCGTCCCAATCTGGGGCGGGCTTTTATTTTTTGTATGTCAGGAGGGTTTTGCTGCATGAAACCGACGTACTACATTACCACGCCGATTTACTATCCGAGCAACAAACTGCATATTGGCAACGCCTACACCACTATTGCAGCCGATGCCATGGCCCGCTACAAACGGCTGCGCGGCTACGATGTCTACTACCTAACCGGTACGGACGAGCACGGGCAAAAGCTGCAGGAGCGTGCGGCCGAAGACGGCAAGCAGCCGCTTGAATTTATCGACCCGATTGTCGACTGGATCAAGGATTTGTGGGCAAAGCTGGACATCTCCTACGACGATTTTATCCGGACGACTCAGCCGCGCCACAAGGAAGTCGTGCAAAAAGTATTCAAACGGCTGTTGGACCAGGGAGACATCTACCTGGGTGAGTACGAGGGCTACTACTGCGTGCCGGACGAAGCGTTCTGGACCGAGACGCAGTGCAAGAAGGACAAAGGCTACTTCTGTCCGGACTGCGGCCGCGAAGTGAAAAAGGTGAAGGAGAAAAACTACTTCTTCCGCCTGTCCAAGTATCAGGACAAGCTGCTGAAGTTCCTGGAGGAAAATCCGGACTTCATCCAGCCGGAGTCCCGCCGCAATGAAATGATCAACAACTTCCTCAAGCCGGGACTGCAGGACCTCTCCGTCTCTCGCAGCAGCTTCGACTGGGGCATCAAGGTGCCGAACGATCCCGAGCACGTCGTCTACGTCTGGATTGACGCGCTCACCAACTACATCTCCGCGTTGGGCTACCTGTCTGACGACGACAGCAAGTTTCGCAAATACTGGCCGGCAGACGTCCATCTGGTGGGCAAGGATATCCTCCGTTTTCACACCATCTACTGGCCGATTCTGCTGATGGCGCTGGACGTGCCTCTGCCCAAAAAAGTGTTTGGCCACGGCTGGCTGCTGATGCCGGACGGAAAGATGTCCAAATCTAAAGGCAACGTGATCGATCCGAAGCTCCTGATCGACCGCTACGGCTCCGACGGCGTGCGCTATTTCCTGCTGCGGGAAATCAACTTTGGTCAGGACGGGGTCTTTACACCGGAGGCTTTCATCCAACGGCTCAACTATGACCTGGCCAATGACATCGGCAACCTGCTGAGCCGCACCACGACGATGATTGAAAAATACTTTGACGGCATCGTGCCTGCTCCGCAGGAGGCGGGCGAACCGGACGACAGCCTCATCCAACTGGCCACCAAGACGAAAGCACTGGTGGAGGAGCACATGGACGAAATGCGCTTCAGCAATGCACTGGCCCACATCTGGGAGCTGATCGGCCGGACCAACAAGTACATTGACGAGACCATGCCGTGGAACCTGGCCAAATCGGAAGAGACCCGGGGCCGCCTGGCTACGGTCATGTACAATTTGGCGGAAAGCATCCGCATTGCCTCCATCCTGATTCAGCCGTTCATGACAAAAGCCCCGGCGAAAATCTGGGACCAATTGGGCATCCTCGACAAGCCGGAAGCGCTGACCTGGGAGTCGGCTGGCGTCTGGGGAGGTCTGCCGGTCGGCAGCACGGTCAGCCGCAAGGAGCTGCTCTTCCCGCGTCTGGACGTGCAGGCGGAGCTGGCGTTCATCGACGAATCCACGGCGGAAGCGCGCCGTCAGGCAGAAGAGAACAAGCGAAAACAGGAAGCATTGAAAGGAGAAGTGTCTGTGAACGAGACAACCGCGAACCAAACCGAAACACAGGCAGCCGAAAAACCGGCCGACGTAAAAGAGGAAATCAAGATCGACGATTTTGCCAAAGTGGAACTGCGCGTGGCGCAAGTCGTCGAATGCGTGAAACACCCCAACGCCGACAAACTGCTGGTACTCCAGCTGGACCTTGGCTATGAGAAGCGCCAGGTGGTTTCCGGCATCGCCAAGTACTACACGCCGGAAGAAATGATCGGCAAAAAGGTGATCCTGGTGGCCAACCTGAAACCGGTGAAACTGCGCGGCGAACTGTCGCAGGGCATGATCCTGGCCGCGTCCGCAGGCGATCAACTGACGCTGGCGACCGTTGACCCGAGCATGCCGAACGGAGCGGTCGTAAAGTAGGGGAAAGGAAGGTAGATCCCGTGTTATTCGATACGCACGCACACCTCAATGCCCGGGAGTTTGACGAGGATCGAGAAGAGGTGATTGCCCGCGCGCGGGAAAACGGCGTGAGCACCATCGTCAACATCGGCTTCAACGCCGAGACGATCCCCACCTGCCTGGAGCTGGCAGAGCGCTACGACTTCATCTATGCCGCGGTCGGCTGGCACCCGCAGGACGCCAAGGACATGAAAGACGAGCATCTGGAGTGGCTGGAGGAGCTGAGCCGCCACCCGAAAGTGGTCGGACTGGGAGAAATGGGTCTGGATTACTACTGGGACACCTCGCCGCGGGATGTGCAGGCGGAGGTGTTCCGCAAGCAGATTCGCCTGGCCAAAAAGCTGGGCCTGCCGATCATCATTCACAACCGGGACGCTCATCAGGACGTCATCACGATTCTGAGGGAGGAGAAGGCGGCTGAAGTGGGCGGCATCATGCACTGCTTTTCCGGGAGCTGGGAGACGGCCAAAATGGCGCTCGACATGAACTTCTACATCTCGTTCGGCGGTCCGCTCACATTCAAGAACGCAAAGCAGCCGAAAGAGGTGGCGGCCAAGGTGCCGCTCGATCGGCTGTTGATCGAGACCGACTGCCCGTACCTGACCCCGCATCCGTATCGCGGCAAGCGAAACGAGAGCGGATACGTCCGCTACGTCTGCGAGGCGATGGCCGACATCCACGGTCTGTCCTGCGAGGAAATGGCCCGGATCACGGCCGAGAACGCCCGCCGGCTGTTCCGGCTGGAAGCCCGTACCGAATAGCGCCTTCAAAGCTCATTATTATGACAAAAGCCCTTCTGTGAACGCGCATCAGCGCATCGCAGAAGGGCTTTTTTGCCAATTCCGGCTTGTTGATTGCGCACATCCGGCGGCGTTTTTCCGGCAGGTGGCCGAGTATTTTCTGCCAAGCCAGGTTCTCCCGCAGTTTTCTCCTGCATACCATAGTCCATGTGTCGAACGATTCCATTTCTCTCGACAGAACTGCTCGACACAAACGTGCTTCCATTCGCCATGAGCTTTTTGCTAGGCTGGTAGCGATTATTTGGTTCTAGGAAGGGGGCAATTTGACAAACCGGAGAAAGTAGCATACAATCAAGACCGACCTTGTTCAGAACTGGCCAATTTCCAAAATATTGGTGCGATTTCATCACCCTTGCCTGACCAGACGGGAAAAGCCTCGTGCTTTTCCAGGAAAAAGGAGTGTGGGAAATGGAGTTACGCACGATATGGGAACGGCAAAAGAAGCGAGCAATTGCCATACTGGGCTGTCTCGCTCTGGTGCTGGTGCCCATGATTGGCTATTTATCTGCCCAAGCAAAGCAACCGAAGCAGGTCACGTTTACCTTGGACGGTGTCACCAAAAAGGTGGCGACCAAGGCGAAAACCGTTAAAGAGTTCTTGGAAGAACGACAGATTGCGGTGACAGATAACGATAACTTGCAGCCAGAAGCAGACACCAAAATTTCCGACGGAATAAACATCACCTTACATACACGCTGGGCAATCCCTGTCCACGTGGACGGGCAGACAAAACTCGTGCAAACGCTCAGCCGTGATGTGGCCGGTGTCTTGAAGGACGCAGGCATTACACTGGGCAAACAGGACCGGGTGGAACCGGCACTGACAGCGTCTCTCTCCAAAGACTCGACGATCTTTGTCACGCGGGTCAGCGAACAGATCGTCAAGGTTGAGGAGCGCGTACCATATCAGGAAATTCGCAAAGGCGATGCTTCTCTGACAAAGGGACAGACCCGCGTACTGCAAAGCGGGCAGGAAGGGAAAGTCATCGCGCACTACAGACTGGTTACGGAAAACGGAAAACAAGTATCCCGTGAACTGGTAAAACGAGATGTCATCACACCGAAAAAAGACCGTATTGTCGCGGTAGGAACGGCCGCATCCGTTCAAGCCGACACGTCAAAACGGGTCGTTGCCGCAGCGGGGTTGGTCTCCCGCGGTGGCAAAGTGTTCCGGCCGAAAAAGGTACTGAACGGGGTTACCTTGACCGCCTACTCTCCGGCAGGGGGAGGCAAGCCTGTCGGATCGCCGGGTTATGGCCGCACGGCTACCGGTGTCAAGGCAGAAGCCGGGCATACCATAGCCGTCGATCCCAAAGTCATTCCGCTGGGATGGTGGGTGTATATCGACGGAATCGGGTATCGTCGCGCAGAGGACACAGGCGGTGCGATAAAAGGTCACAAGATTGACGTGTTTGTCAGCACAGAAGCGGAAGCGATCCGATTCGGCCGCAAGCGAAATCGCACGGTTTACATTATCGGACCACACAAGCCTTAAAGGACAGGAGCCTGCGCTCCTGTCTTCTGTTTGCCGTCTTACCATTATGACGGGCGGGGAACGGAAACGTTTCAGCCGCACGCACAGAAACAGTACGTGATTTTGGTATACTAATACCATGTCAACACGGTAGGAAAGCGGGAGCAGCGACATGAAGATCAAAGAAGTCATCGTCGTGGAAGGGCGGGACGACACGGCCGCCATCAAGCGGGCCGTGCAGGCGGACACGATCGAGACGGGCGGGTCTGCCATCAACGCGAAAACGATCGAAAAGATTCGCTTGGCCCAGCAAAAACGCGGCGTTATTATTTTTACCGACCCCGATTATCAGGGGGAGAGAATCCGCAAGATCATCAGCCGGGCGGTGCCGGGCTGCAAGCACGCATTTATCACCCAGGAAGACGGGACGAAAAAAGGGGACATCGGCGTGGAAAACGCCTCTCCCGAAGTGATCGTTCGCGCGCTTTCCGAGGTGCGTACCGATATGGCGGATCAGGCTGGGGAGATCACGCCCGACGACATGATCGCCTACGGGTTGACCTCGGGTCCGGATTCCAAACAGCGGCGCATCAAACTGGGTGAACGGCTGGGCATCGGGTACGCCAATGCCAAACAGATGCTGCAACGCCTGAACGCCTTTCAAATCAGTCGGGCGGAGTTTCTCGCCGCGATGAAGGCCATTGACGAAGGAGGGGAGCAGCCATGACCCGAGCCGTCGGCAAAGATATCGCCACGCCAACGCGGACCAGGGAAATCCTGGAGAAGTACGGCTTTTCGTTCAAAAAAAGCCTGGGACAAAACTTTTTGATCGACACCAACATTCTGCACAACATCGTGGCAGCGGCCGAACTGGACAAGGGGAAGGCGGCATTGGAGATCGGCCCTGGCATCGGTGCGCTGACCGAACAGTTGGGCAGAGCGGCCGGCCGTGTCGTGGCGGTCGAAATCGACCAACGGCTGCTGCCCATCCTGGCGGAAACACTGGCTCCCTATGAAAACGTGGAAGTGGTGCACGGGGATGTGCTGGAGCTGGATCTGCGGGCGCTCCTGGCGGACAAGCTGGCCGGCTACGAACAAGTGAGCGTCGTGGCCAACCTGCCGTACTACGTGACGACGCCCATTCTGATGAAGCTGCTGGAGGAACGGCTGCCGCTGGAGCATATCGTGGTGATGATCCAGAAAGAGGTGGCGGATCGAATTGCAGCCAAGCCGGGTACAAAGGACTACGGTTCGCTCAGCGTCGCCGCACAGTTTTTCGCGGAGACGGAAGTGGCGATGGTGGTGCCGGCCAGCGTGTTCATTCCCCGGCCCAATGTGGACTCGGCTGTAATCAAGCTGACGATCCGCAAGCAGCCGCCTGTCGAGGTGGACGACGAAGCGCTGTTTTTCCGCGTGGTGCGGGCTTGTTTTGCGCAGCGGAGAAAGACACTGCTGAACAATCTGATGAACGGCTTGTTTGACAAAACGCAAAAAGAAGACGTGGTTGGACTGCTGGTTGAGCTGGGCATCGACCCCGGCCGCCGCGGTGAGACGCTGAGCATCGAGGAATTTGCCCGGCTCGCCAACGCCATTGGCCGCAGCAATCTTCTTACGCATCGACCATGAGGAACGCCCCTTGGATACAAGGGGCGTTTCAGCGTGTAGACAAAGTACCGAAGGTACAAGGTCTACACGCTTTTTTGTCGAATAAACATGACATTCAACGCTTTATAGAGGTGGAAGCATGCTGAACAAGCAACAGGCCGAAGGTCGTTATCAGA
>NZ_SDLF01000259.1:0-379 GCF_013096935.1 Brevibacillus sp. MCWH | reverse complement strand
TGTATCATCTACTTTATTAAACTTATCCATGAAAAAATTCCACGACACCACTACGAAATTAAGTCAAATTAACGTCAATGATATTATTATTTAATTTTTTTGTTTCTATATACCATAAGTCATTTTTTTGGACTTATGGTATATAGAAAATTAACAAGTTATAAACATGTGAATAAAAAAAATTAGAGGGGGTAAATTCGTGTTAGTACCTTTAGATGTTAAAATGTTTACTCATAATGATTTAGATGGTGTAAGTTGTATAGTAGTAGCTAAATATTTCTTTAAACATGTTTCTTATGAGATTTGTGATTACAAAAGTGTAAATGACAAAATTAAAGGATTTTTTTCTGAATTTGTTAATAAAAGAGGAGATATTATA
>NZ_SDLF01000258.1:0-379 GCF_013096935.1 Brevibacillus sp. MCWH | reverse complement strand
GTGCAGACATGGTCTTTATTGCTGCGGGTATGGGGGGTGGTACCGGTACAGGTGCAGCACCAGTCGTCGCTGAAGTGGCAAAAGATTTGGGTATCCTGACCGTTGCTGTCGTCACTAAGCCTTTCAACTTTGAAGGCAAGAAGCGTATGGCATTCGCCGAGCAGGGGATCACTGAACTGTCCAAGCATGTGGACTCTCTGATCACTATCCCGAACGACAAACTGCTGAAAGTTCTGGGCCGCGGTATCTCCCTGCTGGATGCGTTTGGCGCAGCGAACGATGTACTGAAAGGCGCTGTGCAAGGTATCGCCGAACTGATTACTCGTCCGGGTTTGATGAACGTGGACTTTGCAGACGTACGCACCGTAATGTCTGAAAT
>NZ_SDLF01000257.1:0-380 GCF_013096935.1 Brevibacillus sp. MCWH | reverse complement strand
ATATTGCGATAGACAGCGGCTATCAAACATCCGCAACCGCTTTTTTAGGGCTAGGATTGACCAAGCGACTCAATGTCATTCTATTGGACACCTATTACTACTCACCCGCTAACAAGACGGTAAAGAAAGCCCCAAGCGATTTTAGCAAGGATTTATGGGAATTTGAACAGCGGCTTGTGAAAACATACAAGAAACCAATTGATAACCGCACCATCGACAGTGCAGAGGGTGCATTACGAAACCAGTATTTCAAAGACTACGGCATCCGCTTGCATCCGATTGCGAAGAAAAAGAAAGTGAACATGATTGAAAACGTTCAAGACCTGCTGGCACAAGGTCGTTTTTTTATGCTTCGAAACGAGAACAACCAGATATTCTAC
>NZ_SDLF01000256.1:0-380 GCF_013096935.1 Brevibacillus sp. MCWH | reverse complement strand
GTCTCCGAGTAAAAAGTAGACGAGCGTCAAAATGAGGAGCGGCGCAATCAAAATTAAAGCGACGCTTCGCTTGTCATTGAGCGTCTGAAAGATGACGCGTTTCGCTAAGTTACGCATGACTCGTCCCTCCTGCTCGACCGGCGATGAGGAACAATTCCTCGACGCGGCCGTTGTCCGTCTGACCTAACAGATGCGGGATCGTGTCATAGGCAATCAAACGTCCGTTATAGATGAGCGCGGCCCGGTCGCACTCTTGCACTTCGTCCATGACGTGAGTCGAGACGATGATTGTCGTTCCAGTCGCCCGAATCGCTTGAAACTGACTCCAAATTTCCCGACGCAACAGTGGATCGATGCCGACGGTCGGCTCATCTAGAAAC
>NZ_SDLF01000255.1:0-381 GCF_013096935.1 Brevibacillus sp. MCWH | reverse complement strand
ATTCATATGGAATGTTTTCCTGATTGCCGGTGATTTCTGCGGCTTTGATGACTTCAAGTGCTTCTGTGTAGCTCTTGCCAAGTTTTAATAGGTGATTATATTCGTTTCCGATACCGATATAAATAGGGGTAGGTATTTTTTGAAAGTGAAAATGTGTTAACAGCTTGTTAATAAACTCAGAAGCTGCTGAGGAGACGGAGCTTTTTTGGGAAAAACTCGCTACGACGATGACAATATTTGATTCGATCGTTAAGACATGACTGACCTTATCCCGTAAATTCAGGTACGACCTGATATTTTCCTTTAAATCCTCTACCGCTTCCCCATCCCCATTTGCGGCGTGCAGGATAACAACTGAAAACATGGAAGGCAGCACGGTGT
>NZ_SDLF01000254.1:0-381 GCF_013096935.1 Brevibacillus sp. MCWH | reverse complement strand
TGGTAAAGCGTTACGCCCGTTGCGTGACGAAGGTGTCATGATCATCGGTAGTGGTGGCACAGTGCACAATTTAATGGCGCTTCGCTGGGATGAACAAACGAAAGCAGATTCTTGGGCTGTTGCTTTCGATGATTGGTTGCTTGCCCAGTCATCTGCCCATAGTGAAGATGTGTTTCACTATGAAGAAAAAGCCCCTTATGCTAAACAAGCCGTCCCGACTCAAGAACATTTAGCACCGTACTGGATTGCTTACGGAGCCGGCAATCGCTCGCCACATGTTTTATTCCGAGAATACGAGTACGGAAACTTAAGCCTTTTAGCTGTATCATTTTAATGGAGGGATTCCGATGTGGAACGAGTTTCAGAAATTCGCTATACGAG
>NZ_SDLF01000253.1:0-381 GCF_013096935.1 Brevibacillus sp. MCWH | reverse complement strand
CTACTAAATTGAAAGAGTATGATAAAGGTAGAGAGATTGATAGATTTATTGGGTTAGAAGTAGCATTTACTTACAATTCTTCTCCAAGTATGGACATGGTTGTAGATTCATTCTGTAACTTTGTCAATACTGTGGATAATGGTGTACATGTAGATGCTGTTAGACAAGGTATTATTCAGTATTTAACTAAAGCTACTAAAGAATCATTAAATAGTAGAGAAGCTAAAAACTTAGATATTATTAACCATGATGTTACTAACGGACTCGTATTAAGTGTAAACTTAAGTACAAATATGAACCCACAATTTGCTGGACAAACTAAAGAGAAAATAACTAACAATGCTTTCTTCAAACCTTTACGTGAAATGACTTATAAAGAGC
>NZ_SDLF01000252.1:0-382 GCF_013096935.1 Brevibacillus sp. MCWH | reverse complement strand
TTTCTACTCCTCTATTCACAGGTGCCGGATGCATGACAATAGCATGTTCTTGTAATTTGTTATAACGCACTTCATTTAAGCCATGCTTTTGATGATAATCATCTGCTGCAAATCTAGTTTCTTCTGCAAGCCCATGTCTTTCATGTTGAATTCTTAATAACATAACTATATCTACTGCTTCTATAACATCATCTATATTTACATAAGGCGCTTCTAAAGAATCATCAATCCAAGCATTTGGGCTATTAAACATTACGTTTGCACCTAATGCTTTTAAACTATGGTAATTACTACGTGCGACACGTGAATTTTTAATGTCGCCACAAATCAATACATTCAAGCATTCAAAATATCCATATTCTTCATATATCGTCATTAAATC
>NZ_SDLF01000251.1:0-382 GCF_013096935.1 Brevibacillus sp. MCWH | reverse complement strand
ATATTGAAAACTGGTATAAGATTCAATGGTTTCTAAATAACCATAATGATAAAGAGAAACCTTTAACAAAGATGTTTCTAGATATAGAGGTTGATTCTATAGACATTGAGGGGTTTCCTTCATACGGAGATTGTCCTATTAATGCTGTAACAATTGTGGATGAGGAAAGTATGACTTCATTTACTTTCCTATTAAGAAATGAGAAAAATCCACAAATTAAACAATTCGAAAATAATGTTGATAGTGTTGTGCAAGAGTTAAATGATATGTTTGAAGAAAGTTATGGAAAAATAGAATATAGATTTTATATGTATGATGATGAAAGAGACATGTTAGTAGACGTATTTAAACTTATTAATACATTAAAAAGAGATTTTCTACT
>NZ_SDLF01000250.1:0-382 GCF_013096935.1 Brevibacillus sp. MCWH | reverse complement strand
ATAGTGCTTGGAGGAGCTGAAATATATAGTTCTCTTTTACCTTACGTAGACTTTCTATATGTTACTAGAATATTTCACAAATTTAAAGGAGATACTTATTTCCCTAGTATAAACGAAAAAGAATGGAAACTTATTTGTGCACAGTCAGGTGTATTGGATGAAAAAAATAAATATACTCACGTGTTTCTAATGTATAAAAGAGTTTCACATATAACCGTTAAATAAATTATATATTATGAATTAGTATATTTTAATAAAGGGGTGAACTTTAATTTTAAAGGGGAATATACTAGCAAAAAAAAATAAAGAGGTGAAAATATTATGGCAAGTAAAAAAGATTTAAAAAAGAAAAGGGTTGAATTGAAAAAAGAATATTTGAGAG
>NZ_SDLF01000024.1:0-53061 GCF_013096935.1 Brevibacillus sp. MCWH | reverse complement strand
ATTTCGTGAATCATGTAAAACTCCCCATTCTTTATCATGATTCCTCTCTCCTCCAAGGAGAGAGTTTGCGATGAAAGTGGGGAATTTTCAACCGATTATATTGGGGATTTTAACGTTGATCTTCACACAGTCACAGTCGTTATCATTTTTTTCACTGATAACACATCCTTTCAAATTATCGACCGTAGAGTTCGCGAATATTTTTCTTGTCGTAACTTGTTGGTCCGTCTATATCCCAGTCAAATACGTCTGCATAGTCCATAATAGAATCAATTTTTCTACTATCTATATGTGCAAGCCCAAGAACATGACCAAATTCATGGGTAATCATGTTAATAGTGTCATCCTCGTCCAGTTTGTCACATAAATATCGTACAATAACAACATCGGCTGATGCATATGGAGAACGGTTCTCTCTTCCTCTGTCATCATAGGGGATTGCGTAACCATAAGTGCCACTCCAGCCAAGATAATTATCTTCTGCTCTAGGTAGATGTTTTACTGCAACATAACCAGTTTCATCCGAATCAGCAGGTGAAAGATCAAAACTACTACTAATTCCATTCCATTTATCAACAGCAGTCCAAAGAACGCGAGAGTACTTTTTCTCTAAATTAATGTTTTCATAAATAATGTTTGAGATCTCCCACTTCCCCCCTAGGAAGTTTGCAAATGCACTAGTAGTAAAGAAAGAGAGTGAAGCAACAATCGTAAATAGACCAGCTGCAACTTTAACCCTTTTGCGCGACATAGAGTTTCCTCCTTCTAAAAATTTACATCAATTCAAATACACACCTAAAAACCAATAATTGTAAACAGAGGTATTTTGTTAAATGAATGTGATTAAGAACACTAGAACCTATGTGATGACGGATTTTTCAAAAGCTGGCGAAAGAGCTGAACTCTCCGGATGTGAAAAAATTTACCGAGAATAAGAATAACGGAGGGTTGTGCCGGCTTTCTAATGCCGTCCCTCAGCTGACGTACGAATCCGCTGATTTGGTCGTTTTTTGTTTTGCCCCGTCCAGCTGTGCACAAAAAAAGGCACTCCATCATGAAGAAGTGCCTGGGGCTGAAGACAATGTGCCTTTTTATCAAGAAGGTTCCAAAGCAACCGATCTACCATCGTTTCCAGGCAGGAAGGCCTGCACATTGATAAACCGAAGGTGGAGAAAAAGTATATGGCATGGAATGATGGGCCTCAATAGAGCGAGAGAGCCCGATCACCCATTCGCCACGGACTTTGTCTACACGCTGAAAATGAAAACAGGCAAGCATTCGCTTGCCTGTTTCATGCGGGTGCTGTAAGGAATGTTATTGGTTACGCCGTTACCGGTTTGCCTTCGTCCAGCAGTTGACGCAGGACGGTTTGCAGGATGCCGCCGTTGCGGTAGTAGTCGACATCCACCATCGAGTCGAGACGGACGATGACGTCGAACTCGAACTGGCTGCCATCCTGACGGGTTGCCTTCACTTTCAGACGTTGGCCAGGCTGTACGTTGTCGTTCAAGCCGACGATGTCAAACGTTTCCGTACCGTCGATGTTGAGCGATTTCCAGCTTTGGCCGTCGGCGAACTGCAGCGGGAGCACGCCCATGCCCACCAGGTTGGAGCGGTGGATGCGCTCGAAGCTTTCCGCGATTACCGCTTTGATGCCGAGCAGGAACGTACCTTTTGCCGCCCAGTCGCGGGAGGAACCGGTACCGTACTCCTTACCGGCCAGTACCACCAGCGGCGTGCCGTCTGCTTGGTACTTCATGGACGCATCGTAGATGGACATGATTTCGCCGGTCGGCAGGTACTTGGTTACGCCGCCTTCGGTGCCCGGCGCGATTTGGTTGCGGATGCGGATGTTGGCAAACGTACCGCGCATCATCACGTCGTGGCTGCCGCGGCGAGCGCCGTAGGAGTTGAAGTCCTTGCGTTCCACGCCTTTGGACTGCAGGAACAGGCCTGCCGGGCTGGTCGGCGAGATGTTGCCCGCCGGCGAGATGTGGTCGGTGGTGACGGAATCGCCCAGAAGAGCCAGTGCGCGTGCGCCTTTGATCTCTTCGATGTGACCGACGTCGCCGGTAAGGTCTTTGAAGAACGGCGGCTCCTGGATGTAGGTGGAGTTTTCATCCCACTCGTAGAGGTCGCCTTTCGGTGCGTCGATTTCGTTCCATGCCTTGTTTTGCGTAAACACGTTCGCGTATTGGGCGCGGAACAGTTCCGGATTCATCGCCTTGTTCATCGCTTCCGCCAGCTCTTGCGGCGTCGGCCAGATGTCTTTCAGGTAAACCGGCTGGCCGTCTTTGCCGATGCCGATCGGATCTTTCGTCAGGTCGATGTCCACGGTGCCGGCCAGGGCGTATGCGATGACCAGCGGCGGGGAAGCGAGGTAGTTCGCTTTTACCTGCGCGTGGATGCGGCCTTCGAAGTTGCGGTTACCGGACAGTACGGCTGCCACGGTCAGGTCGTTTTCGGCGATCGCCTTGCTGGTTTCTTCCGGCAGCGGACCGGAGTTACCGATGCAGGTGGTGCAGCCGTAACCGACCACGTTGAAGCCGAGCGCGTTGAGCGAATCGATCAGGCCGGCGTCGATCAGGTACTGGGTCACGACGCGGGAACCCGGAGCCAGCGAGCTCTTCACGAACGGCGGTTTTTTCAGTCCTTTTTCCACAGCTTTTTTCGCCAGGATGCCGGCGCCCAGCATTACGCTCGGGTTGGATGTATTGGTACAGGACGTGATGGCTGCGATGACGACGGAACCGGTTTTCAGGGTTGCCGTCTCGCCGTTCGGGTAGGTGACGGTTGCTTCCGCCTTGATCTTTTCTTCGGAGAGGCCGAAGCCGCCTTTTTCGATCGGCGTGCGCAGGCTGTTGTTGAAGGATTCCTTCATGTTGGTCAGTTCGACGCGGTCTTGCGGACGCTTCGGACCGGCCAGGCTGGGCACGACGGTGGACAGATCCAGTTCCAGCGTTTCGGTGAAGACCGGATCCGGCGTGTCGTCGGTGCGGAACAGGCCTTGCGCTTTGGTGTACGCTTCCACCAGGGCGATTTGCTCTTCGCTGCGGCCGGTTTGACGCAGGTAGTTGAGCGTTTCGGCGTCGACAGGGAAGAAGCCCATGGTTGCGCCGTATTCAGGCGCCATGTTGGCGACGGTCGCGCGGTCTGCCAGCGAGATGTTGGACAGGCCCGGGCCGTAGAACTCGACGAATTTGCCGACCACGCCTTTTTTGCGCAGCATTTGCGTAACGGTCAGCGCCAGGTCGGTTGCGGTTGCCCCTTCTTTCAGGGTGCCGGTCAGCTTGAAGCCGACGACTTCCGGGGTGACGAAGTAGAGCGGTTGGCCGAGCATGCCGGCTTCCGCCTCAATGCCGCCGACGCCCCAGCCCAGCACGCCCAGACCGTTGATCATCGTGGTGTGGGAGTCGGTGCCGACGAGGGAGTCCGGGAAGGCCACCAGTTCGCCGTTTACTTCGCGGGTTGCCACGACAGTTGCTAGGTACTCCAGGTTTACCTGGTGCACGATACCGGTTGCCGGCGGAACGGCGCGGAAGTTGTCAAACGCGGTTTGCGCCCAGCGCAGGAAGCGGTAGCGCTCCTGGTTGCGTTCGAATTCCAGCTTCATGTTGTTTTCCAGCGCCTTGTCGTTGCCGAAATCGTCAACCATGACGGAGTGGTCGATGACCAGGTCAACCGGAACGAGCGGATTGATCCGTTTCGGATCGCCGCCGGCGCGCTTCATCGCGATGCGCATGGCAGCCAGGTCGACGACGGCCGGCACACCCGTAAAGTCTTGCAGAACAATACGGGCCGGCATGAGCGGCACTTCCTTGTTTTCGTCGCGGCCTTTTGTCCAGTTGGCCAGTTGTTGCACGTGTTCTTTGGTGATGGCGCGGCCGTCAAACTGACGCACAGCCGCTTCCAGCAGCACTTTAATGGAGAACGGCAGCTTGGAAACTTCGCCGATTCCTTGCTCTTCCAAGCCTTGCAGGCGGTAGTATGCGTACGTCTTGCCGCCCACTTGCAGGGAAGACTTCACGTTGTAAGCATCGTGTTTAGCCAAAGTGCACAACCTCCCTTTTTTACTTGGAGTTTCATCTGATGAAACGCAGTTTCGTTTCTTCGATACGCCCCTATTATACTCGATTTGCTGCTCGGCTTCTACCCCAAAATTCATGATGGCTGCACAAAATCAGTGAAAAAACATGGTGCAGCGTTATGCATACGTTCGAAGAAAGTTCCAGACTTACTATAACCCCATCAGGTAAATGTAATGCGCCATGAACTCCCTTGGCTGGGATTATTCTCCTCGGTCAGCCTGAAAAAATGGCCGCCATCCGTATGACAGCGGCGGGGGAAGTTATGCAATCGCTTCCTTATTATTTTATGGCTCCGTTATATGGCTGCGGGCTGCCGACCACGAAAGCCGGCGATCCCTGCCGCGCAGGCATAAGCCAGCGGTGGCAGGTGGCAGCGAAAGGATGGCTGGTTTTCGCCGCCTTTTACGCACCGATGTACCGCGCATGCAGCGTCCGGGCCAGACTGATGTCGTCTGTACCCTGCACCAGCACACGTCCGTCGGGGAAGACGACCAGCGTGTGCGGGTCGACGTGAAAGCGGAGGAGAAATCTGTTTCGCTCGATGTGCCCCAACGGCGCCAGCCGTTCCGCCAGTTGGTCCAGATCGAGCTGCGCGTCGGCCGCAGGCGAAATCTGCACCGTGTTGCGACCGCACAAGGAGACAGCCTGTCCCTCCTGAGTGTCCGGCATCAGACAGGTAAACTGACGCTGTCCGCAGGTCGGGCAGTCGGCTCGCCGCCCGTTTTGTACGCGGATCTGCTGGTGACGGTTGGCCCAGATGTCGAAGTGCTCCAGATGGGGATTGAGCGCTTCCTGATTGTCCACCAGCAGTTTCAACGCCTCCGTCGCCTGGTAAGAGGCGACGATGTGAATGATCGGACCGATTACGCCGGCCGTGTCGCAGGTTGGCATTTCCCCCGGATTGGGCGCTTCCGGAAAGAGGCAGCGCAGGCAGGGGGTAATCCCCGGCCGGATGGCCGTAAACGTGCCGGTGGCGCTGACCGCTCCGCCGTACACCCAGGGAATGCCGTGCTTGACGCAGACGTCATTGATCAGATAGCGAACCTGAAAGTTGTCTGTGGCGTCCAGCACGAGCTGGACGTCGGGCAACAGCTTTTCCGCATTGTGAGCCGTCAGGTCGGCCACCACCGGCTCGACTGTCACTTCCGAATTAATCTTCGTCAGCTTGGCGTGGGCGGCTATCGCCTTGGGCAGGTGCTGGCGGGCGTCGTCTTCGTCGTACAACATCTGCCGCTGCAGGTTGCTCGGCTCCACAAAGTCGCGGTCAATCAGGCGGACAAAACCGACCCCGGCCCGGACCATATGGTTGGCCAGCACCGTTCCCAGCGCGCCCATGCCGACGATCGCCACGCGGCTGCGGAGAAGCCGTTCCTGACCGGTCCGGCCAATCGGAGGAAACAGGATTTGCCGGGAGTATCGCGTGTTCACAACTCTATCTCCTTTCTGACTCGTCAGGAAGCGCCAGCGGGTTCCACGGTCCCTGCTGGTGCCCTTTCCACTCGCTGCCGTCTTCCCAGACTTCCTTTTTCCAGATGGGAACAATCTGTTTCAGCCGTTCGATCGCGTACCGTCCCGCTTCAAACGCTTCGCTGCGGTGCGGCGTGGCGACGGCGGCGACGACGGCAATCTCCTCGATTTGCAGGTCGCCGATGCGGTGATGCATGGCCAGTTCCGCTCCCGGCCAGCGCTCGGCCACTTCTTTGGCAATTTGCTTCATCTTTTCTACGGCCATCGGTTCGTACGCCTCGTAGGTGAGGGAGACGGTCCGCTGTCCGTTGGTAAATTCGCGAACGGTTCCGACAAAGGTAAGCACAGCCCCGGCTCGGGGATTGGAGACGAGCCGGACCAGTTTGTCCGCGCTGAGCGGCTCCGTCGTTACGGCAAAGCGCGGCTCTTCGCCGCCGCTCACCGGGGGAAGAATCGCCACTTCGTCGCCTGGTGCCAGCGCCTTGTCCGGTTCGGCATATTCCTGGTTGACGGAGACAAAGCAGCTCCCCAACAGCGGCGCCAGCGCATGATACTGCTCTCCGACTGCCTGCAGCAGGTCGCGGACGAGAGCTCCTTCCGCTACGCTCACTTGAATCTCCCGCTTACCGGCCCTCTCGGCGAGGCCGGCAAACAACAGCACGCGTATTTGCATCGATGCACTCCTCATTTCCCGGTTTTGAACAACCTGACGCCGGGTATCTTTGTACAGGGGAAGCGGCGGCAGGTTGAATGGCTTTCTACCGGAAACGATAACACACCAAAGCGGATACTGTCTAATGAGTGTAACGCTTTGCGCAGTTTCTGCATTGATTTTACAGAGCGCCAGCGGTAAGGTTAGAGGTGATGAGAGATACGACGGGCGACATTCGTCCACCTGGCCCAGGCGGCTTGGACCGGCAGGGTGGACGGCAATACGCCCATTTCCCTCCAAGGGGGGATCAATCGAGGAGGAGCGCAGCATGAGCGATACATTAACCCATTTTAATGACCAGCAGCGCGCCCGCATGGTGGACATCTCCGACAAAAAGGAGACCCGGCGGGAAGCGGTGGCGAAGAGCAGAATTACGATGAAACCGGAGACGCTCGACCGCATCCGGCAAGGGCGCGTGTCCAAGGGAGACGTGCTCGCGGTGGCCCAGGTGGCCGGCGTGATGGCCGCGAAAAAGACGTGGGAGCTGATTCCGATGTGCCATCCGCTGCCGCTGACCGGCGTCGACATCAGCTTTGCCTTTGTCGCCCCCGACACGCTGGAGGTAGAGGCGACAGTCAAAACCACCGGCAAGACGGGGGTGGAGATGGAAGCGCTGACCGCCGTCAGTGCAGCCGCTCTCACTGTCTACGACATGTGCAAGGCGATGGACAAGGGGATGGTTATCGGCCCCACCTGCCTGATGAGCAAAACGGGCGGAAAAAGCGGAGATTATCATCGGATTGAGGAGTAACCAGACATGAGCGGAATATGGAACATGTATCCGCGCAGCATACGGGTTCTCGCCGTCGTTGCCGCCATGACTTCCACGGGCATGGCGTGCATATGGCCGCTGGTCACCATTTACATCCACGATTACCTGGGCCAACCGCTCACCGTAGCCGGACTATTGCTGCTGTTGAACCAGGGAGCCAACCTCGTGGGGAGTGTGGCAGGCGGCATTCTTTTTGACCGCTGGGGACACAGGCGGACGTTTGCGGTCGGTTCTGTCGGCGCGATCGCTGTTTCTGTCGCGCTTGGCTTGACGACCGACTTCACCGCCTACACCGTGCTGCTGTTATTGAACGGATTTTTCTTTGGCACGATCTTTCCTGTACTGAATGCACTGGCTGTCCGCCTCTGGCCGGAAGGCGGGCGCAGAGGGCTGAACGTGATTTACGTCGCGCTCAACATCGGGGTGGCCGTCGGTTCGGCCTTGTGCGGCGTTTTGGCCAGCGTGTCGTTCGCCTGGACGTTTTTCGGAAACGCGATTGCGCAGGCTGTGACGCTGGCGATGTTTCTTAGGTGCCTGCCGCAGCATTTGGCGGATCAACCAAATGAACAGGTTCACGCGGCGGAATCGGCCGAGACAGAGGCGAAGCAGGCTGCGGCGGGAACAAACCATCGGCCGGTTGCCTGGGGGGCGCTCGCCGTGCTCTGCAGCGGCTTGTTGGTCTGCTGGATCGTCTACGTGCAGTGGACGACGGTGCTTTCCGCCTACATGCAGACGCTGGGCATTTCGCTTCGGCAGTACAGTCTGCTCTGGACGCTGAACGGAGCGCTCATCTTGTTTGGCCAACCGCTGATCTCCTGGATCATCAACAGCTTCGCCCGGACGTTGAAAGCGCAGCTGCTGCTCGGCGGGTACGTGTTTGCACTGTCGATGCTCATCCTCTCGCAATCGACGGCCTACGCCGGATTTGTTGCGGCCATGTTTGTGATGACGATCGGCGAAATGCTGGTGTGGCCGGCTGTCCCCACCATCGCTGCCGATCTGGCCCCGGCCGGCCGGGAAGGGATGGTCCAGGGCATTGTCAGCGGTATCGCCTCTGCTGGAAGGATGGCGGGACCGCTCGTGGGGGCGATGGCCTTCGAGGCGCTCGCTCCGCAAGGGATGCTTTACCTGATGGCGGTCTTGGCACTGGTGGCGGTAGGCTGTTTTGCCGCGTACAGCTCGTTCGTCAAGCGGACGGAGACGCAGCCGGCGGTAAGCGTGCCGGAGAAATGAGCCGGGGGAGAGGCCTTTGTCTCCGACTCCGGATGTGAAGCAAATGAAATAGATAAAATGAAATAGGTAATAGGGTCTAATAACATACGCTTTTACGGCAGCGTCCCTCTCGTGCGAGGGGCGTTTATTCATGGTAGACATGGATTACCCCAGTTCATATTGAGTTCATAAACGCGTGGCATGGTAAGGGGTGAGCCGTGTTGGAGGGTGGTCTGTTGAAAAAATGATACATTTTACCACGAAAATTTCTTGATGCGAAATATGTCCTGTGTCATAATGTTTCGTGACGCGAAATAACAGAGGTGTGGCCTATGAATCCTATGAGGCGCATGTCGAAGCAGTTGATCCAGATGAACAAGGTCTACCTGGACGTCATCGCCCAGGAACTGACCCAATGCGGATTGACCATTCCGCAGATGTTCGTCCTGGGTCCCGTAATAGAGGCGCCCAGGACTATTGGGGAAATCAGCCGGCTGATCGACCTCTCCTACAGCACAGTATCCGGCATCGTCGACCGGCTCGAACGGGACGGCTATGTCAAACGGGTGCGGGACGAAAAAGATCGGCGCATCGTCTGGGTGGAACTTGCCGACACCCCGGAAGCGATCACGCAACGGATTCCCTTTATGCAGGGCGGCTACTTTGACAAGCTGTTCGACGGCATGTCCAGTCAAGAGGTGGAAGATGTGTGCCGATCGCTGACGATCTTGACACACTATTTGGAAAAACGGCAACAATCGTTTCCGAAAAAGGGAGGTAGCTGTACACGATGAATCTTTCCCGCTTCTCCATTCAACGCCCCGTTACCATCCTGATGATGACGGTGGCCCTGCTCATCTTCGGCTTCGTCTCCCTGCCCAAGCTGGCGGTTGAGCTGTATCCGGAGCTGAATCTGCCGGTGGCGGTGGTCGTCACCACCGTCGAGGGCGGCACGCCTGCCGAAGTGGAAAAGCTGGTGACCCGTCCCATCGAGGAAGCATTGGGAACGGTGCCCAACGTAGACAAAATCATGTCCAACTCCATCGAAGGGGCCTCCCAGGTCATCCTGCAGTTCAACTGGGGAACAAACATGGACCAGGCAACGTTGGACATGCGTGACAAGGTGGACTTGATCCGCGGAATCCTGCCGGACAACGCCAAGTCCCCCCGCATTCTGAAATTGGACCCCAACAGTCAACCAATCATGACCTTCTCCCTGACCGGGGAAGAAGACATCGTCAAGCTGAAGGCGATCGCCGAAGACACGATCAAACCGCATTTGGAGCGGATTGACGGTGTTGCCTCCGTCGGCGTCTCCGGCGGCCAGGAGAAGATCGTCGAGGTCGTGCTCGACCCGAACCGGCTGGCCGCTTACGGGATCGGCATTGACCAGATCCAGCAGGCTTTGATGGCTACCAACGTGTCCGGTTCGTCCGGTGTGATTCGCCAAGGCGACACCAAGCTGAGCATCCGGGTCGATGGCGAATACGATACCGTTACCGACATTGGCGAGACGCCGATTCATGTGCAGAACGGCAGCATCGCGCTGAAAAACCTGGCGACGGTCAACGAGACGTACAAAGACGTGACGCAGAAGGCGTACATGAATGGAATGCCCAGCGTCGGCCTGACCATTACCAAAGCCTCGGGCGGTAATACGATTGAAGTGGCAGACGCGGTAAACCGGGAGTTGGAGGCGCTGAAACAGATGCTGCCTCCCAACGTCAAGCTGACCACGATTCTCGACTCGTCCACGTTTATCAAGGATTCCATCTACACGGTCGGAGAGCACGCGCTCTTGGGCGGGGTGTTCTCGATCATCATCCTGTTCCTGTTTTTGAACAGCTTCCGTTCCATGTTGATCGTCTCCATCGTGATTCCGATCTCCGTGGTGGCGACCTTCTGCCTGATGTACTTTACCGGACAGACGATCAACATGATCTCGCTTGCCGGGTTGACCCTGGGGCTGGGTTCCCTGGTAGACTTCGCGGTCGTGATTCTGGAAAACATTTTCCGCTATCGGGAGCAGGGCAAGGGCATGATGGAAGCGGCCCGACTCGGTTCCAGGGAAGTGGGCACGGCGGTGATGGCCTCCGCGCTGGCGCAAATCGCCGTATTTGCTCCGATCGTATTTGTCGAAGGGCTGGCTTCCGAGCTGTTTGGCCCGCTGGCGCTGACGGTCGTCTACTCGCACATCGCCGCGCTTTTGGCTTCGCTGACGCTGGTGCCGATGCTTAGTTCCCGCTGGCTGAAACGAGTGCCGCACACCGAGGGAGAGGCGGTGGCCAACTACCGGGGCCTCAATCCGGTGATGTGGTTCAACAAAGGATTTAACAAAATCGCGCGCGGCTATGGCCGTCTGCTGAAGTGGGCGCTTGGTCACCGCAAGACCGTGTTTGCCCTGACGATCGCCTTGTTTGTCGGCGCAATTGCCCTCACCGGCGGAGTCGGCGCGGAATTTATTCCGAAGATGGACCAGGGACAGATTTCCATCTCCATTAAATTGCCGAACGGCACCATGCTGCAGGAGACGGAAAAAGTGGTCGCCGAAGTGGAACAGCGCGTAAAAGATCTGCCGGAAATGGAGCAGCTGTACACCTCGATCGGCTCCTCCGGCGGCCCGGCGCTCATCGCCAGCGCCATGTCCAACCAGGCGCAGCTGCAAATCAAGCTGGTGCCCAAGGACCAGCGCTCCGTCAGCACCGAGCAGGTGACGGAACAACTGCGCGAACGGCTGGCCGACATCTCGGGGGCGGAGATTGAGGTAACGGAATTGGACCAGTCGGGCGGCCCGATGGGGGCACCGCTGGAAGTGAGCTTGCGCGGGGATAACCTCGACGTGCTGGAGGACATCAGCTCGATCATCGCCGGCGAGATCAAACAGGTGCCGGGCACGCGCAACGTCACCACCTCGCTGGAAGAGACGCGCCAGGAAGTGCAGGTGCTGGTCGATCCGAAAAAGGCGAGCCTGTACGGGCTGACCACCAGTCAGGTCCTGTCCAACGTGCGCACGGCGTTTGACGGCATGACGGTCACCACCTACCAGACGGGGGATGACCAGATTGACGTGAAGATCATGCTGCCCAAGTCGTATCAGGACGACATCAGCTACCTGCAGCAGCTCCGCATCCCGACGGCGAGCGGCGCGCAGGTCGCCCTGTCGTCTGTCGCCGAGATCGTCAAAAAGGACGTGCCGCAGCTGATCAAACGCTCCAATCAGTCGCGGGAAGTGACGATCAGCAGCGATATCGTCGGACGCGACTTGAACTCGGTTTCCAATGACGTGATGGCCAAGCTGAACGCCCTGTCACTGCCGGACGGCTACACGCTGGAATTCGGCGGTCAGAGCAAGGAGATGGCCGAGTCGTTCGGCAGCCTGGGACTGGCGATCATTCTGTCGATCGTGCTGGTCTACATGGTGATGGCCAGCCAGTTTGAATCCCTGTTTACACCGTTTGTCATCATGTTCTCCATCCCGCCGACGTTCATCGGCGTGGTCGTGGGCCTGCTTACGACCGGCTATCCGCTGAGCGTTCCGGCGCTGATCGGGTACATCCTGCTCATCGGGATTGTCGTCAACAACGCGATCGTCTTGATCGACTACGTCAACCAACAGCGCAAACGGGGCGTGGAGCGGAACGAGGCCATCCTCCAGGCGGGTCCGATCCGTCTGCGTCCGATTCTGATGACGTCACTTGCGACGATTCTGGCAATCATGCCGCTTGCCTTTGGCGGCGGGGAAGGGAACGAATCGATGGCGCCCATGGCTGTCGTCGTCATCTTCGGTCTCAGTTTCTCCACACTGATTACGCTTGTGCTGATTCCGGTCGTCTACACCTGGTTTGACGATCTGGGGCAAAAGTGGCGCAATCGCAAAGAAAAACGCAAGCAGAAAAAAGCGGCCGGCCAGGAAATGCCGACGTTGGGATAGGAGGCTACACGGTATGAAGATGAACAAGGGAAGTCTTGGGCTGCTGCTGGCCTTGGCAGTTGCCCTGGCAGGTTGTACGGCTCCGGATGCGGCCACGCAGCAGACGCAAACGGATAACAAGCCGGTGCCGGTACAGGTCGATACAGTGAAAAAGGGAAGCGTGTCGACGCGCGCGGGGGTAACCGGGAAACTGGCCCCCAACAAGGAAGTCACCTTGGCTCCAAAAGTGGGCGGCAAGATTGTGCAGCTGAACGTAAAACTGGGGCAGTATGTCAAACAGGGACAGGTGCTTTTCAGCCTGGAGAAAACGGATCTGGAGAATGCAGTGCAGCAGGCGCAGGCGGCGTACGATCTCGCCGTAGCCAACCTGAAGCAGAGTAATGCCGCCTCCGACCAGGGGCTGCAGCAGGCGAAAAACGGTCTGGTGCAGGCCGAGCAGGCGCTGCGGGACGCGGAACGCGACTACCAGCGCATGTCTGACCTGTTCAAACAGGGAGCGGTGTCTCCGCAGCAATTGGAACAGGCACAGGCGGCCCTCACCAATGCGAAGACGGCGTATGCCAACGCCAAGGAAGCGCTGGAGATGGCTGAAAAGCAGACGGGAGTGGCCGTCACTCAGGCATCCGTGGAACAGGCCCGCATCTCGCTGCAAAACGCGCGTGAACAGTTGGCCAACGCGACGGTGACCGCCCCGATCTCCGGCTTCGTCTCCGCCGTCAACGGTCAGGTAGGGGAAATGGCTTCGCCGCAAGCGCCAGTGGTCACCATCGTGGATACCGATCCGCTGATCGTCAAGGCAAACCTCTCCGAAGAGGAAGTAACGTCAGTGAAAAAAGGGGACAAGGTGAAGATTCAAATCTCTGCCATCTCCAAGGAGCTGGACGGCACGGTGAGCGCGATCAGTCCCGTGATGGATCAGACGCTGCGCGCGTATCCGGTGGAAATTGCCCTGGCCAAGCAGGACGCTTCGCTGAAGGCGGACATGGTCGTCAGCATCCAGTTTGCGCATCAGCAAACCAACAGCATGCTGGTGGTGCCGCTCAAGGCCGTCTTTGACGAGAACGGCAAGCGGTTCGTCTACAAGCTGGAGGGAGACACGGCAAAAAAAGTGGAAGTGCAGACCGGGATCGAATCCAGCGATCTGGTGGAGGTAAAGGCAGGGCTGAAAGAAGGCGAGCAAATCGTCGTGCGCGGACAGACGCTGCTGAAAGACGGCGCCAAGGTAAACGTCCAGCCGACATCTTGACACTGTTCGCTTGCTCAAGTAGTATGAAAGAGATATCCAACCAGCACAGTCGGAATGCTGCGGCGGCCCTGCAGGGACGTCGCTGCGGGGGGCGACACGGTCGCTGACCCGCCGGATGCTGCTGGGATGGAACGAGACTGCAAACGAAACTGAATAGCACGCAATCACCTTATCAAGAGAGGCGGAGGGACTGGCCCGATGAAGCCCGGCAGCGGATCTGCCTGTGCAGATGCTGTGCCAATTCCAGCAGGAGCATTCCTGACAGATAAGAACGTGGAGATGTCGATCTGCCCCTTTTTCTGTACAGGAAAAGGGGCTTTTTGCTTAGCCGCCGACGTCTGCACGATTTACCCAAGGGAAAGGAACGAGAGACTGATGCGCATCCAACCGTCCGCCATGATTGACCGTCTGCCGACGCAGTTTTTTGCCTCGCTGGTGGCGAAAGTGAACAAGGCCATCGCCGCCGGCCATGACGTAATCAACTTGGGGCAGGGCAACCCCGATCTGCCGACGCCGCCGCACATTGTCGAGGAACTGCAGGAACATGCTGCCCGTCCGGTTCACCACAAGTACCCGCCGTTCAGCGGTCGTGTGGAACTGAAACGGGCTGTCGCCCACTGGTACAAGCAGGAGTTTGACGTCGATCTGGACCCGGAAGAGGAAGTGGCCATCCTGTTCGGCAGCAAGACCGGACTGGTGGAAATCTGCCAGGTATTGCTCAATCCGGGCGATGTGGCTCTGGTGCCGGACCCCGGCTATCCCGATTACTGGTCGGGAGTGGCCATCGCCGACGGGCGGATGGTGATGATGCCGCTGCGCGCCGCGAACGGTTTCCTGCCGGACTACGGCGAGCTGGCCCGAGAGGATCTGGACAAAGCCAAGCTGATGTTCCTGAACTACCCCAACAACCCGACCGCGGTCAATGCGCCGTACGAATTTTTCGAAGAGACGGTCCGTTTCGCCCGCAAGCACGAAATCGTCGTCTGTCACGACTTCGCCTACGGAGCGATCAGCTTCGACGGCAAGAAGCCGGTCAGCTTCCTGCAGGTGCCGGGAGCCAAAGAAGTGGGCGTGGAATTTTACACGCTGTCCAAAACGTACAACATGGCCGGCTGGCGCGTCGGCGCGATGGTCGGCAACCGGGAACTGGTCCGGCTGATCAACCTGATCCAGGACCACTACTTCTGCAGCCTGTTCGGCGCCATCCAGATGGCGGCGGTCCGGGCGCTGACCGATTCCCAGCAGTGTGTCCGCGAGTTGGTGACCGTCTACGAAAGCCGGCGCAACGCGCTGTTTTCCAACCTGCACCGCATCGGCTGGGAGGCGGCACCGTCGCAGGGCTCGTTTTTCACCTGGCTGCCGGTGCCGAAAGGGTTTACCTCTGCCGAATTTGCCGACTTGCTGTTGGAAAAAGCCCATGTCGCTGTCGCACCGGGCGTAGGTTTCGGCCCCACCGGCGAAGGGTACGTGCGCGCAGCGCTTTTGGCCAGCGAAGAGCGGCTGGCGGAAGCAGTGGCGCGGATTGAGCGTTTGGGTATTTTCTCCCCGTGCAACTAGCAATATATCGTTCATGTGATTGAGAACTGACCGCCAGTGTGTTCGCAAAACGCCCTGGCGGTTTGATTTTTTGGGAAGCGAGGCGGAGGCGGGGCAGTGCCGCGTCCGGGATGGGCCCCGCCCAAAATAGGCGAGTGCCGCATAGTCCAAAACCGGGCGGGCGAATACTATAAAAAAGCGCGGCGGGCGCGATCACGAATGACGCGCCCATGCAAAAAAATCCATTCTCAGTAAAAATCATTCTCAGCATTGACAGATAATGATTTTCATTATACGATGGGTGTGGTAATGATAATTGATCTCAATGATCACGTTTGTTCGGCAGGAGGGTATCATGCGCTACCAGATCAACGGATATACGGACATGTATACGGTCATCTCCAATGAGCGCAAGATAGGCGGCGCCGTAGAAGCGGGTCTGATTCGCCTGCGGTCCGGCGAGGAGTTTGCCAACGCCGTGCTCACACGGTTGGAGATGTCCGGCGCACAGTTTTGCTCGCTCGGTTTTGTCACGGAGGAGGGCAAGCGGCTCATTGTCCATATCAATGACATCAGCATGATCGCCGACGCGGTGCACGTAAACGTGTGTGACCTGCGCAACGAGGTGATGCGCGCGGAGAAGATGGCGGAGCGGCTTAAGCGCTTGAAGCGGCTGTGCCAGTTGAACGAAGGAAGCTGCACGCCGACGTTCCGTGAAGAAGCGCTGTTGCTTGCTGAAGACATTGGCTTCGATGTGGCGCGCGAACACGTCGATCTGTCATTCCTGCCGCAGACGGAAAATGCCCGGGTGGTTCGCATCGCATAGGGAACCCGAACCCTGAACCCTGGCGCGCGATACAAACGAACACGATCCAGAGAATGAGACGGGAAGCGGTTTACGCTTCCTTTTTTGCTTGTCCAAGAGAACAATAGCCAAAACCTATTCCGTCTATAGCAAGCATAGATTGGACTTCTCCCGGCGTGAGTGATACAACAAGGATAAACTCAATCAAGGGGGAACGGAACATGGAGTACGCTTTTTCACAATCGGTTGGCGCACTGAGCTCCTCGGCCGTGCGGGAAATTCTGAAATTGACGCAGGGGACCCCGGTGCTGTCGCTGGCTGGCGGACTGCCGGCAGAGGAGTTTTTTCCGCTCGAAGAAATGAAGGCTGCATTTGACCGCGCGCTCAGTCAAGGGCCGAAATCGCTGCAATACGGTCTGACGGACGGGTACCTGCCGCTTCGCGAGTGGGTGGCATCCCGGATGAAACAAAAGAACATGAATGTGGGCGTGGAAAACATGCTGCTTACCACCGGCTCCCAGCAGGCCGTCGACTTGCTCTGTCGCGTCTATCTGGACGAAGGCGACGTCGTGCTGGTAGAAAACCCCACCTATTTGGCTGCCCTGCAGCTGTTTCAGTTCCGCGGCATTCGCGCTATTCCGGTGGAGGGGGACGACGAGGGCATGGACATGGAGGATCTGGCCCGCAAGATCGCCCAGTACCGTCCCAAAATGGCCTATGTGATTCCCACGTTTGCCAACCCGACCGGCAAGGTATGGAGTCTGGAACGGCGTCTTGGCCTTTTGCGCCAGTGCCGCGACAACAACATCCTGATCCTGGAAGACGACCCGTACGGCGAGATTCAGTTTGACGGGGAGGCGCCGTATCCGACCATCTTCTCGCTGGATCAGCACCCCGAAGGTTCGGCGGTCGTCTACACCAGCACCTTTTCGAAAACGGTGGCGCCGGCGCTGCGGATCGGCTGGGCGATCGGAGACGCTCAGGTGATCCAGACGATGGTCAGAGCGAAACAGGCCGTCGACCTGCACTCCAGTTCCATTGACCAGATTGCGCTGCATCAACTGCTGTCCCGCTTCGATCTGGACGCCCACATCAGCAAGATCCGTGCCGCCTACCAGGAGCGGATGGAATGGATGCACCAACTGCTGGCCAGCAAGAATTGGAGCGGCATTACCTGGAACAAGCCGCGGGGAGGCATGTTCCTCTGGGTGAAGCTGCCGGAACACATCCATTCGGAAAAACTGCTCGCGCAGGCCGTGCGGGAAGGCGTCGCGTTCGTACCAGGCATCCCGTTTTACGCAGCCGAGCCGCAGGTGAACACGATGCGGCTCAACTACACCCTGTTGAACAGGGAAGATACCAAGCTGGCCATCGACCGGCTGGACAGCGCCATTGCCGCCTACACCGCCGTCGTGACGCAGTAGGCAGCAGACCGTGCAACAGCAGCTGAAAAGACGTGATTCTCATACGAAAGAAGAGTCCTCTGTGATGAGGACTCTTCTTGTTTTCGGCGGAAGTGCCTCCCCGTACTTATTCCTCCGTTTCTTCCAGCGTGCAGATGGCGCTCGGCCGCTTGATGCGGAGCACGACGCACTCGTAAACGCGGAAGAAGCTGTTCATTTGCTCGTCGCCGAGGAACGCGGTGTCGAAGTCTTCGGCGATTGCCAGGTCCAGATTGTGCCGGCCGGTGGCAACCAGCACGCCGGTGCGTCCCTTGATGGTGGGGGATTGGTACACCCCGTCGGTCACCAGATTGCGAATGTGCTCGATTTCCAGGACGTTGGTCCCCTTGTGGACGCGATGCAGCAGCGAGTACAGTTCCGGAGAGACGACCAGCGCGTACGGGCCGCTGTGTCCCATCTTCAACAGCTTGTTGCGGGCCTCGACGATGTCAGCAAATGCGTTGCCGGATTCCATCCAGTCGCTTTTCAAGTGGGTGAGGCGCCCCTTGACGTTCATCAGGCCGGGCAGATCAAACTCCTTGGAGCCGTTGAAAATCAGGTCGTCTTCCATCAGAGCGCATCCTGCGGCCGCATTGGCTGCGGCGCTCATGTCCAGCGGCATCCCCAGGGTGCGGGCCTGGGCGACGTCGCGCCAGTACAGCACGAAGTCTTTGTACAGGATCGGGATGGTCAGGCTGACCCGTCGGCTCGGCTGGGTCAGCTCCAGGGATTCGCCGCGCAGGCTTAAGCCCCCGAAGCGGGATTCCTCGTAAATGTCGTTGGTAATCGTCTGGATGCCTTCGCCAAGCGGTCCGTAGATATCGATAAAGCGGCGTCCGACCAGTTGGCGGCGGGCCATCTCGACGACGGTCTCGTCCAATTGGTGCCACTCGTCTTTCGTCAAGGGAGAGTCGGGAAACTTGCGGAGCTTGTCCATCGTTGCTACCTCCAATTCGTTCAAAAATGATGAAGAAGAAACGGCCCTTTACAACCCCTTCAAACTGCCGACGGTCAATCCTTTTTTGGCTGCCGGGGCGGAAACGGCATGTGCGGCTCCCGGTGCTTTTCCGGCGTGTGCTGAACCGATTTGGGCCGCGGAAGCCTGCAGGTGATCCACCTGGTGAATGTCGTGCCCCTCGTCATGGTCGGTCAGGTCAGGACGGCGGTCGTCGTCGGAAAAGCGTTCGCTCAGCGCGGCAATGATCTCCTTGACGCGGAGGTAATCTTCCTGGGTCGCTTCGCGCATGCTGCTCAGGACACTGCGCGTCTCCTCGTCCTGAAACTCGTACAGGGAGAGTTCCAGGTGTTCGCGGAAGTTGTGCAGGCCGAACCGTTCCAGATTTATGTCGGAAAGCAGGCGGGAAAACTCCCGATCGCTGAGTTGTTTCGCCTTGTCCCCGTCGATGAGGGAGTCGAGGTAGGGAATCAGCTCGTTCAGGCGGCCGAGGCGCTGTTCTTCTTCCTCCAAGATGTGGTGATAGTACAGGCGGGTGTGTTCATCCTGCGCCGCGTCGATAATCGGCTGGATGATGCCCATGAAGCGCTCGATAAAGCCGCTGGTGCGGGTAAATATGGCGTGCAGTTGTGACATCTCTTGCACCCAACGCTACCTCCTCACTGGTAAGTGTCTTTTCATTATATCATATCGCTGGAAAAAGGCACCGGACAAGAACAATGCAGGATCGGTCTTAGTATTTCTGCTGACACAAAAATGTTACCTCGGAGAGTATTGTCAAAGCTAATTGGGAATGATAATATTTATCAATAATAGTGAGATTCATTATCAATTAGAAAACAAGCGAGACACAACATACAACGATTCAGCAAACCATTCAAGTAGGAGGGAATTACCATGTCGTCCATTCTCGTCATCGGCGGTGACCGCCTGGGCAATATCGTTGATTTTTTGCAAAATCAAGGATTTACCGAGATTCATCACGTGACCGGCCGGAAAAGCTCGCAAACCGGCGTGAAAATCCCGACCGGCGTCCACATGATTTTGGTGCTGACCGACTTCGTCAACCACAATCTGGCCAAGACGGTGAAAAATCAGGCAAAAGACCGGGAACTGCCGATTGTGTTCTGCAAACGTTCTTGTGCAGCCATTGCCAAGGCTCTTCTGCACGTGGCGTAAATACATAACCTCCTGAGTGGGCAGACTACATTTCGAGTCTGACAACAAACGGAGGAATGGCACGTGAAACAGAACCGGCTCGACGAACTGCCGATTGCCCGCTTGACAGAGGCCCAGCTTCAGCAGTTGAAGCAGGCGGAACAACAGATCAATGAACAGGGCAGCGGCGTGTATTTGATTGCCTTTGAAAAACAAGCCCCGTCACGGTAGACGGGGTTTTTTGTTGGGGGCGAGAGCCGGTGCGGCAAGTCAGCATCACCTGCGAGGCGGGAGGGGCTTAGCTTAGGTGAACACGAACTGTGCCAACCGCTCCTTCAGCGCGTCAATGCCGATGGCAAATCCGAGACATTGACTGGATTGAATAATGAACGCGTTTAGTCCGATCACTTCTCCGTTCAGATTGATCAGCGGACCGCCGCTGTTACCGGGGTTGATCGCCGCGTCTGTCTGAAAAATATCCTCGTACATCCGCCTGGCCACCTGCAGGCGCCGGTTTTTGGCACTGATGATGCCGGCCGTGACGGAGTTTTCCAGACCGAGCGGGGAACCGTCTGCTCCCGTAGGGGCAAACTGCCTCAGCGAAACGCGAGCAGCGTGAGGCGCACGGCCAGACCGGAGCCGGACGCTGACGGACACGTATCCGCTTCCAGACGGCGGAGCAGAATGTCGGCCAACTGCCGGCGCTCTTCCCGCGTGGCACTCTCCCAGATGGAGGACCAATCAGCCAGCATTTCCTGCCACTCGTCCGAAACGGCCGCAAGAGGGCGGCACTGCGCTGCGGCCAGCGCCTCCTGTTCCGCCTGTTTCAGCTCTCCCAGCTTGGCGCGGTACTCTCCCAGTGTGATGAGCCCTTCGGCATAGGCGTCTTCCCAGCGTTTCCGCCTTTGCCGGCATTTTTTCAGCAGCGCTTCCGCTGCCGCCATTTCCGTTTGAGCTGCCCCGGACGCGACAGCTTCGCGGCAGGCCGCACGCAGTTCCTCCCCGTAGCGGTGGAGGTGGCTGATCACTTCCCGGGCCAGCCGATCTTCGCGGATCGCGGCGGCCTGACACCCGCCCTTCTGCCTGTTTTTGCACAGGTAATAGTGGTGCGTGTAGCGTTTGCCGTTGGGTTTTTTGGTCCGGGCCGTCTTGCCGCGCATCGGTGAGCCGCAGCGGGAGCAGTACAGGAGGCCGGAAAAGATGAACGGCGAAGAGAGGACCCGGGGATGAAGAGACCGCCGCTCCGCAAGCCGCTGTTGGACGGCTGCAAACGTAGAGGCATCGACGATGGCCGGATGTGCCCGTTCGACGAGCATCCACTTTTCCGGCCGGTTGAGCCGCTGGCCGCCTTCCGCGTAGTTCCACCGCAGGGCTCCGTAGTATACCGGATTTTTCAACAGGCGGGTCACCGCACCGGGGCTCCAGCGGGCACCGTGTTTTCCGCGAAAGCCCTCATGGTTGGCCCATTCGGCAATCTGCCGGGGTGTCCATCCGGCCAGAAAATGCCGGAACATGCCGCGCACTGCCTCTCCCTCTGTCGGATGCACCACCAGCCGGCCGTCCTGCCATTCATAACCGTAGGGCGGGGGGCCGCCCGGCCGTTTTCGCTCCCGCACCATCTGCTCCATCCCCAGCTTCACTCGCTCCGCCAGGTTTTCCCGCTCCCATTGGGCCAGAGCCGCCACCAGCGTGATGAACAGCCGGCCGATTGCCGTCGTCGTGTCGTAGACTTCCGTGCAGCTTTTGAAGCGGACGCCGTACCGTTCAAACTGGCTCAGCAGCCGGTACAGATCCAGGACGGAGCGGGTCAGGCGGTCCAGCCGGTACACCAACACCACGTCGATCCGCCCCAGCCGCACGTCTGCCAGCATCCGCTGCAGCGCAGGCCGGCGCGTATCCTTGGCACTCTCGCCTTCGTCGGCGTAGATGTCCGCCAAGGTCCAGCCCTGGGAGCGAATGTAGGCGAGCAGCCGCTCCCGCTGGGCGGCCACGGAAAATCCCTCCTTGGCCTGTTCTTCCGTACTGACGCGAATGTAGACAGCCGTTCGCATCGAACCACCTTCCCTCATCGCGGATGGTAGAGTCTACAGCAGGGAAGCGGTGCATATGCCTGGACAGCCAAAAAAGCCCCGCCGACGTTCCTGGCGGGACTTTAGCGGGGCGCGGACAGCCGGTGCAGCCGACTATATCCACTTCTGGCCCCAAGCGTGAATCGATTCGATCACGGGGCGCAGATCTTTTCCTTTTTCCGTCAGATGGTATTCAATGCGGACGGGAGTTTCCGGAAACACCTTGCGTTCCAGAATGCCCAGTTCCTCCAGTTCTTTCAATCGTTCCGACAGCATTTTATCGCTCATGTGCGGCACCATTTCGCGGATGTCCTTGAAACGGACAGCCCCGAGCAGCAGCACATGGATGATCAGTCCGGTCCATCTCTTGCCGAGAATGTTCATGGCCCCTTCGTACTTCGGGCACATTTGCTCGCCAGCAAATTCTTGACCCACGTCGGTGTCACCTCTGCGAAACAGCTTATTGTGTTGTCCTTAATTGTAACATACATACTTGAGAAAGGTAAGTTGCATTCACTCCCAAGCGGCACTCGCCATTTAGTCCTCGGTTTGCCGCTATGGCGGCAGGCGGGGAACCAATGCTGATGACCCATTCGCCCACCTTCGTGTCGGCTGAACTGCCCAGCCGCAGCGGGGTCAGCTTGCAATCCGCGTCGATCTTGATAACAGCGTAGTCGCGAACGCGGTCGGTCAGCACCCGTTGTGCTTCAAACACCTTCCCGTTGTACAGTTTGACGTAGATGGTCCGCGATTTTCCTATCACGTGCTCACTGGTGAGAATGTATCCTTTGGGATGAAATATAAAACCGGAGCCGTAACTCCGCTCGGAGGGAAGTGGCGACTCGTCGGTGATCAGACTGCGGATCAGCGATTCCATTTTGTGCCCGTGGGGCGTATCCTCGGTCACAATGGAGACGACGCCTGCCTTGACGCGCTCCACAATCGGCACGAAAAAGTTGAGAGGATGTAAACTGCTGCTCACAGGGTACTTGACTTTGGTGTAATGGGACCATTTTTTACTTGTCACGGTATCTCCCCCCACAGCAGATAGGTATGTATCATCTTATGGCACAGCAGGGAGGAAGGGACGCCCAAATATTTACGAGATGGATATATCAATAATTTTAATTGATATAATAAAGAAATAGGATTGGTATAATCATAATAAAGGTCTTATAATACTTATATAGAATATTTCGAACATATAGCGCATTCGACAGTGCAGACAGCGTGTTGGAGGGATGTAGAGAGATGGATGTCAAAACAATTATTCTCGGGTTTTTGAGTTACACAGAGATGAGTGGGTACGATATCAAACAGGCGTTTTCCAACAGCATCGGCTTTTTCTATGACGCCAGCTTCGGTGCCATTTACCCGGCGCTCCGCAAGCTGGAGGACGAAGGATACGTAACCAAACGGGAAGTCATCCAGTCGGGCAAGCCGAACAAGATCCTCTACAGCATCACGGAGGCCGGTCGGGAGGCGTTTCGCAAGGAGATGCTGACCCCGATACTGCCGCCGGTGCTGCGGTCCGACATGCTGGTCAAAATCTTTTTCGGCAAGAGCCGCACGCCAGAGGAGCAAAGGGAACTGATGCAGGACTGTCTGGAGATGCAGCGGGACTTGCTCAAGCACACAAGACACTCGTACCAGGATCTGCAGCAGCACCTTGACGAGTACCAGCGATTCTGCTGGGAGTACACGATCCACCACCTGGAGACGACGATTGCGTTTTTGGAACAACACATGCCGGCTCTGCTGAAACAACAGACCGCCTGTCCCCTGTAGGGAACGGACGAGACTGTCCGGGCCGCAGCGAATTAAGAGAGCAGATAAAAAAGCGAAGGGATTTTGCGTCCCTTCGCTTTTTTGTGCGGCGATTGCATCGTTACTTCAGATTTTCCGGATTGAGGCATTCCAACTCCGGAACGACAAAGCGGCCGTCTTTGCGAATCAAGCGGTCGTCAAACCAGATTTCGCCGCCGCCCCACTCCGGACGCTGGATGCAGACCAGGTCCCAGTGGATGGACGACCTGTTGCCGTTGAACGCTTCATCGTAGGCTTGACCGGGTGTGAAGTGGAAGCTGCCGTCGATTTTTTCGTCAAACAGGATGTCTTTCATCGGGTTCTGGATGTACGGGTTGACCCCGATGGCAAATTCCCCGATGTAGCGCGCACCTTCGTCCGTATCGAACACTTCGTTGATCCGTTTGGTATCGTTGGCGGTCGCGTCGATGATTTTGCCGTCCTTGAAGGTCAGCTTGATGTTGTCAAACGTGAAGCCCTGGTACGGCGACGGCGTGTTGTAGCTGATGACGCCGTTGACGGAGTCGCGGACGGGAGCGGTGAACACTTCGCCATCCGGGATGTTGGACTGTCCGGAGCACTTGATCGCCGGAATGCCTTTGATGGAAAAGGTCAGATCGGTGCCCGGGCCGGTGATGCGCACTTTGTCCGTCTTTTCCATCAGCTCGACGAGGCTGTCCATTGCCTTGTCCATTTTGCCGTAATCCAGAGTGCAGACCTTGAAATAGAAGTCTTCGAAAGCATCGGTGCTCATGTTGGCCAACTGGGCCATGGACGCATTGGGGTAGCGCAGCACGACCCACTTGGTCTCCGGCACGCGCACGTCCAGTACGGGACGCAGCAGGAGCTTGTTGTAGAGCTGCATCTTGTCCCCCGGTACGTCGGACAGCTCGCTGATGTTGTCGCTGCCGCGAATGCCGATGTAGCAGTCCATTTGCTTCATGAAGGAAACTTCTGCATCGCGCATCACGCCCAACTGCGTCTCATTTGCGCCAAGCAGCAGTTCCCGTTGGATCGCTTGGTCGATCAACTGCACGTACGGGTTGCCGCCCGCCTCGTACACCTTGCGGATGACGGCGCGAACCAGTTCGCTTACCTCGCCGATCGCATAGATGAGAACGTTTTCATCGCGCTGGACGCGCGTCGAGTAGTTCACCAGCACATCGGCCAGTTTTTCGATACGGGGATCTTTCATTGCACAGACGTACCTCACTTTCCATTGCACTAGTATGTATTGTAAATATTGTACACAAATCGACGAGAAAAAAGCTACCCGTGGTCAGGGTAGCGTGCGTATGAAACGCGCTGTGCAGGATTCGGTGCTAATGTATATGCTATGATTGGCGCAGATGTGCGCTGCCGTTTTAATTGTCGCAGGAACAACCAACGATCACCAGCAGGATGAACAGGATCAACACCAGAGTGAAATCGTCCAGGTCGCCGTTAAAGATGCTGCTCATCAAACATCCTCCTTTTGTTTGTTAAGCCTCTTGTGCTTACACCCATAACATATGGGTTTTCACACAGAGCCGTAACGGGCAAATGCCCATTTTTGGGAAGTATATTATTCTGAAAACATGGAAAAGCTAGAGGATACGTAAAGACTACGCGATATGAAAGGATGGCAGTTGTCATGCGCAGAGCTTTGCTTCACGAGGCTCCGACGATTTTGATCAGCGTCGGCGAGGATTTTAAATCGATCGTATGGAAGGCACAGTACGATATGGACTTTAACACGGAATGCCTGTTTTGCTTCTCCGAGCGAATCACCGGCTATCGCGTCGAGGACGAGCTGGGCCGTTCCGGAAAAGTGGCTGTCTGCCCGCATTGCGAGAAAGTGAACGCCATATACGCTTGATCGTCGGCAGTGTTGCCGAAGCGATGCCGCTTGGTGGCTGCGCCCGGCGGTTGATCCCTGTCCGGTCTTGTTCTTTCGTCCGGCGGGAGGTCAGCCGCCGGGCGTTTTTTTCTGCTTGGGAATGTCAATCCATCCACCAAGTACCACCTCGTTTTGGGCAGGATTGCAGAAAGAAGGCTCGAATACGTAGGGGGAGTACACAGATGCGGATAGAGGTGAACCCATGTACAAGAAATGCAGCCGCTGCGGAAGTGGCATGGAGCTCGTGCTGCGCAACGTCGTGTACCGCGGCCGCGTGAAAATCATGAACGTGCCGGTACACGTCTGCGAAAACGATGCTTGCAGCCATTCCCAGGTGGTGGACGTCATCAAAGCTGATCTGAAGAAACTGATGGAGGAATGGGGCCAACATCCGCAGCGCCAATCGATTAATTTTGAAGACGTGTCAGAACTTTCCCATTTGATGGTGCTCATCGCCAAAGAGAAAGAGGATGCGACTGTGCGAGAGGCGTTGCAGGAGCGGGTGAACGAATTGTTGGACCTGTTTTTGCTGGCCCGATCGCTGGGGGACCAGAAATGGATGCACGAATTGCGACAGCGTTTGACGAAAATCATGGTCTAGGCGAACCGGGTTGTCCTCACGAAAGGACGGCTCTTTTTTCGCTGTGCCGTAAGAATTCTGCTGCATTTACGAGATATCGCCGCGCGCTGGCCTGCGGGCTGTATCGCACGGGAAACGTAGACTTCGCCGATGCGATTCCGTATACTGGTAGACGCATGCACCAGATGTGAGAGGAGCGATTCTTCGTGACGGAAGTACAACTGCACACGCTGGAGGAACTGGATCAATTCGTGTCGGGCGCGGGCAAACGGCTGCTGTTCAAGCACAGCACGATCTGCCCGATCAGCACGACCGCTTATGAAGAGTTTCAGGCGTTCCTCAGCGAACAGCAACTTCCCGCGGCGGTCATTCTCGTGCGCGAGGACCGTCCTGTCTCCAACGCGGTGGAGGAGCACTTTGCCATCAAACACGAGTCCCCGCAGATTTTTCTGCTGGAGGACGGCCAGGTAAAATGGCACACCTCCCACTGGAAAATTACCAAGGACGCCATCCGCGAGGCTGTGCAAGGCTAGAGCGGATGCAGCGAACGGCGGGGGAGGGGCGAACGCAAGCGTCCGCCTCTCTTCGCTGTCGGCCTCGTCCCAGGGTGGCGCCGCGAATGTGAAACTGCACAAAAAAACGGGTGGGCTTGTAAGGGCCGCACCCGTTTTTTTGTGAGAGCAGACGGTTACTCCCAATACAGTTCCAGTTTGTCGCCGTTCTTTAACACCGTGTGGTACGAAGCCGGCTCCCCGTTGACGAGCGTCACCAGGCGAAAGTTGCCTTCGCCCGTCGGCTTTTCCAGCGGGACGTCGACATAGCGGAAAACGTCACTGAACAGGGGCGCGACGGGCTCGGCTGCCTTTACGGTAATCACCGCGCCGTCCCGGACGGGATCGTCCGCCTGTGCCGGTCGGCCGTCCACCGTGACGGATACGCCGCCCACAGGCAGCACGACAGGCTGACCGTTGAAGTGGACGGTGATCGTCTCCTGCCCCCACTCCTCGAGAGGAATGACGTCGCGGATGGCGGGAATCGTCAGTTCTTCCACCCGGAATGCCAGCTCATCGCCCTGCCGCACGCGATCGTCCAGTGCGGCCGGTTTGCCGTTTACCTCCACCCGGAGGTTGCGGGTTGGCAGGGTGTATGAGCGGCCGTTGACGCTGAACCGGAGGGGAGGCGGCGCTGCTTCGTCTCCGTCCGGGAGCAGCCCCGCTTCCCGCAGCACCTCTTCCACCGTGCCGGGCAGACGAATCTCCAGCTCACTGCGGTCGGCGAGAGGGGCGTCCAGCGGTTGCCGCACGCCGTTGACCAGGGCGATGGGGCCGAGTGACAGCGGCTGGCCGTTGCAGGTGAGCTCCAGCGTGTCCAGGCGGTCCAGCAGATCCAGCACCCGCGCCTCCGCTTCGCGGCCGTCCTGACCGGGCACGACGACGATCACATCGCCGTCCGCCACGGGGGCGTCCAGCCCCGACGCTTCCCCGTTTTTCTCGATGACGGGCGGGGTGCCGTGGCCGCCCGGAATGATTTTGATTCGGCCGTTTACGGTCAGCGACATCGCCATGCCGGGGCGGCCGTAGAGACGGCGGATGTCCATGCCGGCCGCAATCAGCGCGTCGCCGACCGTCATGTTGCGCAGGTCGAAGATGCGGATCGGCGCGTCGTTGACGGTGACGGTCACGTATTTGATCGGATGGCGGCGCGCCGCGACGGCGATGCCGACCGGTGTGACGAATTCCGGTCCGGTGATGTCTGGATGTTCGTCCACAAACTGCCGGATGGCATCTGCGCCCCGGACCGCGACGCGAGACGGCGGCAGCTTCAGCGCTTCCGCGACGCGTTCTGTCAGTCTAGGCGTCAGGCTGCCCCCGCCGATCAGCATCACGGCTTGCGGCGGCTTGCCGTTCAGTTCCAGGATTTTGTTTGCGATGTTGACAGCCAGGTGGCGGATGTCACTGTCGATGGCAGCTGCCACCTCGGCAGACGACAGGTTGTGCTCCATCCCGAGTATGTCGGTGAACGATACCGTTTCGCTGGAAGAGAGCGCCCGCTTCACTTCCTCTGCCATTGGGAAGTCGAGCAAAAAGGCGTTCATCAGGGCATCGGTAATCTCGTCCCCGGCTACCGGCACCATGCCGTAGGCGGTGATCGTCCCTTCCTCGGTCAGGGCCACGTCGGAAGTGCCGGCGCCAATGTCCACCAGCGCGATGTTCAACCTGCGCATGGTGACAGGGATCAGCACGTTGATCGCCGCGATCGGCTCCAGGGTCAGCGCCTGCATTTCCAGGTCACAGTGCTTCAGCGCAGCCAGCAGCGAGTCCACGACCACGCGGGGCAAAAACGTGGCGATCACCTCGACGCTGGCAGTGTCCCCGCGTTGGTGGAGCAGGTTGCCGATCAGTTCGCCGTCCAGGTAGTAGTTGACGACGCTGTATCCAACGCAGTAGTAGCGGGTGACGTCCCGTTCGTTCAGTTCATGGGCCAGTTGGGCCTGGGCTTCCTGAACGGCGGAAAACTCCAGGGCCAGCACGTCGTCGCGGGAGATGGTTGCGTGCGGGGCAATCGGCATATCCATCCGCACCCGCCGCGTCCGCAGCGAACGGCCCGCCGCCGCCACAGCCACCCGTTTCAGTGAGCCGTGCGTTTCTTCCAACTGCTCCTTGACCTGCCGAATGACTTTGGCGACGGCGTCGACGTCGTGAATCTGTCCGTCCAGCATGGAGCGTTCGTCATGTTCACGGATGGCGCAGTCGATGATGCGGAACCGATCGCCCGAAGGCTCGACGATCAGCCCGATTACGCTGCGTGTCCCAATATCCAAAGCAAAGATCAGCTCATCCGAAGCTGTTTGCACAATGTCCGACAAAATCAGGTCACTCCTCATTCCATAGGAAAATCCGGGAAATCACTTCGGGAATGTTTTCGACTCGAAGTGCGGAGAATCCTGTCGAAACAGGCAATCTTCTCGACAAGAGGAAAAATTGCAAACGTTTTAAAACAAATTTGCAATTTACTTTCATGCTTTTTGGCGCTAAACTGCTGACAAGGGCAATTTGATTGATTATAATAACCCTAATTTATTGTGGTGAGAACAAAGAAGACGAGGAGAGTGGAGCGAAGATGGCACACGACCAAATCGAAACCATGCGCAAACAGATTGACGAGATCAACCTGCAGATTCTCGCATTGATCAACAAGCGGGCCGAACTCGTTCAGGAGCTGGGCAAAGAGAAAGTAAAGCAGGGCGTCAACCCCTTTGATCCGGAACGGGAGCGCCAAATGCTCACCCAGCTGGTGGAGAACAACAACGGTCCGTTCAGCGACAATACGATCCGCCATCTGTTCAAGCAAATTTTCCAGGCGTCGCTCGATCTGATGAAAGACGACAATAAAAAGGTTCTTTTGGTCAGCCGCAAAAAACAGCCGGAAGACACTGTGATCACGATCAAGGGCGTGGAGTTTGGCGGAGGCCGTCCGATCATGATCGCCGGCCCGTGCTCCGTGGAGAGCTACGAGCAGGTGCGCGCCGTGGCGGAGAATCACGTCAAGCGCGGTCTTCGCGTGCTGCGCGGAGGAGCGTACAAGCCGCGTACCTCGCCGTACGACTTCCAGGGCCTGGGCGTGGAAGGCCTGGAGATTCTCAAGCGGATCGGGGACGAATTCAACCTGGTGACGATCAGCGAAATCGTCAATCCCGCTGACCTGGAACTGGCCACCCGCTACATCGACGTCATTCAAATCGGGGCCCGCAACATGCAAAACTTTGAGCTGCTGAAAGCGGCCGGCCGGATCAACCACCCGATCCTGCTGAAGCGCGGGTTGTCGGCGACGATCGAAGAGTTCATCTACGCTGCGGAGTACATCCTGTCCGAGGGCAACAAGCAGGTGATGCTCTGCGAGCGCGGCATCCGCACCTACGAAAAAGCGACCCGCAACACGCTGGACATCTCTGCCGTGCCGCTGTTGAAACAGGAGACCCACCTGCCGGTATTCGTCGACGTCACTCACTCCACCGGTCGCCGCGATCTGCTCCTGCCTACGGCCAAGGCCGGTCTTGCTGTCGGCGCGGACGGCATCATGATCGAGGTGCACCCGGATCCGGACGTCGCTCTGTCCGACGCCAAGCAGCAGGTCAACATCCCGCAGTTCAACCACATCCTCGACGAACTGCTCGCATCCGGTCTGTACAAGGAAGCAACGCCAACGGTGCAGCGCTGATTCGTCCGTCTTGCATAAAATAAGTGTCCAGGGCTCTTCCGATCGGCGGGAGGGCCCTCTTCATTTGACGAAACACGTCCCAACCAGTAAGCTAAGCACAAGAGGACATGGCTGAAGGGAGCGAAAGCGGATGAGTGAACAGGAGCACTGCTGTGCGCCGGAGCGGTCCACGCCGCGGCCGGACAAGATCAAGAGCAATCTCATCTCCCGGCTGAACCGGGTGGAAGGACAAATTCGCGGCATCCGCGGCATGGTGGAAAAGGACGTGTACTGCGACGACATCCTGAATCAGATCGCGGCGGCTCAGTCGGCGCTGAATGCGGTGGGCAGAATGCTGCTGGAAGGGCACATGAAAAGCTGTGTCATCGACCGCATTCAACAGGGAGACAGCGAGGTTATTGACGAACTTTTGAAAACGATGAACAAACTGATGAGATGAGGGGCCGCTCGCCTGATAAACGATTGCAACCGGGCACGGCTTGTCGTATCATAAGTGCATACATTTATGAAAATGATCATGAAAACCATATTATGGGGAAAGTGAGGGTATGTGATGCCGGTTACTATCTATGATGTGGCACGAGAAGCGGGAGTTTCGATGGCGACGGTTTCCCGGGTTGTCAACGGAAACCCGAATGTCAAACCATTGACGCGAAAAAAAGTATTGGCTGCGATCGAACGTCTCGGATATCGGCCCAACGCAGTCGCGCGCGGATTAGCCAGCAAGAAAACAACGACGGTCGGTGTCATCATCCCGGACATCTCCAGTCTGTTTTTTTCCGAATTGGCACGCGGCATTGAAGATATCGCCACCATGTACAAGTACAACATCATCCTGTGCAACTCGGACCAGCGCATGGAAAAGGAATTGCAGTTGATCAACACACTGTTGGAAAAACAAGTGGACGGCCTTTTGTTCATGGGAGCGGAAATCAAGGAAGACCACTTGCAGGCGTTCACCAGCGCACAGGTGCCGATCGTTCTGGCGGCCACGCGTGATGCGGACAACACATTGCCGTCCGTCACCATCGACCATTTCCAGGCGGCTTACGACGCCACCAAGGCGCTGATCGAACACGGGCACAAGCGGATCGCGATGATCACCGGTCCGATCAATGACCCGCTGGGCGGTCTGATGCGCTACGAGGGCTACAAAAAGGCGCTGGCCGACGCCGGGATTTCGCATGACGAAAAATTGGTGGCCCACGGCAACTACTTCTACGAATCAGGGCTGCGTACGGCTGGGGAGTTTCTCAAGCTGTCCGACCCGCCGACCGCCATTTTTGCTGCCAGTGACGAAATGGCGATCGGGGCGATTCACGCCGTCCAGGATGCCGGCTTGAACGTACCGGGCGACATCGAAGTGATCGGGCACGACAACATCCGCCTGGTGGAAATGGTGCGGCCGCGGCTCACGTCGGTCGTCCAGCCGATGTACGACATCGGAGCAGTGGCGATGCGCCTGTTGACCAAGTACATGAACAACGAGCACGTGGAGGAGCACGTTGTGCTGCTGCCCCACCGTATTGAATACCGCGAAAGCACCCGGCCGCGAGAAATCTAAAGCGCCGAGAGGAACAAGTGTTTGACAGCAAGAGGAGCAGGAGGGAACGAAGCGATGCGCATTGGAATTATCGGCGCGATGGACGAGGAAATTGCGCTGTATCTGGAAGCGATGACCGGCACGGTCAGCACGGAGAAGGCGGGCATTGTCTACCACGAGGGAGAGATGGAGGGAACATCCGTCGTTCTCTGTAAATCGGGGGTGGGCAAGGTAAACGCCGCTGTCACCACGCAAATGCTGATCGATCAGTTCAAGGTGGACCGGATCATTTTCACCGGGGTGGCGGGAGCGGTGCACCCCGATCTGAACATCGGCGATATTGTCGTCTCCACGGACTGCGTGCAGCACGACATTGACGTGACGGCACTGGGATTTGCCCCCGGCCAGATTCCGTATACCGAGCAATGGGTGTGGCAGGCCGACCCGGCGCTGCGGGAGCTGGCGATTGCGGCGGGCAAGGATCTGGAAGACGACGTGCAGGTCGCGAGCGGGCGAATTCTCTCCGGCGACCAGTTCGTCGCCAGCAGGGAAAAGGTCAAATGGCTCCGTGAGCAGTTTGACGCTCACTGCACAGAGATGGAAGGGGCAGCCGTCGGGCAGGTATGCGCCATGAACGGCGTGCCGTTTGTGATTGTTCGCTCCATGTCGGACAAGGCCGACGGTTCTGCACACGTCAACTTCGCGGAGTTTACCCGGTTGGCGTCGCAGCGTTCGTACGCGATCGTCAGCCGGATGCTGCGCGCGATGACGCCTGGCGTGATCGTGTACTCCACCAAAAACTGCATCGACTGCGACATGGTGAAACAGTGGCTGACCGCCAAAGGCGTCGCATTTGAAGTGCGGGACGTGATGACCAGCCGCGCCTACCAGGAAGAAGTGGAGCGCTTCGGATTCATGGGCGTGCCGGTGACGGTGGTCGGCGACAAAGCAGTCAAAGGCTTTCAGCCAGACGAGCTGGAAAAGCTGCTGAGCCGTTCATAGTGAAACACGCATGAAAAAACCGGTTTCTCGCGGGAGAGACCGGTTTTTCATATGGTGCGCCCTGCATGCCCTTCATACCGGCACGCCGGTTGTCCGCTCAGCTATCCGTTTCGATCGGCGCGTACATCAGCGCCCGTTCCAGCGTGATGCGGTTTTTCTCCGTGATCTCCGCCCGGCGGGGGATGGGCGGAAACGGATCGTCAAACAACCGGGTCGGCAGCTCCAGTTCGCTCAGCGGCTGCCAGCGGGAGCGCCACGCTTCCGGCAGCGGGCCGTCCGCGAGCGGCTGATCGGTCATCTCGCTCCAGAGCAATGTCCAGGCGCGGGGCACCACCCGCCAAATGTCATAGCCTCCGCCGCCCACGGCAATCCAGCGGCCTTGGCACCACTCGTGCGCCAGCCGATGAGCCAGCCGGGGAATTTCCTGATAGATGCGCATCGAACAGGAGAGGTGGGTAAGCGGATCGTAGGTGTGGGCGTCGCAGCCGTTTTGCGTCACGATCACATCCGGCTTGAAGCCGCGCGCCAATTTGGGAACCAACTCGTGGTAAATGTCCAAAAACGACTGATCTTCTGTAAACGCTTCCAGCGGGATGTTGACCGAATAGCCGTAGCCGCTGCCTTCTCCCCGTTCCGTCAGGCTGCCGGTGCCGGGAAAGAGGTATTTGCCGGTCTCGTGCAGGGAGACGGTGAGGACGTTGGGATCGTCATAAAAGGCCCACTGCACACCGTCCCCGTGATGGGCGTCGGTGTCGATATAGAGAATCCTGGCGTCCCAGTGCTGGCGCAAATAGGCGATGGCGACGGAGCAGTCGTTGTAGATGCAAAAACCGGATGCCCTCCCGCGAAAGGCGTGGTGCAGTCCGCCCGCTGGGTTGAAGGCATGCTCCGCCTGTCCGTTCATCACCGCGTCCACCGCCTGCAAGGTGCCGCCGACGATCAGCGCGGCGGCCTCGTGCATCTGCGGGAAGAAGGGGACGTCTTCGGTGCCAATCCCGTACCCGGCCGCCAGCGGCAGCTCGGTGTCACTTTCCCCCTGCTGCCGGACAAACTGGATGTAGCGCGGATCGTGGATCAGCGCCAGTTCCTCGTCGGTCGCCAGCCGCGGCGGCAGGATGTCGGCGTCGTTTATCAAACCGTAGGCGCTCATCAGATCGTAGGTCAGCAGCAACCGGCGCTGGTTGAACGGATGTTCGTCGTGAAAGTAGTAGCGGGTGTAATCGGCAGAGTAGATCAGACGAGCGTTCCGGCTCAACGCCCCTCCCCCCCTTCCCCGGGAGCGACGACCGCAAAGCCCTTGCTGCGCAGCAGTTCCATGACGGGGCGCGGGTCGATCGTCTGGACGCGGAAGACCAGATTCTTCCTGCCCGGCTGGTCCCCGGGGAAGACGACCACGCTGCAGACATTCACCTGGGCTTCGCGCATCACCTGGCTGACTTCCGCCAGCATGCCCACGCGGTCGTCTACCTCCACCTCAATGTGGGAGCTGGGTTTGTTCACGCCAAACAGTTCGATCAGGCTGTTGAACAGGTCTGATTCGGTGATGATGCCGACCAGCCGGTTTCCTTCCACGACCGGGAGCGATCCTACCTTGTGTTCGTAAATTTGCACTGCTGCGTCTTCGATAAAATCGAGCGGATGGGCGGTGATCACCTGGCGCTGCATGATGTCCGCCACCGGTTTTTGCAGGACAGTGTGATCGTCGTCGTGCGCAAGCAGCGTGGACGGGAGGGCATCGCGCAGGTCGCGGTCGGAGATGATTCCCACGAGACGCTCCTGGTCCACGACGGGCAGATGTCGAATGCGGTTGCCCCGCAGCAGTTTCAGTGCATCGCCGATACTGGTGGTGGGATGGACAGTGACGACCCGTCGGCGCATGATCTTCTCGATTCGCATGGGCAAAACTCCCCCTTTTTCCTGGCGCTCCAAATACTCCTAATAGAAATAGCGGTGTTGAAAGCGCATGGCGTCAAAAGCAGCAATGCTCTCCGGCGGGACCCGACTGCCGATTCGGGCCATCAGGCAGTTGGCCGGATGGGAGCAGATTTCCGGATCGTCCGTCGCCATCCAGACCATGCCGACGCTGCCCATTACCTTTTCCATCACTTTTCGGTACTGCCACACATCCAGCCCTGTTCCTTTCAGGTCCCAATGCCAGTAATATTCCGTCGTGATGACAATATAGTCTTCCATCGCGTCGTCCATAAAGGCCACCTGCAGCATCGTCTTGGCGACACTGCCGCCCCGGACGGCCTGGCTTACTTCGATTGCCCCCAGCTCGAGCAGGTCGGGGAGTTGGGCCTGCGACCAGCGCTCAAGCGGGTCGGGATAGAGAAACGTGACGTAGCCCAGCACCAGGTCCGCTTCCCGGGCTACGATGATCCGTCCCTCCGGCAGGGCGGCAATTTCCACGAGGGCCTTGTGCTGCTCTTCGGGGATGCGAAACGCCTTGAGCCCTTCGTCCAAGCGGAGGGAGGCGAGACGTTCCGGTTCGACGGGCCCCTCCACCAGCAGCCGCTTTCCGCCGGCGACGAGCTGCTGTGAATGATAGCGCTTGACGTGCTTCATTGACGCACCTCCTGGTTTAGAAAACAAGAGATGGCAGCAAAACCATCTCTTGTTCACCTCTCTATCCCTATCATACGTCGTTTAGTGGGCGGCAACGCTGTTCGATTGCGGCGATTCTCCGAAACTGTTGACGGCAGTGATGTAATACGTGCCGCTGTTGTCTTCGCTCATGTGCACATAGCTGGTGCCGGTCACCGACTCCAGGAGCAGGTATCCGGTTGCCGGGTCCGGGCTGAAGTAGACGTTGTACGCGATGACCTGTTCGTTTGTGCTGTTGCGCTTCCACTGCAGTTTCCAGCCGCCCTGAACTTTTGTCAGCGTCAAAGACTTGGGCGCGCTGGGCGGCATGGCGATTGGGTCTCCGCCGTTTCCGATGCCGGGGTCGTTTGGCTCCGGGAGCGGCGATTCCGTTTGGCCGGGGGCGGTTGGGACCTCCCACGTGCCTGTGGAATTTCCGGCAGAGACTGCCGCTGACGGCGCCGACTCCTGGCCTGTGATGTCCACGGCAGTGACGTAGTATCGTCCGCCGTTTGCCGACGCATCCGTATAGCTGAGCACGGCCGGGTCTTTCACCGTGGCGACGCGGACGAAGCCGTTTGACCCGTTGGCGCGGTAAATCCGGTAGCCGATCAGGTCCGCTTCGCCGCCCGACTTCCACGAAAGTGTCACTTGCTTGCCGGACTGGACGGCGGTGACGTTGGTCGGAGCGGCGGGAGCGCCGGCCACCTCGGTCCTGGGATCTTCCTTTTCGGGGAGGCGCTGCTCCCAATCAAGCGGCTTGACGTTGGCCTTTTTGTCTTTGGCGAGCTGCTCGCTGTCGGGCAGCGGGTCCGGTGAGCGGAAGAAGATGCCCTCTGACACAAAGTCGTCCGGCGTTCCTTCCTTGGCCAGGTAGCGCTCGCCGTTGTAGAGGATGACGCGTGCTTTCTGATGCGAGTCATCCGTTTTCGTCGGCAGGTACTTCTGGTTGAACAGATCCGTGATCAGATGGCCCGCTTGTTTGGACAGTTCGCTCGGCAAAAGTCCGGACTTGCTGTCTACGGTGGCGGTGACGATGCCGGCCGGTTTGGCAAAGGTCTTGTCGGGCGGCGACAAGTCGGGGTGTTTGTCGATAATCTGCTTCATGATCTTGCCCCACACGGCCATCGGCACGTTCTTGTCCCGGTCAGGAATGGGATGTGGCTCATCGAACCCAATCCAGACGCCCATGGAAAGTTCGGGAGTGTAACCGACGAACCACAAGTCGTTGTTGTTGTTGGTCGTCCCCGTCTTGCCGGCGATGTCCACCTTGCGCGGAACGTACTGACGGATGTGGGTCCCGGTGCCGGCGTTGACCACCGATCGGAGCACGTCGGTGATCAGGTAGGCGGTCTGCTCGCTGTACACCTGTACCGGCTTTGCTTCGTGCCGATAGATGACCCTGCCCTGGCTGTCCTCGATCCGCTCGATCAGGTAGGCGTCCACAAATGACCCGCGATTGGCAAAGGTGGCGTAGGCGTTGGTGATTTCCTCCACCGTCAATCCGTACGCCAGCCCGCCGATCACCCCTGTGGCGGCGTAATTGTCGCTGTCGACCAAGGTGGTGACGCCCATTTTTTTCACGTAATCCAGCGCTTTCGGGATGCCCACCTTCAGGTACGTCTTGATCGCCGGGATGTTCCAGGACATCCGCAGCGCTTCGCGGGCGCTCATGATACCGTGAAACTTGTTGTTCCAGTTCATCGGCAGGTGGGAGCCGGTTTTCCCGTCTGCCAGCAGCACGGGCGAATCGTCGATCGGCGAACCGGGCTGCAGCAGTCCCAGTTCAAACGCGGGCGCATAGGCAGCCAGCGGCTTCATGGCCGAACCCGGCTGACGGGGAACGGTGGCGTGGTTGGTCTGTTCCACGTTGAAATCCCGTCCGCCGATCATGCCGAGGATGGCGCCGGTTTTGTTGTGAATCAGCATGGCCCCGACTTCTTCCAGGGCGTTCTCGATTTTTTCCGTCTTGCCGTTGGCGCGGCGAATCGTGTACGTCGCGTTTTTTCCGAAGTTTTTCGGGTCCTGGGCCACGGCCTGCATGATCGTGTTGACGTCCTTGTTGATCGTGGTGTACACCTTGTAGCCGTTGCGCAGGATGTCGCGGCGCTTCTCTTCGATCAGTTGGCGGTACTCGTTGCGCTCGACGCTGGACTTGTCCCGCCCTTTTTCCTTTAATTCGGCGTCGACGAGCGCGCGGGCGGCCCGCTCCTCGATTTCCATCATCAGGAACGGCACTTCCCGGTACGCCTGCTTCGCCGGTTTGGCCAGCCGCGACTTCAGATCGGACGCCAGTGCTTCATCGTACTGAGCCTGGGTGATGTACCCGTTTTCCATCATCCGGTCCAGCACCATCTTCTGGCGATCCTTTCCGCGTTTGTATCCTTCGTTGTTAAACGGCGAGTACGCCCCAGGGTTTTGAATCATCCCCGCCAGATAGGAGGCCTCCGCCAGGTCGAGGTCTTTCACGTCCTTGTTGAAAATGCCCTTGGCCGCTGCTTGGACGCCGTAGACATTGGAGCCGTTGGCATTTTTCCCGAGGTAGATCTCGTTCATGTAGGCTTCGAGAATCTGGTCCTTGGAAAACATCCGCTCGATACGCATCGCGTTGAAGATTTCCCGCGCCTTGCGCATGTGGCTCACTTCATGCGAGAGGATGGTATTTTTCACCAGTTGCTGGGTCAGCGTGCTGCCGCCGGTGACGACAGGCTGGTTGGTCAAGTCCTGCAAGGCGCCGCGCAGCGTCGACTGGATCACGATACCCTTGTGCTGAAAGAAGTATTTGTCTTCGGTGGCGATGATGGCGTTGATCAGATACGGAGAGACTTCCGATTTTCTCACCAGGCGCCGGTCCCCTTCAGACGCGCGGAGCTGTCCGATTAGCGAACCGTCGTTGTAAAAGGCGAAGCCGGTGAGGTAATTGGTGAAGATTTTCTGCTGCAGTTCTTCCCGGCTGCGCACAGGCTCGTCCTTGACGAGCGCAGCAACGTAGCCTAACACAACACCTCCGGCCAGAATGACGCCCAACAGCCCCATCAATAGCAGACCCTTGACCAGCAGCAGGATCGTCCGCCTGCGGCCGCGGCGGCGCTTGCGCTTGGCTGGTTCAGAGGAAGAAGAGTGCTTGTTCGACATAGTTCTACGACCCCCTAGTGTTATCCTGATTATACCATAGGCGGGATCGGGAGGATAGAAGCGCGCCGTTGACATGAAATAGCCGCTGTGCAACAATAACAGTATACGTGTTTACAGAAGACCGTGGCGTCGAACGGTGACAGTAGCGAGTGACAAGCGGAGTTGTCAGAGAGCTGGTGTTCGGTGCAAACCAGCCCCTTCCACATCGCGAAGTACACACCGGGAGCCTTCCGGACAATCCGGACGGAGCAGACCGTTATCCTGTGCGATGAGCGGAAAGGATGCCGTGCGCATCTTTTCAACTAGGGTGGTACCGCGGGTGCAGACTCGTCCCTAAATTGGGGCGGGTTTTTTTATTTTATGCAAGTATGGATCAAAGAAAAGGAGCTGTACTGGGATGAGTGTCGAACAGACAAATGAGACATACGCGCTGACAGAAGCGCAGAAGCAGGAAGTGGAACGCCAGCTGTCGGTGATTCGCCGAGGTGCTGTGGAGATTATTCCCGAGGAGGAGCTGCGCCGCAAGCTGGAGCGTTTCGTCGCGACCGGCCGTCCGCTGAAAGTGAAGCTGGGACTGGACCCGTCCGCTCCCGACATTCACGTCGGCCATACGGTCGTGCTGCAAAAGCTGCGTCAGTTCCAGGAACTGGGCCACACCGTGCAGTTGGTCATCGGCGACTTCACCGGCCGCATCGGCGACCCGACGGGCAAGTCGGAGACGCGCAAGCAGTTGACCGAGGAACAGGTGAAGGAGAATGCGAAAAGCTACGTGGAGCAGTTTGGCAAGGTGCTGGACGCCAGCCGCGTGGAAGTGCACTACAACTCCAGTTGGCTGGCGCCGCTGACGTTTGCCGACGTGGTGCAGCTGGCGGCCCGGACCACGGTGGCCCGGATGATGGAACGGGACGATTTCGAGAAGCGCTTCAACAGCGGCCAGGCCATCTCGCTGCATGAATTCTTCTACCCGTTGATGCAGGGCTACGATTCGGTGGCGCTGCAAAGCGACGTGGAACTGGGCGGCACCGATCAGAAGTTCAATCTGCTGATGGGGCGCCACCTGCAGAGAGAGTACGGCCAGGAGCAGCAGGTGATCCTCACCATGCCGCTCTTGGAAGGGCTGGACGGCGTGCAGAAGATGTCCAAGAGTCTGGGCAACTACATCGGAGTCAACGAAGCGCCGAACGAAATATACGGCAAGGCGATGTCCGTGCCGGACGAGCTGATGCTCCGCTACTACGAACTGGCGACCGACATCTCCAGCGAGGAACTGGAAGCGTTGAAGAACGGCCTTGCCGACGGCAGCGTGCACCCGCGTGATGCCAAGATGCGGCTGGCGAAAACCTTTGTGCGCATGTTCCACGGCGAGGAGGCGGCTGAAGAGGCGGAGACCTACTTCAAAACCGTCTTCCAGCAGCGCGCCCTGCCGACCGATCTGCCGGAAGTGGAGCTGAATCTGGCAGCGTACGAAAACGGCGAGGCCAACATTGTCAACCTCGTGTTTGACCTGAAGCTGGTCGACTCCAAGGGGGAGGGCCGCCGCATGGTGCAGCAGGGAGCGGTCAAGGTAAACGAGGAGAAAGTGGCCGACATTAATCAAAGCGTGCCGCTTGCGGACGGCATGGTCGTCCAGGTGGGCAAGCGGAAGTTTGCAAAGGTGAAACTGGTGTAGACAAGGCAAAAAGCGGTCCGTGCGGAATTTTTCCGAGCGGACTGCTTTTTATTATGGGAGGCAAGGCATCTTGTCCTGTTGACGGGGATCGTGCTGTTGGCGTCTGCGTCGGCTGCAGGCAAGAGATCGGGTTTGTTTTGTAAATATTTCGTCCTTTCTTTACAATGAGTGTAACGCTTGTTCATGGAGGGAGTGGAAGGATGAAAGAACTGATACACGAATACGCACAGGGATACGAACTGCTGCGGGCGTCCATCGACGGCTTGAGCGAGGAGCAGATGCGCTTTCGGCCGGCACCTGGCAAATGGAGCATCCACGAAATCATCGTGCATGTGACTGACTCAGAGATTGTCGGGCTTCATCGGTTTAAAACGGTTCTGGCTGAGGATCGGCCGCTGCTGACCGCCTTTGACCAGGACAAATGGGCTGCCCAATTACGCTACCATGAACTGGACGCCGGGCAATACCTGCTGCTGTTCAAGTTTCTGCGGGAAAGCTTTTTGCCTGTCCTGTCCAGACTGACGGAAGACGACTGGCAGCGGGTGGGCATTCACTCGGAAGCCGGCCCCATGACATTTGCCCAGCTGCTGCAAAAGTACGTCGACCACATCCGCGATCACCTCAGGCAGATCGAGCGGGTCAAAGCGGCGATGAGCTGACGGACCCGATGAGCAAGCCGGATGGGAGCAGGTACTTGCTTTTGGCAAAAAAAAGAAGTCGGGATAACCCGACTTCTTTTTCTCTATCAAAGATTAACGGCTGTAGAACTCGACGATCAGTTTTTCGTTGATTTCCGCCGGCATTTCTTCGCGGTCCGGCAGACGGTTGAACGTACCTTCCATTGCGTTGTCGTTGAACGTGATGTAGTTCGGCAGGAAGTTGCGCGCTTCCAGCGAATCTTTAATGATTTGCAGGTTGCGGGACTTCTCGCGAACGCTGATCACGTCGCCCGGTTGTACGCGGTAGGAAGGAATGTTCACTTTTTTGCCGTTTACCAGGAAGTGACCGTGGTTAACCAGTTGGCGCGCAGCCGGACGAGTCGGCGCGAAGCCCATGCGGTATACCACGTTGTCCAGACGGGACTCCAGCAGTTTCATGAAGTTTTCGCCAACAACGCCGTGCATTTTGGTAGCTTGCTCGAACGTGCGGCGGAATTGCTTTTCGCTCACGCCGAACATGTGGCGCAGTTTTTGTTTTTCTTGCAGCTGGATGCCGTACTCGCTCAGTTTGCGGCGGCTGTGGCCGTGTTGGCCAGGCGGGTAATTCCGTTTGATGTCTTTGCCAGTGCCATCCAGGGAGATGCCCAGACGACGAGCCAGTTTGTGACGTGGACCAGTGTAACGTGCCATGTTTTCATTCTCCTTTAAAATGGGATTCACAGGTGTTTACTTCCGGAAGGCTAGTTCCATCTTTACCTACACGAACTTCGGACGGTAGCGTTTCCGCATCGTGCTCCTCACAGGTAGTTCAGCCGCAGCCTGTAAAGGGATGAAACTAAGAGAGGGTGACACTTCCGTTTTTACCTGCAATCAATGCTACCCTGTACACATACATCCAATATTATAGTCTTGGAGCGCGCAAAGTCAAGGAAAATGTAACGGGGCGGCCTCATGGGGTCCGCCCCGGCTGCGTTTTTGGCTGCTGGTGCAGCTGCCAGTTAAGCCGGTTAAAACGTGCGGTTCTCTTCCAGCTCGCTGCGTTTTTCCAGGAAACGGGCAAACGCGACGGCAGCATCAGCCCGGGAGACGCTGCCCTTCGGCTGGAACTCCCCTTTGGCGGGCGTCATAATGCCCAGCGTCGACACGATCACGATGGCGCCGCGGTGGGTGGATTGGTCGATGTCGGTCAGCTTCGTCGCGAACATCTCAGCGTGTTCCGACAGTTTGCGGTATCCCAGGGCGCGGACGATCATGTCCGCCAGTTCTTCCCGTGTGATCGTCTCATCCGGCTTCAGCGACGGGGAGTTTTTGTCCAGCAGGCCGCGATCGACTGCGGCTTCGACAGCGGCGAAGTATTTGGACGTGCTGGCGACGTCGCTGAAACTCGCTTTTCGTCCGGCGGCCACGGGCAGTACCCGTCCTTGATTGAGGCTGAGCATCAGCATCTGGATCATTTCCCCGCGGGTAATGCTGCGCTCCGGCATGATGTTGCCGTCGATCAGGGAGAGCGCCTCGTACTCGTACATCAGCATCAGCGCTTTCTCGGCTGGGTGCCCCTTCAGGTCGGCAGGGGCGGGACGATGCAGCTGGATCGGCTTGCCCGTCGACAGGCTGCGCCAGTCGCCGCTGACAGCGTCATAGACGTACGGCTGATCCAGCGGCGTCACTGCGGCCCGATACACCAGCTTTGCCTTGCGTTCCGGCAGCGTAACGGCTTTTTCAGCGCGGAAAGCGACCGCGTCATCCGGCAAGGGCTCGAGCATGTAGACCGCTTCCACTTCCGTTTCCTTCTCCCAGGCTGCCAATGCTTCCGCGGCGGAGCGGTGCTTCGGTACCTGGGACGGATAGGTCTCGGACCCAAAATGCGTGTTGTAGGTGAGCACTTCGCCGGTGGCAGCATCAAATGAGACGCTGGCTGAGCCGGTGGCAGCGGGAATGCCGTTGACCAGCCGCTGGAACCGCACCTCGTACCGCTCGGCGTCCGGTTTCAGTTCTGTTGTTTCCGTCACATAGAGCCGGTCGGCCCAGGTCGGCGTCCAGGAGCGGATCACTTCCGCTGCTTTTTTCTTCAAGCTGTTTGCGTCTGCTTTTTTGGCCGCGTCCTTTTTAGGCTCCGGCAGCTGGTTGTTCTTGCTGAAGTGGTACACGTCTCCGTTGAGCGCGTCCATGGCGATATAGACATAGCTTTGGCCGTTGGCGTTCTTTGTTTGGTATTCCAGGTTCCAGACCGGCCGGCTGCCGTTGGAGTCCTTTTCGTTGTAGGAGGCAGCACGCAGTTTGTATCCGGAGAGATCAAACGTCCGTTCTGCCAACTGCACGGCAGCTTCCTGGGTGAGCGCACTGCCCGTATGGCGCGGGGACAGGCGCTTGCTGCTTGCGGGTGATGTCTCCGCCTCAGGTTTGAGCGGCTCGAGCGAGTCCGTCAAAGGCGTACCGTTTTTTGCGTCCAGGTAAAAGGTGAACGGGTTCTCATATGCCAGAATCGGCTTGTTTCGCTCCTCCCCCCGCGCATCCCAGGGAAGCACGTAGGAGAGCTTTGCCTTGGCGTGCTGCTTGAACAGCGCGGCAGCTTCCTCGGGCGACAGCATCCGTTGCGGCTTTTCAAAGCGGACGCCGTCACTCCAACTCAGCGTGTAACCGGTGACTGTACCGGCAGCGTTGACGGTGATCTCCACGCTGTTGTCGGGGAACGGCACGTCATCCACCAGGCGGACAAACCGGAATGTGTAGGAGGTATTGGAATCAAGCGGCGTTTTGGGCACTGGCAGATCCCGCGTATACAGACGGGTCGCTTTCGCTTTGGCCGGGTTGTGACGGGCGAGGAACTGCTCCGCCGCCTTCTGTGCCTCGGCATACGACACGCGGTCTGCATAGGCGGGTTTGGACGGATGTTGCTGGTAGTGGGAATAGCCGGTCAGCTCCCCGCTGTCGGCGTGGATGCTGACAGTATAGGAGTACGCAATCTCGTTCTGGTCTTTTTTCACCCAGATAAACGTCCATTCCGGAAACGTACGCCAGATGTCGGCAGAACGGAACGACACGTTTTCCAGCTCCAGTCCCTGCGGAACCAGTTTTTTGGCGATATTCAGCGCTGCCTCCTTGGAGAGTTTGGCTTTGCTGGCGGCGTCGGTCAGCTGATTGCCTGCCGGGGCGCTGATCGGTGTGGCCTGGACGGGAGCTTCGGCCGGCAGCAGCTGCGCGGCGTAAGCCTGGGCGGCAGGCGCCAACAGGACAGCGCTCAGCACGACGGATCCCGATCGGATGATCCATGGTTTCATGTACAATTCCTCCTCGGTGTCAAAATCACGCGTACACCTTCTCTGACGAGAGAATTGGCGCGCTCGTTTCACGCGGGGGGAGAAAATGGAGGCGGGAGGAAAAATGGGAATTTTGTCCCAAATGTGTCGTAATCTATATGGAATTGCAAACATTCATCTTATATAATGAAAAAAGACCAGCACCAGAATCACGGGAGGAGTAATCAACTTGGATACAATCGTCTACTTGATTCGCCACGGTGAAACGGATTGGAACCTTGCGCGCCGCATTCAGGGCCACAGTGACGTGGCGCTGAACGAAGCAGGATTGCGCCAGGCTCGGCAGGTGGCTGCCCGGTTTCGCGGCAAGACCATCCGTGCCGTCTACTCCAGCGATCTCAGCCGGGCGATGCAGACAGCCCGCCAGATTGCGGAGAACGCCGGTGTTTCCGTTTCCGCCTTGGATGCGCTCAGGGAGCGGTGCTACGGTCAGTGGGAAGGATTGACGTACGAAGAAATCAGGGAACGATTTGCCCACCAAGATGAAGCGGCATGCGGAATTGAGACCTTCGAGGGAATGCAACAGCGAGCTGTGACGACGTTGACCGGATTGGCGGCAGACCATCCGGGCGAAGAGATTGTTGTCGTATCCCACGGAGGCTTTATTAATTGCTTTTTGCACTACGTGACCAATGGCGAGCAGGGGACGGGTGTAACGCGGATCGACAATACGGCAGTCAACGTGTTCCGCTACACCGGACAGAGTTGGGAAGTGCTGCAGGTCAATGATACTGACCATTTGGAAAAATGAGAATACGCTGAGAGAGGGAATATCTCGTGTCAAGCAAAAAGTTGGGGAAGTTGGAGACGGTCTTTTCCTACATGGCCCACTTTATTCTGCAATCCTGGCCGGAAAAGCGTCCAGGCATTCTTTACTTGACAGATTCCGTCGGCTGTTTGCTCAAAGTTATCAGGATGCAAGGCGGCCAAACCTGGAATCCCAACGGACTTGACCTGCGAAAGGGCAGCTCGCTTTGCGGTGATGCCCGTTCTCCCGTATCCCGCGCCCTGCGTACGGGAGAGATCACGGTATGTGTGGCGGACAGCGGTCCCCTGGTCTGGGGCGCGTTTCCGCTGTGCGAACGCGACGGGCGTGCCCGTGCCGTTATCGGCATGCTGGCCCCCCACAACGAGGTAGACTTCGATTTTTGTTCCTTCATGCGTGGGCTGGAACCGTTGCTCCGGATGGGATACGATGCCTACATTCAGCACGCCACCAGCGAAATCGTGATGAACCTGGCCAGACATGACAATACACAGGACCTGCTGGCCAGCTTGGTGCGGCAGATCGCGGACATCGTGGAGAAAGGGTACTGCTCTGCCGTCAAGCTGACGGAAGCCGGAACGCTGAACAGCCGGGAGCTGGCCACCAGCGAGCCGGCGGGCGAGGGGGACTGCCACATCAGACAGGTGGCGGCCCGACTGGGCGATCGGGTTATCACGCCGTCCGTGTGGGACGAGCAGCGCACCGTCGTCTTTCCCATCTCCTGCGAAAACAGGCCGCTGTACGCGCTGTTTCTGCACCTTGCGCCTGATGAGCCGGATTGCGTGTACGATGAGCGGGATGTCGCCTTCCTGCAGGAAGTGGGGGAAAAGGCGAGCTACGCCTTGTGGCGGACCATGGTCGCCGATGCGCTGCGCCGTGAGGCCACGCAAAAGGATCTCTTGTATCAGTTGATGACCAGGATTCAGGCCTCGATCGACGTGGAAGACGTGCTGAACGAGATCGTGACCAGCATCCGAAAGCTCTTTCCGACGGCCTTTGTCGAACTGTTCTTGACCGTGGAAACCAACGCCACCACACCCGTCAAACCCCTCTCCTTTCAGGACGATGACGCGTCCACCAGCACGCAGGCGTACCTGGAGGGAAGGCTGGTCGTCGATTACGAAGAGCACGACGGCATCCCGATGGCCGTGATCGCCGCCCCGCTGTTGGGCAAACAGGGCATTTACGGGGTGCTGCAGCTGACGGCAGAACGGCAGGCAGCGCCGGGACGGCAGGAGACGGAGTACATCTCCATCCTGGCGGAGACAGCGGGGAAAGCCTTTGAAAACGCCCAGCTCTACCAGCAGTCGCGCAACTTGATCCGCGAGCTGCGTCTGATCAACGAAATGGCCCGGCAGCTGAACCGCAGCCTGAATCTGAAGGAAATCCTCGACTTTGTGACAAAGAAGCTCCTGGAGACCTTCTCGGCTGAATTTGTCGCCATCCTGCGCAAACGGCCGGACGACGACCGCTTTGAAGTCATCTCGTCATCGCTGCCCGCGTGTCACGGACAGCTGGTGTCGGCCTCGGAAAAACCGTTGGCGGATGCCGTGGCCGGCAAACAGGTGCTCATGCTCGCACAGCCCGGTGCCAAACCGCTGCCCTTTTCCCTGATGCCCTGCGCATCGCTGATGGGAGTGCCGCTGGTGGTGGAAGGAGAGCTGGGAGGCGTGCTGCTCGTTGCGGATTCCCGCCATCATTTTTTTGGTTTTGACGATTATAAACTGCTGGAGATCTTCGGGCAGCACGTGAGCCTGGCCATGACCAACGCCATGCTGCACAACGAAGTGGAGCGGATGGTGATCACCGACAACTTGACCGGACTTTACACCCGGCGCCACCTGAACGACTGCGTGCGGACTTCATTGGAGAAAGACAGCCACGGTTCGCTCCTCTTGATAGATATCGATTATTTTAAAACGGTAAACGACACGTACGGGCATCAGGTGGGCGATGAAGTCCTGCTGCAGGTGTCCGACCTGATTCGACGAAACATTCGTGAATCGGATATTGCGGCCCGCTGGGGTGGCGAGGAACTGGCGATCTACCTGCCGCGTGTGGACAAGGCGACCGCCCATGGCATCGCCGAGCGCATCCGCTCCCTTGTGCAGGCGGAAACGATTCCGCAGGTCACCATCTCCTGCGGCCTGGCCGCATGGTGCCGGGATCAGCAGCCGCAGTACAGCGTGGAAGAGCTGTTCCACCAGGCAGACGTCGCCTTGTACGAGGCGAAACACAAAGGCAGAAACCAGGTGATTCTCGCGTAGGAGCCAAACGAGGCTCTTTGCTTTTTCTGCCGATAAAATTGGCTTCGCCGACAGGAACGCACCAGCTTTTCCAGGATTCACAAACACAGACAGGACGGGGGAATGGCGAATGAGCACTGACAAGCACAAGCGAATGGCTGAACAAGTAGCGAATGGGGTGTACCGGATTATGATTCCCACTCCCTTTTCCGTCGGCGCGGTCAACGTCTATCTGGTGGAGGGCGAACGGCTGACGCTGGTGGATGCCGGACCGCTGACCGAAGAGGCCTGGCAGGCGCTGACGGACGGACTGGATGAGCTCGGTTACCCGGTGGATGCGATCGAACAGGTGATTTTGACCCACCATCACGTCGACCACTGCGGGTTGTTGGAACGTGTCCGTGAGTCGTCGGGAGCGCGCATCTACGCCCATCCGCTCTCCGTCCCGTACGTGGAGTGGCACGAACCGTTTCTCGATTTTCACGATCGGTTTTTCCACGAGCTCTATCGGGAGAGCGGCGTGCCCGAGGAGAAACTCTCCCTCATCCGCAAGTTTCACCAGCTGATGATGACATTTTCCCAAAAAAGCCGCATCGACGGCTTGCTAAAGCACGAACAGACGGCGCCCCATCTGTCCGGGTGGCAGGTTCTCTACACCCCGGGCCACTCGCAGAGCCATCTTTCCCTGTACCGGGCGGCTGATCGCGTCATGATCGCCGGGGATCACATCATCAAACACATCTCTTCCAATGCCTTTGTCGAGCCGCCCCGCGATCAGTCGCGGGCCAGACCGCTGACTCTGGTGCAGTACCGGACGGCGCTTCAGATGTGCGCCGACATGGAGATCGACCTGGTGCTGCCCGGGCACGGCGAGCCGGTCACCAATCACCGCGAGCTGATTCTGGCGCGATTGCAGAAAAACTGGGAGCGGACGGACATGCTCCGCCGGTTCCTGGCTGACGGTGAAAAGACGGCCTACGAGCTGAATGCGCTCTTGTTTCCAACGCTGTATGAAAAAGAACTGCCGCTCACACTCTCGGAAACACTGGGCCACATCGACCTGTTGGCGATTCTGCACCAGGTGGAGATCAGGGAGAAAGACGGCGTGCTCTACTATTCCCTTTGACCCGCCAGCAGAATAAGCCTTTTCTTCCTCGGATACCCTAATGGCGACGAGGAGGAGGGACGAACATGCGCAAAGCGTTGCACTTCGTTTTCTTGCCCCTGCTGTGCGCTGTGCTGGCAGGCTGCAATACGATGGGAGACAGGCCAAACGCGCAAGCCGCCTATGACCAGGTTCGCGACCGTTTTGCCGAGCAGGAGTCATTTGCGTTTTACGGACAGACCAAGCTGTTGACCGGGGACACCGCCAACGCAAACGTCGTCAGTTTCTCCGGACGGAAGCATAAGGAAGGCATCTTGATGAACGTAAAGCTGTCACAGCCCGAACAAAAGCGGGTCCAAACCCTGTCGCTTTTGTCCAGGCAAGAGCGGCTGTTCGTCAAGCAGGAGAGCGACCGGGAATGGAAGAGCGCGGGACTCGACGGGTCGTTTCGCCAGGAGCTGAACAACTGGGACCCGGTCTTTGCCTTTCGCCAGATGGACGAGATGAAAAAGAGCGTGCTGCCGTTGACCGACCGCAATACGGCAGATGACATCGAAGCGGTGCGGGTGCTGCTGGACTCGACGAAGCTGAAAAATTGGCTGGCAGAACAAATGAAGCAGCAGGCCGGCCTGCATGTCCAGTCTGCCCATCAGCCGCGGCTCAAGCTGGCGATGACGCTGTCCGACGGTGCGTGGCGAGCACTCCGGCAGGGAGTGTCCATCCAGGCGGCGGAGACAAACGTCGACGAGATGATTGACCAGATGGAGCTGGAGGCGGAGTACACCGTGTATTACAACAAGACCACCATGCTGCCCACCAGCCTGGTGATGTCCATTCGCTCCGAGTACGACGCCAACAACCAACGGGTACTGGAACACACCCGGGTGGAGACATTTCTGCAGAACTACGGACAAGTGCAGCCGCTGCCGAACCCGACGAGCGCGGAGAAAACATCAAAGTAAAAATGAAAGCAGGCGTTCGCGTGCCGCAGGTGCGGTGTGTGAGCGCCTTTTTGCGCGGGGCGTCACAGCAGCCGCCGACCTTGCGCTGTCGAGACGTTTTCGCGTAATTGCCCAGAATTGGCAGGAGGAACTCTGGAAAACTTTGTCGAACTATCTACAGGACTGTCTATTTGTTGGCGAATGGTCTGCACAAAAGGCATGTGCCTGAGCAGCCTTGCTGCCCGGTTCGGATTTTCAATGGCCGGAACTGGAGAGGGGAATGGCGAATGGATCAGACCAAGCTGCGCATTCTGTCGGCAGCGGCCAAGCTGTTTGACATACACGGCTACCACGGCACGTCCGTGCGTCAGATCGCGGAAGAAGCGCGGGTGAACGTCGCGCTCATTTCCTACCACTTCCGGGGAAAGCAGGGCGTGCTGGAGACGCTGATCGCCTCGTATTTTGAAACGCTGTTTCGCCAGCTGGATATACGGGAAAAAGAAGACAGCGGACTTCCTGCCATGGAACGGCTGGAGCGGGTGATTCGCCTCTACCTGTCGTTTCAGCGGGAGCACGCGCCGATCACTCGGCTGATTCAGCGTGAATTGAGCGTGGAGTCGATGCTGGCGCGGGAAGTGATGACGCTGTACCTGAGCCGCTGGAAGCACGGCATCGCCAACGTGATCGAAGAAGGAATTGCTGCGGGAGAGTTTCGCGTCGTGCCGGTGGATCGCATCGCACTGGCCACGGCCAGCCAGCTCATTTACCCGTTTTTGCAGCCGCAATCGGTGCGGGAAGTCTACTATCTGGAGCCGGCTTCGGAGGAGTTTGCGGATTGGCTGCTCGTCTCCGTCATGCGCTATCTGGAAGCGTGGCTGCTACCGGCCCGCGGATAAGCCGGCTCGTGATTCTTGAGAATTTTTACATTAAGGGGTTGTCATGACCGTGAAAAGAAATTGGGTCCTGCTCTGTCTGGCAGGCATGCTCTTATATGCGAATCCGGCAATGGCTGTGCCGTTTCCGGACAAAACGGACGAAGTGATTCAAGACGCCGACGGTTATCTGAAAAAGAACGAACGGGAGAGCGCTGCCGAAGCAATCAAGCAGCTCGGCGGCAATTACAAGGTGGTGGTGGTCGAAAGCACCCAACCGGAAGCGCAAACGCCCGACGAATACGCGAAAAAGCTGTACGACAACTACAACCTGCCCGAGGACACCCTGATGGTCGTGCTTGACATCAACACCCAGGAGCTTGGGGTACATGCAGGACCGGCCCTGGCGGCAAAAGGGGCCACTCCTGAGCTGCTGCACGAAAAAGCGGAGGCCTACTATGAACCGTTCCGCGTGGACAAACAATACCTGCAGGGAATCCAGGCGTTTTTGTCGGAAGTCAAGGGAGAATTGGAAGGGTTGAAGAACAAGCCGGGCGCGGCCGCAGGTTCTCCAGACACTGCCCAGCAGCAGAAACAATCGGACTCGGGTCTGCCTTGGTGGCTGTACGGGATTGGCGCAGTCTTTGCCGCTCTCTCCGCTGCGCTGGTGTACGCGATGATCCGCCGCCGCGCCATTTTTGCCCAGGTGGATGCGGTGGAGGAGTGGAAGGACCAACTGGTGGAAAAAATCAACGTCATTGAGGTGGACAAGCAGATGCGCCGTTCCCGCGGCAAGACGGAGGAGCGGTTCATGCACCTGGCCGACCGGAAGGAAAACCTGCTGCGCATCCGCATCCCCGATGTGGAGATGATGATTCTGGACGCGGAGGAGGCGTGCGACCGCTTCCGCTTCCAAATGGCGCTCGGCCTGCTGGAGGAAGCGCGGGAGATGCTCGGTTCCATCGAGCAGGAATTGGACGCATTGAAGACGGACACCACCCAGGTGATCGCCACGAAAAAGGAAAGCAAGCTGGCCATTCCGGAAATCGGCAAGCAGATGGAGCAGGTGGAACGGCGACTGTCCGACCTGCGTCTGGAGTACGGGCTGTCCTTTCACGAATTGAAGACGGCGCTGGATGACGTGGAAATGATGCGCGCCAAGATCAAGGAAGCGCGCACGGACGGCGACGACGTGCTGGCCTATGACATCACGCTGAAGGCGCAACAGCTGCTGGGCAAGCTGACCAGCGACCTGGAGCGGATACCGGCGTTGGTCGGACGCGTGTTGAAGGAGATGCCGGAAGAGTTCAGGCAGTTGGAGGAAGGCATCATCCAGGCGACGGGTGACGGGTACGATCTGAACCGCGACCCGCTGGAAGGCTCCCTGATGCAGGCCAAGCAGCTGATCAATGCGGCGAAGTCGGCATTGGAAGAGGGAAGCCTGGACATGGTGGAGACCCATGTAAAAGCGTTTGACGTGCTGATTGACACCACGTACCAGAACATCGAGAACATGGTCCTGAGCCAACGGGAGGCAGCAGCATCCCTCTCCGCAGCAGAACCCAGGGCAGGGGAGCAGGCTGGCGGAGAGTCAAATGGAATCATCGGAGAAAACGCTGCTGACGAGATGCCGATCAAGCCGGCGGCGGCAGATCGGGCGGCTGCACCTGCAGCAGCGCTTGCCGATGCGGCAGCGGGAGCTGTTGCTGCGGCGGCTGTTTCCGCATCAGGGGCCGCTGAAACTGCATCAGAAAACGCTAAAACCGCACCAGCAGCCGCTGCAACCCCACCAGCAGCAGCGGCCTTGTCGGGAGCAGCCACAGCGGAAGCCGCCGCACAGGGGGCTGCCGGCCATGTCTTGACAGGAGAAAATGAGGAACGGACTGCTGCAGCGTCGGAGCGTTTGGAAACCGGACCGGAAGACGGCGCTGTCGCCCCCGCGGCGGCGTCACAAGAGGCGCTGACCCAGGCGGAGCGGGAATGGCTGTTTGACTCGCCGGCTGCCCGTCCCGGTAAAAAACCGCCGGTCCACGCCGAAGAACGCATGGCTGTCAGCCACGTGGAAGAGGTGCCGGACCAGGAGGACGCAGAATATGAACTGGTGATCCCCAAAGGCCACGAAGCGCAGGCAGAGGCGAAACAGGAGCAACATCCGGAACCGGAGCGGCTGGTCATCGAGACGGAGGACGACGCCCTCGACGAGTTGGAGCGAATCTCCAGCACGCTGGTGCGGCTTCGTCAGGAGATCAAGCGGAGCTACCTGCCGGGCATTCCGTCCCGGTTGAAATTCCTGTTTGAAGACGTGGTGCAGATCCTCACGCGGATCAAGGCAATGATGGAGCAGTACCGCTACGACCTGGACGAAGTGTCCATTTTGATCAATGAAGCCAACGAACTGCTGCTGGAGACGGAGCATCTGGCGGAGCTGACGATCGCCACCTGCCAAAAGGCAGAAGGAGCGATCCAGTACGCCAACCGCTACCGCCGTCAAAACCGGCAGGTGGATGACATGCTGACCAAAGCGGAACAAGCGTTTCGCCATCTGGCGTTTGACGAGGCGTACCAACTTGCAGAGTCGGCCCGCCTGATCGTGGAAGGGGCATCCGAGGAGCCGGAAAAAGGCTGGCTCTTGCGGCGCAAGAAAAAGGGGTGAAGCGCAGATGATGCTGCCCCTGTTTCTCTTCGCTGTCGGCCTGCTGCTGATGTGGCAGCCCCGCACCAAACGCTGGCGTGCCCGCCTGCTCGCCCACTTCAACGGCGACGAGCAGCGTGTCAGGCAGCGGGCCAATACCTTTTTTCTCCTGGGATTCGCCTTCATCTTGACAGCGCTGGCCTACCTGTACCGGCTGACCATGTAGGGAGTGCCGTTGGCAGACAATGGCGGACGCGGGGATATAAGACTGGAAGGCAAAAAAAGGGAGCGCCGCCTGTTTCATCGACGCCCCGTGTAGGAAGATAAAGGGAGTAGAGGTGTGAGAACCCCGAAACTAGGGGGAGTAGGGGTTCAGCTGACTCTTTTCCAACGAAAAGAGTACCTGTTTCATAGTGTTCCCATTTTTTCTCAAACCAAACCTCTTCGTACAAATACGAAGAGGTTTTTTTCGGTGCGCCCGGCATGGGCGGTAGCTATAGGGTGAAAGTCCCGAACGGGGGTTGGCTGTACCAACCGTTAGCTTAAGGCAAGGGTGTCCGCCGTGAGGCGGAATCTGAAGGAAGCCGGCGGCAAAGTCCTGACCTGAGGTACACGAACCCAATTTGAGGCTGTTGTACTCGGGCGAGCCTGCCGAACAAGGTGAAGCCCCATACAGCCAAGGAGTGCAGCAGTAAATTGGGCAGGTACATGG
>NZ_SDLF01000249.1:0-383 GCF_013096935.1 Brevibacillus sp. MCWH | reverse complement strand
CCACACGACGACTCAGGGTCAGAGAGGCGTGACACCATGCGGACGGTCTATCACCAGCGGCTAACCGAGTTGGCCGGACGATTGGGAGAGATGTGCAGCCTGGCCGGGATAGCGATGAAACGCGCAACGCAGGCTCTGCTCGAGGCCGACATTGGCGCCGCTGAACAAGTAATCCGTGACCATGAGCGGATCGTGGCGATGCGAGCCCAAGTCGAAAAGGAAGCGTTCGCGCTGCTGGCGTTGCAACATCCGGTGTCCGGCGAGCTGCGGGAAATCTTCAGTGCGGTGCAGATCATCGCCGACACCGAGCGCATGGGTGCGTTGGCTGTGCATATTGCCAAGATCACCCGACGCGAGTATCCGAACCAGGTGCTTCCTGAGGA
>NZ_SDLF01000248.1:0-384 GCF_013096935.1 Brevibacillus sp. MCWH | reverse complement strand
ATATATGTACCGTTTTGTTTTTTCTTAACTGCCTCGGTGACGTTATTAACATCAACACTCGGTGTGTTAGTTAGAGATACACAAATGTTAATGCAAGCAATATTAAGAATATTATTTTACTTTTCACCAATTTTGTGGCTACCACAGAACCATGGTATCAGTGGTTTAATTCATGAAATGATGAAATATAATCCAGTTTACTTTATTGCTGAATCATACCGTGCAGCAATTTTATATCACGAATGGTATTTCATGGATCATTGGAAATTAATGTTATACAATTTCGGTATTGTTGCCATTTTCTTTGCAATTGGTGCGTACTTACACATGAAATATAGAGATCAATTTGCAGACTTCTTGTAATATATTTATATGACGAAACCC
>NZ_SDLF01000247.1:0-385 GCF_013096935.1 Brevibacillus sp. MCWH | reverse complement strand
CTTTAGCTTCCCACTTGTAAATGTCTCCATCCCATTCAGAGTCATACTTCTCGAATGACGTATCAGGGAATTTCAAGTGCCATTCTAAATCATGTTCTACAGCATACATGAACTCGTCAGAGATAAGTACAGAAGAGTTATTACCTTCAATGAAACCAGGTTTACGTTTCGCACCAATAAAGTCCTCGTTATAATCAGTGTCATTAGGGTCATTTGTATAGAATACGTCAGGATGCCAATCGTGTAAGGTTAGCATTTGTGCCAATCAGTTACGTGGGGCGCTACTCCCACTCTCCTATTACTAGGAGTGTCAGACTATATCTTACGGCTATAAGGCCGCCCCCGCGCTTCGGTGTCGCTTGACACCTACTCTACTCCCTTCCAC
>NZ_SDLF01000246.1:0-386 GCF_013096935.1 Brevibacillus sp. MCWH | reverse complement strand
GCCGAGCGCATGGTAGGCCGCGCCTCGAGCGCCGGCAACAGCCGTTGGCGAGGAAATCTCCGACGGCCGATTAAGGATTTGCCGTCCTCTTGCCGATAAGCTCCTCAGAGACAATTCCAACAAGGGTCAGAAGTCCCATCATGAAGCTCAAGTCGATCCAGTTTTCTGTCGCCGCCCTCGCCGGCGCCAGTGTTCTAAGCGTCGTCGTGGTGCTGGTGCTGTACGCCCTGTTCGCCGGCGCGCGAACGCAGGAGCTGGTGCAGCAACGCACCCAGGGCCTGTTGGAGAAGGTCATCAACGAGCGCCTGGTGGCCCTGGCCCGCGCCCAGGTCAGCCAGATCCAGCGCGAGCTGGAGTATCCGCTGACGGTGGTCCACGGCCTGGCC
>NZ_SDLF01000245.1:0-387 GCF_013096935.1 Brevibacillus sp. MCWH | reverse complement strand
AACAAGATGAGCAGAAATTAATGATAAGCGATAAATTTCTTCTAATTCAGGATCTGTTTTAGGATCAATTTTTACAGACTTAGAAATAATCTTTTTAGAAATATCATCAACAACTTCTTTTAATAAGCTCATAAATTCTTTAGGTCTAACATTTTTCATTAAATCAGACTCTTCAAGTCTTTTTAAAATAGAGTAAGCTGATACAATGGAAGATGTACTTCCATCTCCTACTTTGATTACAACTTGTGCACTGATGTTTAATAATAATTGCATAATATTTTGGTCGATATTATCTTCGAAATTAATTTTCTTAAGGATAGACCATCCGTCTTTAGTAATGTGCATTTCACCAAATTTTTCAATAATTGTAGTAGCCCCATATGGACC
>NZ_SDLF01000244.1:0-388 GCF_013096935.1 Brevibacillus sp. MCWH | reverse complement strand
GTTTTGGACAATACGCTTATTGTTCTAACTTCAGATAATGGGGCCAGTTCGATCGGCGGGGAAAATGGCTCGACCAACCCAGCGGTTGCCTATAACGCTTCTAAAGAGAGCTTTGAAGAAGTTGAAAAACGCGCAGGCTTAATCGGGGGAGAAGCCGCTACGAGTGATTATCCGGCAGGATGGGCTCAAGTGAGCAATACGCCATTCGGGAAATATAAAAACAGCACGTTGGCCGGGGGAATTCGGACACCTATGATCATTCACTGGCCCGATCGAATAACGGCTGCCGGGGAAGTGCGCGAACAATTCACCCACGTAAGCGATATTACAGCCACAGTCTATGATGCTTTGGGGGTTAAACCGCCCAAAACGATCAATGGCGTAAAAC
>NZ_SDLF01000243.1:0-388 GCF_013096935.1 Brevibacillus sp. MCWH | reverse complement strand
CGGTTATAGCCAATGCGAAATCTTCGTTGAATCATTGAAGTGGAGGCTGTTTCTTGCGTTAAGATGAACTGTACAACTTCTCCAAACAATGAATCATCTGAATCAATCGTCGTGACTTCTTCTTCTTTTGGCATCATCGCCTCGACATATTGAGCGCGTTGTTGGGTGATGACGTGATTTACGACTGTCTCGACTTCTTGATCCGAGACGAATGCCCCTTGGACACGAATTGGTTTATTCATCCTGTTAGCAAGCATAAGCATGTCACCGCGCCCGAGTAACTTTTCCGCCCCGCCTCCATCAAGAATTGTTCGCGAATCCGTTTGCGATGAAACTGCAAACGCGATACGTGAAGGGATGTTTGCTTTAATGACGCCAGTAATAACAT
>NZ_SDLF01000242.1:0-388 GCF_013096935.1 Brevibacillus sp. MCWH | reverse complement strand
ACGCCGCCCGCACGGCGACAATTGGGAAATGGTCTGGCGCGGCAGCCGTCCGGGCGACACCAACGAAACCTTCTCGCTGTTCCAGCGGCGCGGCAATGGGGGGCCGGAGGCGTTGCCATCGCCCGAGCCCATCGTGCCGCTGGCCGACACCCCGTATCGCGGCCGTCGTTAGGCCAATGCGCTACGCTGTCGTGTAGCGCGCTTCCCCTCGTTTTCCGTTTCCCATCCATGACGTCCACCCTTCGCGTAGCGTTTGCCGGCACGCCTGAATTTGCGCAGATTGCCCTGGCGGCGATCCACCGGACCGGCTTTCCCGTCGTTGCCGTGCTGAGTCAGCCAGATCGTCCAGCCGGACGCGGCATGCAATTGCAGGCAAGCCCCGTCAAGC
>NZ_SDLF01000241.1:0-389 GCF_013096935.1 Brevibacillus sp. MCWH | reverse complement strand
CTTCACCACTTTCCATAGATTCTGAAGATTCATCGCCAGTAGTATCACTCTCACTATTAGTATAGTCTTCAGAATCCAAATTAGGGTCATCTTCTCCCCCTTCTTCACCAGAATCGTCTTCTTTTACACTCTCTTCTGTCTCTTCCTCTGTATAATCTGTAGGTTCTTCCACATTATCAGTATTTTCTTCACCTCCGCTTTCTTCAGTATCCATCCCATCTTCAGTATAATCTGTAGGTTCGTCAACATTATTCTTGTTTTCCGCTTCAAGCAATACTCTTCTTTTGAACAACATTAAATTCTCACCCCGTCTTTCTTAATAATTACCTTATCTGATCTAGTCATAATTCTATGAATTTCAGATTCAAGTTTATCTTCTAGTCGTCTTA
>NZ_SDLF01000240.1:0-390 GCF_013096935.1 Brevibacillus sp. MCWH | reverse complement strand
GGAATAAACACGTTGCAGTGGCGGCCGTTGGCCGATTTCGCTTCGGTCACAGATATAACCACTCCTGTCACGCATTAAATCAACACTCTCAAAGATTCTGGCGCGGTATTTCTCCAGTTCGTTCCCCCAGAGCGTATATTCTCCGTTACGGTTGTGAAGCAGAAGGTAACAGGTCATTTCCCCGTTACCAGGCATAGGGGCCTCGCCATACCCCGTTACGACCGCACTCAGTACCCCTGAATCCATGACGGCATTGTCATTTTGCCTGAGCTGCTCAGCCCGTCGCTCCGCGCGACGACGTTCTGTATCCTCCTGCTCCTTCCGGCGCAATTCCTCTTCACGTTTAAGCAACTGGGCTCTGAGAGCTGCAAGGCCGGATGCGCCCCACTG
>NZ_SDLF01000023.1:0-63095 GCF_013096935.1 Brevibacillus sp. MCWH | reverse complement strand
TCCGCCGCTAACCTGTCTGGAGCAAGCTCCATACAGGTCCGCTCGACTTGCATGTATTAGGCACGCCGCCAGCGTTCGTCCTGAGCCAGGATCAAACTCTCCAATAAAGTTGAGTTGAATCGTTAGCTTTCAAAGAAAAGAATTGCTAGGCTCGTTCAACGCGTTCGCTGTTCAGTTTTCAAGGAGCATTTCGTGTCGAACATTTGCTACTATATCACATTCGACTTTTGAGAGTCAAGACCTTTTTTCTATCAATCTTCGAGATCTTTTCTCTCATTTCGTCACCGCTCATCGGCGACAAGGATTAATCTATCACATTGCAAATACAAAATCAAGGGTAATTTTAAAAGTTTTTTTGTCCCTTACAGATTGGGACAAAAGGCGCGTCCCCTCCTGATTCAATAGGAGAGGACGCGCCTGTTTAGGTTTGCATGCGAAAATTCTCAAGCCTGTATGGAAACGGCGCCGCGCATTTTGAAAAATTGATACATCAATACGGCGGCCAGCGCCACCAGTCCAGCGACCATGTAGACCGCTTCCGGGAAGATCAGCAGAACGCCGGCCCCGATCAAGACGAAGCGTATCGCCCAGTTCATTCTGGTGAAGAGATACCCTTCGGTGGCAGCAGCCAGCGCCAGAACGGCCAGAATGGTGGTGACGGCAGCAACGGTGATGTCCAACACGCTGGAGTTGAGAATCATCAGGCCCGGTTTGTAGATGAAAATAAACGGAACGATAAACCCGGCCAGGGCCAGCTTGCAGGAAATCCAGCCAGTCCGCTGCGGATCGGAACCGGCAATGCCCGCTCCGGCAAAAGCGGCCAGCGCAATGGGCGGCGTCAGATTGGCAATCGCCCCAAAGTAGAAAACAAACAGATGGGACGCCAGCGGATCGACGCCAAACGTGGACAGTGCCGGTGCGGCCATCGTCGCGGTGATGATGTAGCAGGGGATGGACGGCAGGCCAAGCCCCAGAATGATCGAGGCAATCATCGTGAAAAACAGCGTCATGAACAGGCTGCCCGAGCCCATCATCAGGATGATGTTGGCCAGTTTCAGGCCCAGTCCGGTGAGGCTGAACACGCCTACGGTAATCCCGACGGCCGCGCAGGCAGCGGCCACGCCCAGCGTATCGCGCACACCGGTTTCCAGCGCTGCCAGAATGTCGCGGAACCCCATCCGGCTGGACGGACGCAACGCAGCGATGATCACGGTAGCCACGATCGTCACTACCGCTACGAGCGTGGGCGTGTAGCCCATCATCAGCAGCACCACCAGCAGGATCAGGGGCAGCAGCAGATGTCCGCGCTCGCGCAGGACGTCCTTTACCTTTGGCAGTTCGTCCTTGCTCAGTCCTTGCAGGTTGTCGCGGTCCGCGCGCAGGTGCACCTGGACGAGCAGGCCAAAGTAATACATGATCGCCGGAATCAGCGCCGCGATGGCAATCGAGACGTACGGCACTCCCAGCGTCTCGGCCATGATAAAAGCAGCAGCTCCCATGACCGGCGGGAGGATTTGCCCGCCCACGGCAGCTGTTGCCTCCACTGCCGCAGCAAACTCCGGCTTGTAGCCGACGCGTTTCATCATCGGAATGGTAAACGAACCGGTCGTCACCACACTGGCTACAGCCGAGCCGTTGATCGATCCGTGAACCGCGCTGGCAATCACCCCTACTTTTGCCGGACCGCCCTTGCTGCTGCCGGCCAGAGCCAACGACAGATCGTTAAACAGCGTGCCCATGCCGGATTTGGAGAGAAACGCACCAAAGATGATGAACAAAATGATAAACGACGCGGATACCGAGATGGCGTCGCCAAAAATCCCTTCCGTCGTCACGTACATGTAGTTGAAAATATCGCTCAGCGTATACCCCCGGTGACCAAATTCGCCCGGCAGGTACGGACCAAGATAGGCGTACGCGACAAAAATGGCGGCCATCGCCGTCAGCTCCCAACCGGCCACGCGGCGGGACGCTTCCAGCACCAACAGACAAGTGATCGTGGCAAAGGTCACGTCAAGCGCAGATGGAATCCCTCCGCGGTTGACGATGTCCAGGTAATAGATAAAAATATAGCCGGCCGTGCCCAGCGACACTACGGCAAACACCGCATCCAGCAGCGACAGATGTTTGCGGGACGCCTTTTTTCGGCCCGGGTACAGCAAAAAAATAAGGCATAACACAATGGCCACATGCAGCGACCGATGCTTCAAGGTCACAAACGGAATCGCGTACGCGGCGTACAAGTGATACAGGGCAAAAGCGATCGCCACGCCGGAGACCAGGAGACGCAGCCACTTTTTCTCAAACACGCGGTAGCGTGCTTCCATGTCGTACTCCTCCAGGACAGCCTGGGCCTTGCTCTCGTTCAAGCGGATTTCCTCCTGGCTGGGCATGTTTGCCTGCGTGCTCACCTACACGTCACTTCCTTTCTGCTTCAAGCTGTATAAATACCGGTACCACCACGGAAACCACCTGACGGACAGTTCCAACGACGTACCCAGCGGCAATACGTCCGCCAAGTTCCACTGTTGGCCTCCTGCAGTCAGCTTGTAATCTTTCCGTGAGATGACATACAGGACACGATCCCGCTGTTCGTGCAAACCGGATACCGTGATCCATCCGTCGCGGACTGCGACAACCGCGTCGGCAAACGCGGCCGGAACGCCCGCTCCAAACGATTGAAACGAGGTTTCGGCCAGCTCCATGCCGCGCAGACCATGGACACGGTACGTTTCCCGCCACGGGGTCAGCTCCACCGAATGAACCCATTCGATTTCAAAGCGGTCGTCCATCCCGAGCGGTACCGCTCCGATGATGTCCTGCCGATGAAAGTCCTTCAGCAGCAAAAAGGGGTGGGGCCCTGTCAGGACGAGCCCCACAACGAGGAGGAACACGCGCATCGCCCATCTCTTCATGCCGTCATCCCTCCCTGCTCCCTGGCGAATCGGTTCACAACATTATCGGGATTAGTTGAGTGCGCCAATCTCCTTGAAGTATTTTTCGGCCCCCGGATGGAGCGGCACCACCAGATTGCTGCCCGCTTCCTTCGGTTCGATCTCCTTGGCCGCACTGTGGGCGCCCTTCAGCGTGTCGAAGTTTTCAAAGAACGTCTTGGTCAGCTTGTACACCTGATCGTCAGACAAGTCGCTGCGCACCAGCATCAGGTTGCGAATTGCAGCGGTCGGCACCGGCTGGTCGTTCTTGTACAGGCCCGCCGGAATTTCCGCCGACACGAAGAACGGGAACTGCTGCGCCATTTTCTCCACGTCTTCCTTGTTGATCGGCACGATCTCCACGTCCTTGGTGGTCATCAGGTCGATCACCGTGGAGTTCGGCAGCCCGGATGTAACGAAGGCGGCATCAATCGTGTTGTTCTTCAACTGCTCGACCGCCTCGGCGTACGAGAGGTAGTCCGCCTTGATGTCGTTGTAAGTGAGGCCGTGCCCGGCCAGCACCATCCGCGCGTTTACCTCCACCCCGGAGTTGGGAGCACCCACGCCGACGCGCTTGCCTTTCAGGTCAGCCACGGATTTGATGTTGCGGTCTTTCAGCGTGACGATCTGCACGTAGTTGAGATACAGGCCGGCCATGGCCTTCAGGTCCTTGATGGCGCCGGCATCCTTGAAGTTTTCCTGGCCATTGTAGGCAAACGATGCTACGTCTGACATGACAAACGCCATGTCCGCTTTTTTGGTCTTCAACAGGTTGATGTTTTCCACGGATGCGCCGGTGGATTGGACAGAGGCGTTGTAGCCCAGCTTGTCCTTGTAAATCTTGGCCATCGCACCGCCGAGCGTATAGTACGGACCGGAGCTTCCGCCGGTGGCGATGGTCAAAAACTTCTGCTCGGAACCGCCGCCGGATGCATTGTCTCCTCCCGGCGCAGGCGAAGATGGGCTGCTGCAGGCCGCCACGGAGAGCACCAGCAGCGCGGAAGACAAAATGTTCAGCATTTTTTTCAACACGAATATTCCCCCTTACGCGTTTTGCAACCGTTTACAATCTCTTTTAAAAGCAAATGGCGTGCCAACCGACACTCATGCCGAAACACAGCGAAATTTTGCCGTTTTCCTGCCGCCGCCTATAAAAAAAAAACCGGCAAAAAAATCCCGTCCATGCGGAATTTTTTGCCGGTTCGCCAAATTTTCCGGTTTTCTGATAAATTACGAGGTTGCCTCCGATTCCAGGTACTGTTTCAGTTTTTGCCGCAGCCCCCGCTCGCTGATGCCCAACTGATCCGCCGTCTTTTTCCGGTGTCCGCCGTTTTGCTCCAGGGTGTATAAAATGATCCGCCGCTCCGCCTCCTCCAGAGACATGCCGGCCGGGATCAGGACGCCCTCTTGTCCGGCAGGGACCGTCCGGCTGCCTGATGGCCGCTCACTGACGGAAAACGGCAGGTCTTCTGTCGTGATGATCTCCCCCTGCGAAAGGGCGACCGCGTACTCGACGATGTTGGCCAGTTCCCGCACATTGCCCGGATACGAATAGGCGTACAACCGTTTGAGCGCCTCCGGGCTGCACACTTTTTTCCCCTTGCCCAAATGGACGGCGTACAGGTCGAGAAAGTGCTCGATCAAAAGCGGGATGTCCTCGCGCCGCTCCCGCAGCGCCGGAGTGCGGATGGGAATGACGTTGAGACGGTAAAACAGGTCTTCGCGAAACGCTCCCCGGGCCACTTCCTCCTCCAGATTGCGGTTGGTGGCGGCGATAATGCGAATGTCCACCTCTTTTGCCTCGAAACCGCCGAGCGGCGTCACCGTTCGCTCCTGAATGACGCGCAGCAGCTTGGCCTGCAGGGCAAGCGGCATTTCCCCGATCTCGTCGAGAAACACCGTGCCGCCGTGTGAGCGCTCAAACAATCCGGCTTTGCGCTGAAACGCTCCGGTAAAGGCTCCCTTCTCGTAGCCGAACAGCTCGCTTTCCAGGAGCTGCTCCGGAATGGCGGCGCAGTTGACCACCGAAAACGGCGCGTGGCTGCGTATGCCCTGGAAGTGGATGGCCCGGGCCACCAGTTCCTTGCCCGTTCCGCTTTCACCGGTGATCAGGATGCTGGAGGTGATGTCCTTCACTTTTTCGATCAACTGGTAGAGCTTCAGCATCGGCTGGCTTTTGCCGATGATCCCGGCATACGACTGCTGCTGTTTGACCGCTTCGCTCAGCACCTTTACCTGTCGGTGCAGATGTTGATATTCCAGCGCCTTGTTCAACAGCAGCCTGACCTCGTCCAGGTGCAGCGGCTTGGTCAGGTAGTGGTAGGCACCAGCCTTCATGGCGGCGACGGAAGATTCGATCGTGCCGTACGCCGTCATTATGATCACGGTTACATCCGGTTTGACGCTTTTCAGCTTGGCGAGCAAATCCAAACCGGACGTGTGCCCCAGGTTCAAATCCAGCAGGACGCAGTCGATCGCTTCCTGCCGGACGACGGCCAGCGCGCTCGGCTCGTCTCCGGCTGTCCAGACCGTGTAGTCGTCTTCCAGCGCAAACGACAGCGAGGCGCAGATGGCCGGTTCATCATCCACGATGAGCAAGTTGGGCATGGCTCTCCTCCTTTTCCTGTCGTTCAAACCACAGCGTAAACGTGGTTCCCTTTCCCTTCGCACTGCTTGCCTCGATCCGGCCGCCGTGCTCCTGCATAAGCCTGTCGCTCAGGTAGAGCCCCAGGCCGATTCCCTGGGCTTTGGTCGTATAAAACGGCTGGAACAGGCGGGACAGCTCCTCCGTGTCCATTCCTTCCCCGGTGTCGCCCACTGCCAGTTCCACGCCGCCCGCCCTGCTGTCAGCGCGGATGGTCAAGTGCTTGCGGGGACTGGATGCCATCGCTTCCAGCGCATTCATCACCAGGTTGATCAGCACCTGCTTCACGCGAGCCCGGTCGGCCCGGATCACCAGTTCGCCAGGCACGTCCACGACCACCTCCACCTGCTCGCGCTCCAACCGTCTGGCAAACAGGCCCAGTACGGAGCCGACCAACTCCCGCAGATCGACGTTTTGCATTTGCAGCGGTTTGGCACGGGAGTAGTCCAGCAGGTCCTCCAAAATGCGGTTCATCCGCTCCATTTCTTCCGGCACGTACCGCAGCAGTTCCGCCCGGAAGCGCTCGTCGTCCAGCTTTTTGGGAAGCAGCTCGACAAATGTCTTGATCGCGGTCAGCGGATTGCGCAGTTCGTGGGCGATGCCTGCCACCAACTGGCCGAGCGCCCGCATCTTTTCCTGCGCGACCAGTTGGGCCTGCAGCCGCTTCTGCTCCGTTCGGTCCTGCAAGCTGACGATCCAGCCCACGTGCTCATGGGAGGCGTTGACAAACGGCGCCATGTAGTAGTGAAAGACGCGGATGGAGCCGGGCTCCCACTGAAACTCCCCTTCGTACTGACGAGGGGATAACTGCTCCAGCGGCGCCTCCAACGGCAATTGCGGTAAGAGGGAGGAGATGTGGCGGCCCAACACGCTGTCGGACAGGGACAGCATCCCGCGGGCCACCTGATTGACCAGCGTCACGTGGCCGCTCACGTCCAGCGAGAGGATGGCGCTCTCCGTGTTGTCCAGCACCTTGCGTTGAAACGCCAGCAAGTCGGCCAGTGCAGCCGTCTGCCGCCGCACTTCCTGCTGCAGCCGTTTGTTCCAGGTAAAAATGGTCACCAGCGTCACAACCACGATCGCCATCGCGATCACCAGGGCGATGACCAGTTTTCGCCACCAGTCGGTGACATGCAACGAATACGGTTCGAAGTACTGGCTGTACAACCGCGTATAGGTGCCGTCCCGATACAGCTGGTTCAGTCCTTTGTTCAGCTTGTCCAGCAGCGCGTAGTTGCCCTCCCGCACGGCGAAGGCGTAGTCGGTCGGGTTGATCAGACCGGAACGCATCTCAAAGTCGTCGCTTCTGCCCGCCTTGTCGAGAAAGTAGGCGGCGGTCCAGCGGTTTCCGATAAACGCGTCGGCTCTCCCCCGCATCAGATTGTCCAGGGCGTCCCGCTGGTTGAAGGAGACGAGCAGCTTCACTCTGCGGATGTCCTGCACCAGATCCATGCCGGTATTCCCCCGCTGCACCGCCACCACCTTGTCCTTCAAGTGGTTCAGGGTGTAGATCTCGTTGTCGTCCTTTGGAACCAGCAGCACCTCCGACATGGTGAAAAACGATTCGCTGAAGTCGACGACCTGATCGTACCGGCTGGTGTATTTCATCCCCAGCAGGACATCCGCTTTGCCGTGCAGCAGGTAGGAGACAGCATCCTCCCACTCCAGCGGCACGAACTCCAGCTCAAAGCCGTTTTGCTCGGCGATGGCCTGGATCAACTCGATGTTAAATCCGGAGACGTCGCCGTGTTCGTCCGTGTAGGAAAACGGAGGCAGCTCCTTGTCAAAGACGACCCTCAGCACGTCTCCGGCTGACGCATTCGCGGGGTACAGCCAGAGCACAGCCAGCAGGGCGATGGCCCACCATCGTCGGTTCACAGTGCTGTCCTCCTTCCGTCGCGTCGTCGTTTCCACGGCCGCCAATCGAAAAAGGCCCCTGCCTGGCAGAAGCCCCCATCGCAGCGGCGTGTTCTCCTGTAGGTGTCCTTCGTGCTGGTGCTTGATCGGTCCGTTGTTTGTCATCTCATCCGCCAAGTCCGACGCCTGTCCGATCTATCGATCCTGTCGTTCGTTTCCGTGGATCTGTCCGGCCGTTTGCGTTTGCCGAAAAAAATGCCGATATGCACGCCGTCCAGGGTGTAGACAGAAAATACGCACCCGCGCAAATTATCAGACGGAAGTGTGCTGCGCACGGCCTCTGCGTACATCGCCCGCAGCGATTCCAGCAGCAGGTTGCTGTACTCGACCGCCTCCGATCCGACCGCCCACTTGGCCACTTCCTCGTCGTATCGCCATTCAAACTGCCGCACCAGGTCCGCTTCCGTGACCGGCCGCAGTTCCACTCGCTCTCCTTTGATCAATTGGCCCCCCGCCTTTTGAAAAGATGTTTTGCGAAAGCGTTTGCAAATCCATTTGCGATATTTCTGATATGCTGCATGATCACCACACCTTTCCATTCGGAGGATGTTTTCATTCTAGCAAAAAACCACTCCCCGGCAAAGGGAGTGGTGATGTGGCGTCAACGTCTTCTTCGCAGTTCGGCCAGCACGTCGTCCAGCGGCAGCTTTTGCTCCCGCAAGAGAACCAGCAGATGGTAGATCAGGTCGGCCGCCTCGTAGCGCAGTTCGTCGTGGCTGTGGTTCTTGGCGGCGATGATCACTTCCGCCGCTTCCTCGCCCACTTTTTTCAAAATCTTGTCGACGCCCTTTTCAAACAGATAGGTGGTGTACGCCCCTTCCGGCCGTTCCGCCTCGCGGGAGGCAATCAGCTGCTCCAGTTCGTTCAGGATGGCAAACCGGTCAGGGACAGTCGTCTGATCTGCCCCCTCCGCCGCTTCCCCTCCGGACGCAATCGTTTGGCCAAAGCAGGTGTACGAACCGGTGTGGCAGGCGGGGCCGTTGGGTATGACCTGCACGACCAGGGCGTCTCCGTCACAGTCGTACCGCATGGACATAATCCGCTGGGTGTGGCCGGACGTAGCTCCTTTGTGCCACAGCTCTTGCCGCGAACGGCTCCAGAACCACGTCTCTCCTGTCTGAAGCGACTTTGCCAGCGACTCTTTGTTCATGTAGGCGAGCGTCAGCACCTCTTTGCTCACGGCGTCCTGCACGATGGCGGGAATCAGCCCGTTTTCATCAAAGCGCAGCTGCCCAAGCAGTTGCTCAAAGGAAACGGTTGGGGTCATGGCCGCACGACAACTCCTTTCGCAAGCAGGTACTCTTTGACCGCCTGAATCGATGTCTCTTCGTAGTGGAAGATGGACGCGGCCAGGGCGGCGTCTGCCTTGCCCTCCGTCAGCACGTCGTAGAAATGCTCCCGCGCGCCCGCGCCGCCGGACGCGATCACCGGAATGCCGACCGCCTCCGAGACCAGCCGTGTCAGCTGCACGCCAAAGCCTTTCTTTTCACCGTCGTCGTCCATGCTGGTGAGCAGGATCTCGCCGGCACCGAGCGCTTCCGCCTCCCGCGCCCATTCGATCACGTCCCGGCCCGCAGCGTTGCGTCCGCCGTGGGTGTACACTTCCCAGCGATCAGGGCCGACACGCCGGGCGTCGATGGCGACCACGATGCACTGCGAGCCGAACACGGTCGCCCCTTCGCGGATCAGCTCCGGCCGCAGCACGGCTGCTGTGTTGAGCGAGATTTTGTCGGCTCCGGCGCGCAGGATGCGCTTCATGTCCTCCACGCTGTTGATCCCGCCGCCGACGGTAAAGGGAATCGTGATGTTGGCAGCCGTCCGTTCGATCACGTCCACCATCGTCTTGCGCCCTTCATGAGAAGCGGAGATGTCGAGAAAAACCAGCTCGTCCGCCCCTTCTTCGCTGTACTTTTTCGCCAGCTCCACCGGGTCCCCGGCGTCCCGCAGACCGACGAACTGCACGCCTTTGACGACGCGGCCGTCTTTTACGTCCAGGCAGGGAATGATGCGTTTGGCCAGCATGCTACTCACGCTCCTCCATCCGGGATACCGCTTCCGCCAAGGTGAACGCGCCCGTGTAGAGGGCTTTGCCGACGATCGCCCCAGAGACGCCGTCCGCCGCGCAGGCTGCGAGCGTCAGCAGATCGTCGAGCGCGCTTACGCCGCCCGAAGCGATGACCGATTTGCCGGTGGCTTTCGCCAGCCCGGCGATCTCCTCCACGTTGGGTCCAGTCAGCGTGCCGTCCCGGGCGATGTCCGTGTAGATGAACGTCTCCGCTCCGTACGAGACGAGCCGCTTTGCCAGTTCCACCGCAGACACGTCCGTCGTGGTCAGCCAGCCGCGGGTGGCTACCATGCCGTTGCGGCAGTCCAGTCCGATCGCCACGCTGTTTTGGTACCGACTCAAAATCCGCTGTGTAAACGGCTCGTCCTCAATGGCCGCCGTGCCGAGAATCACGCGTGCGACCCCCGCCTCAAGATAGTCGGCAATCTGCTCTTCCGTGCGGATGCCGCCGCCCACCTGCACCGGTACCGGCACGGCGCGTGCGATCTCCTTGATCAGTTCGCCGTTGACCGGCTGCCCCGCCTTGGCCCCGTCCAGGTCGACCAGGTGCAGCCAGGACGCTCCCTGAGACACCCACTGGCGGGCCATCTCCAGCGGCGAATCAGCGTACACCGTCTCCTGAGCGTAATCGCCCTGGAACAGCCGTACGCATTTGCCGCCGCGAATATCAATCGCCGGGTAGATTGTAAATGTCATGCTTTTCCCCCCTCGCACTGTCCGGCAAAGTTGCGCAGCAACCGCATGCCGGTGTCGCCGCTCTTTTCCGGATGAAACTGCATGCCGAACACGTTGTCCCGCCCGACAATGGCGGTGACGTCCTGATGGTAGTCGCTGGTCGCCAACAGCACAGCCGGATCGCTCACCCGCACGTGGTAGGAGTGCACGAAGTAGACGTAATCCCCGCTGTTCACGCCTTCCAGGAGGGGATGCTCCTGCTTTACCTGCAGCTGGTTCCAGCCCATGTGCGGCACCTTGTAGTCGCCGCGAAAACGGACGGCCTCCCCGCCCAACAGAGAGAGACCGGCGTGCGTGCCGTGCTCTTCGCTTTTTTCAAACAACAGCTGCATGCCAAGGCAGATGCCGAGAACCGGCCGACCGGACGCCGCGTACGTGCGAATGCCCTCCTCCAGTCCAAGCCGGCGGATGTTGGTCATCGCGTCGCCAAACGCTCCCACCCCCGGCAGGATTACGCCGGCAAAGTCGTTCAGCCGCTCCGGGCGGGAGACAAACTCATAGGCGTACCCAAGCCGTTCCAGCGCTTTGCTCAAGCTGTACAAATTGCCCATGCCGTAGTCGATAATGCCGATCATCGTCACAAAACCCCTTTGGTGGACGGTACGCCTTTGACGCGCGGATCGATCGTCGTCGCTTCGTCCAGGGCGCGGCCGAGCGCTTTGAAAATGGCTTCAATCATGTGGTGCGTATTGTGGCCGTAGTGCAAAATGACGTGCAGGTTGATGCGCGCCTCCAGGGCGAACTTCCAGAGAAACTCGTGCACCAGCTCGGTGGGAAACTGCCCGACCACAGGCGACGGGTACGCCGCCCGGTACTCCAGGTGCGGCCGGTTGCTGATGTCGATGACCACCTGCGCCAGCGCGTCATCCATCGGCACGAAGGCGTTGCCGTAGCGCTTGATGCCCTTTTTGTCGCCCAACGCTTCGCGCAGCGCCTGGCCGAGGCAGATGCCGATGTCTTCGACGGTGTGGTGGTAGTCGATCTCGATGTCACCTTTTGCCTTCACGGTCAGATCAAAGTGACCGTGGCGGGTAAACAGGTCCAGCATGTGGTCGAGAAACGGCACGCCGGAATCCTGTCTGCTTTCTCCCGTGCCGTCAACGGCAAAGGAAAGGGCGATGTCCGTTTCGTTGGTCGTGCGCGCGATCTGCGCCGCCCGTCTGTTTTCACTCATGATTGGTCACGCTCCTGCTTTTCTTTGGTAAAGTCGTTGAGCCGCTCCAGAATGGCCCGTGCGTGAGCGGCCAGCCCTTCCTGTTCCGCGAGGGTGACGATTTTATGGCCGTGCTCGCGCAGGTCCCGTTTGCTGTAGGACACCACGCTCGATTTTTTCACAAAGTCGTCCACCGACAGCGGTGAAGAGAAACGGGCCGTGCCGTTGGTGGGGATGACGTGGTTGGTGCCGGCAAAATAGTCCCCGACCGGCTCCGAGCTGTACGGTCCGAGGAAAATAGCCCCGGCGTTTTCCACCTTGCCCAACTGGTCAAACGGGTTGTCGATCAACATCTCCAGGTGCTCGGGGGCGAGCCGGTTCACCACCGCAAAGCCCTCGTCCAGATCGTTCACCAGCAAAATGGCGCCATAATCGCGCAGCGCCGCTTCGGCGATGTGACGGCGGGGCAGCTCGGCCAGCTGCCGCTCCACTTCCTGCGCCACTGCTTCTGCCAGCGTGCGGGACGGCGTCACCAGCACGGCGGCCGCCATTGGATCGTGCTCTGCCTGGGACAGCAGGTCAGCAGCCACGTAACGCGGGTTGGCCGTCTCGTCAGCCAATACGACGATCTCGCTCGGGCCGGCCACCATGTCGATGCTGACCAGGCCAAACACCTCCCGTTTCGCCAGCGCCACAAAAATGTTTCCCGGCCCGACGATTTTGTCCACCGGCTTGATTTGCGCGGTGCCGTAGGTAAGCGCAGCGATCGCCTGCGCGCCGCCCACCTTGTAGATTTCGTGTACGCCGGCGATACTGGCAGCGACCAGAATCGCCGGATTGATCCGGCCATCCGCTCCCGGCGGAGTGACGATGACCACTTCCGGGACGCCGGCGATCTTGGCGGGAATGGCGTTCATCAGCACGCTGGACGGATAGGCGGCTGTTCCGCCGGGTACGTACAGACCGACGCGCTTCAGCGGCCGGACAATCTGCCCCAGCACGGTGCCGCTTTCCTTGGCGGTAAACCACGACTGGCGCACCTGCCGCTGGTGAAAATCGCGGATGTTGGCCGCCGCTTCCGTCAGCGCAGCTTTCACCGCAGGGGCCACCAACGCCTCCGCCTCGGCGAATTCCGCCTCGCTTACCCGAAAGTTCTCCAGCCGGACCTTATCAAACTGCTCCGTATACGCCCGGACAGCCTCGTCTCCCCGCTCCCGTACATCGGCCAAAATGGTCCGCACCGCTTCCTGCTGTTCGCGTGTTCCCGCTTCCACCGATCGTTTCGCGTCGAACTGATTGGCTTGCACAATTCGCATCATTGCCGGTTACCTCTCCTTTCCTGTCGTTGGGGGGCTTTAGCGGGGGATCGCCTCCCAGAATTTTTGCGCGATGTCGTCCACGGCCTCGCTCTTCATCCGGTAGCTGGCCCGGTTGGCGATCAGACGAGTGGTGATGTCGCAGATGTGTTCCAGTTCCACCAGCCCGTTTTCTTTTAGCGTCCGGCCGGTGGAGACGATGTCCACGATCCTGTCCGCCAACCCGATCAGCGGGGCCAGTTCGACGGAACCGTTCAGCTTGATCACCTCGACCTGCTGCCCCTGCTCGCGAAAATAGCGGGAGGCGATACGCGGGTACTTGGTGGCAACGCGGGGCGCCTCCGTCTGTCTCCAGCCGGGCAGGCCGGCCACCACCATGCGGCAGCGGCCAATGCGCAAATTAAGAAGTTCGTACACGTCCCGCTCCTCTTCCAGCAGCACGTCTTTGCCCACCACCCCGACATCGGCCACGCCGTATTCCACGTAGGTGGGCACATCTGTCGGCTTGGCCAGGATAAACTCCAGACTGGTGTTTTCGACCGGGATGATCAGTTTGCGGGAATCCTGCAGTTCCCCCGTCACCTGCAAGCCGGCCTGCTGCAAAAAGTGAACCGCTTCCTCAAAGATCCGCCCTTTCGGCATGGCAATCGTCAATTTTTGCGCATTGTCGGAAAAACTCATCTCCTACTCCCCCTGTTCCGTAAGGCAGATAAACTCGCCGTCGGCCTGCTCCCGGCACAACGCCGCCTCCGCCTGGTCGCGCACCAACCGCGTCACGACGACCCGCCCCTCCTGACGCAGCCGCTGCGCCTCGGCAAGCCCGTCCTTGCGCCGTCCTTCCGTGTAGCAGAGCAGCACAGGCGGCTGTTCCGGCGACGGGGCCAGCGACGTCACCTGCATCAGCCGGTCCATTTTAATGGCAAACCCGGTCGCCGGCGCAGGTCGTCCAAACTGGGCCAGCAGATGGTCGTAGCGGCCGCCTCCCACCAGCGGCGAGCCCAGATCGGCAGCATATCCCTCAAACACGACACCCGTGTAGTAGTCCAGATTGCTGATCAGGTTGAAATCAAGCAGCAGCGCATCGGTCACGCCGTACGCCTCCAACGCCTCCCACAGTGCCGAGATATTCTCGACCGCCCGGCGCGCTTTGCCGTTTGTCGTCAGCTCGCGGGCTTCGTCAATCTTGCCTTTGCCCCCGCGCAGCCGCAGCAGCGCATGCAGGCGGCGACGGTCTTCCGCCGCGATGTCCAATTCGTCGGCCAACTGCCGGAATCCGACAAAATCCCGTTCGTACAGGAACCGGCGGAACTGGTCGCGCACCGTCTCGTCCGGCACCGTCTCCTCCAGCAGTCCCTCGACAAAATCAACATGGCCGATTGCGATCCGGAACGTCTCCACCCCGGCCGCACGCATACAGAACACGGCGAGGGCAATCGCCTCCGCGTCAGCGTCCACGCTCCCGTCTCCGACCAGTTCGATGCCCGTCTGGAAAAACTCCGCGTTGCGGCCCGCTTCCTTTTCCTGGGCGCGAAATACGTTCGTCTGGTAGTACAGGCGAATCGGCAGCGGCACGTCCTTGTACAAGGAAGACACGACGCGGGCAATCGGCGTCGTCATGTCCGGCCGCAGCACGACCGTGTGGCCCTGTTTGTCCAGCAGCCGAAACATCCGATCGGTCAGCGTCGCGCTCGCCATCCCCACTGTGTCGAAATATTCCAGCGACGGGGTGACGATCTCCCGGTATCCCCACCGTTCAATGCACTGCCGCAGCGCCCGCTCCAAATGCCGTTGTCTCGCCAGTGATTCCGGCAGTATGTCCCGCATCCCCAGCGGTTTTTCAAATCCCAACGGCTTTGTCATCGCTCTTCCCTCCACACCGATTTTGCTTTACTCTGCTAATATGGTAGCAAACTAAAGTGTTATGTAGAAGATTATCACGGAACCCCCTGACCGTCAACCGCAACAGGAATTATCAAGCAATTCAGTCATCTTACCCCGCAACGTGCGCATCTTCCGAAAAAAACAGCACAAAAAGCCCCGGACGCTCTGTTCACGACACAGCGTTCGGGGCTTCAGACGAAACAATTATTCCGCGACTACTCCGGCCGATCGGTACTTGCTTCCCGAATGATCTGCATCGGATTGCCGCCGACAAACGCACCGGGGGGAACGTCCTTGTGCACGACGGTACCTGCGGCGACAATTGCTCCATCGCCGATCGTCACGCCCGGCAGAATGGTGGAGTTGGCTCCCACCAGCACGCGGTCACCGATGCGCACTTCGCCCAGCCGGTATTCATCCACCAGGTATTCGTGGGCAAGGATCGTGGTGTTGTAGCCGATGACACAGTTGCGGCCGATTTTGATCAGCTCAGGAAACATGATGTCCATCATCACCATCAGGGCCACAGCTGTTTGCTCCCCCACCTCCATGCGCAAAAAGGTCCGATAGAGCCAGTTTTTCCAGGAGAGAAACGGCGTATAGCGGGCAATCTGAATCACGAGAAAGTTTTTGACCACTTTCCAAAAACTCACAGTCCGATACAACTGCCACAACGAGTTGGCCCCGTGGACGGGAAAACGCCTGGTCTGTCTCATCTGCTTGTCCTTTTGCCTCGCCTTCTACAAGTCGGAATCGCTGTCTTCCAGGATCATGTCAGACTGCTTCTTGGAAAAGTGGACGGCAGCATTGTAGCCCATCCGCTTCAAACGGAAATTCATCGCCGCCACCTCGATGATGACGGCCAGATTGCGTCCAGGGCGGACAGGCACGGTGATGATCGGGATTTCCGTGTCCATGATCTTGATCTTTTCCTCATCCAGTCCCAACCGCTCGTACTGCTTGTGCGGTTCCCACAGTTCCAGCTGGACCACCATGGCAATGTTCTTGACATTGCGCACAGCCCCGGCACCAAACATCGTCATCACGTTGATGATCCCGACCCCGCGGATCTCCAGCAGATGCTGAATCAGCTCGGGGGCACTGCCGACCAGTTGGCCGCCCTGGGTCTGGCGAATCTCCACGGCGTCATCCGCCACCAAGCGGTGCCCCCGCTTCACCAGCTCCAGCGCCGCCTCGCTTTTGCCAATCCCGCTGGAACCGATAATCAGCACGCCCACCCCGTAAATATCGGTGAGCACGCCATGGATTGTCGTCGTCGGCGCCAGCCGGTTTTCCAGGTAATTGGTCACTTTTCCGACCAGAGTGGTCGTAGCCAGCGGGGATTGCAGCACGGGAACGCCGCGTTCGTTGGAGACCATCAGCACTTCTTCCGGGACCGGCTGGTTGCGCGTCACACAAAAACAGGGTGTCCGCTCCTGCATCAAAAAGCGCATCCGTTCCAGCCGTTCTTCCCGGCTCAACGTCTGAAAAAAATTGATTTCCGTCAAGCCGAGGAGTTGGATCCGCTCGTCCGCGTAATAGGAATAGTAGCCGGCGAGTTGCAGTCCCGGCCGGCTTAAATCCGTCACGGTAATCTCCCGGCCCAGCCCCTCCTCACCGCTTAATACTTTCATTTGGAAATGCTCTGCGAGATGACTCACTTTAGTCTTGCGCACGTTTGATCCCCCTTGGGCAAATCCTCGTCCTGTTCTTGTAAGTTCATTGTAGCGAAACCGCCGCCGACACGACAACTCTTGACCGAAGACGGAATTGTCCGATCATTTACATTTTTCGACTTATTTCATAAGATAGAAATGATGCCGCTCTGGCGTGTTATATATATTATTATAGAAGCAATACATTCAGTTACATACCCTGGTCAAGATTGAAAGGAGGCAAGACCTTGGAGTTCCTCTTGCGATTCGTACTTATTGACGTACCCGAAGCCTTCCTATTGCTGGCCATAGGTTTTGCCATCTTCAATCGCTCTGTCTTCGAAGATTGGAAAAAAGCCTTGTTATTCAGCATGCCGTTTTCCGCTCTCGGCGAAATGCTGGGCTTGTTGCAGGTCGCGTATCAACCGAAAATCTTGTTGATGTTTCTTTTTTTCATTCTCTTGCTGCGTGTTGTTTACCACACGAAGCTGCTGCCGTCCGTAGCGATGGCGACGATCGCCTTGGGCAGCACGATCGTGGCGGAATTTGTTCTCATCTTGATCTTTAACAGTCAACAAATCTACTGGATCGACATCCTGGAAGGAAAGTGGTTGCAGTACGTCGGCAGTTTACTCTATTTGCTCGTCCTGTTCCTGTTTTGCAGTATCATGCGCGTGCTAAAAGTAGACCTGGGACGGCTCATCCCCCGACATCGGCACAACCGCTACCTGTTCATGCTGATTCTGATGGGCAGCGTCGAGTTTTTGCTGATCCTGTTTATGAATACGTCCTTTTTCATCCGGGACAACAACTCGCCGCTCTTCCAATTTTACACGCCCCAATTTCAATTGGTCTTTCAGCTTTTTATTTTGGCCTTTTTTATCGTCATCGTGATTTTGTTCCGAATTTATATCAATTTGACGATCAACCGTGTGGAAGAAGAGACGGAAACGCCCTATTTGCAAAACATAAACGACCTGCTGACGGCCATCCGTTCGCTCAAACACGATTCACTCAACCATTACACGGCGATCAACGGTTTTATCAAAGAAGGATTGTTCGATCACGCTCGCGAATATGTACAGCACATCCTGAAGGAGACCGTCTCCATCGAACAGGCGGCGGAGGCGAGCGTTCAGGTGCTGAAAGGCATCAAAAATCCCGCAGTCTGTTCCCTGCTTCAGTCCAAAATGGCAGTCTGTCTGGCCGAACGGATCTCGTGTACCATTACCATCTCCGGCTCCGGTCAGTTTTCGTTTATCAAGACCTACGACTTGATCAAGATCCTGGGCAATCTGTTTGACAATGCCATTCGGGCCACCTCCCACGAGTTGGAGGAGGATCGTTACATACATTTCGAGTGGGGGCAGACCAAACGGGAACAATACCTGTACATCGAAAACAGCGGTCCGACAATCCCAAAAGAAAAACTGCAGGAAATCTTTCAACTGGGCTATACCACGAAAAAGGACGGTGAGGGCGGAGTCGGTCTGGCGGTGGTCAAATCAGTGACCGAACGCTACGGCGGCAAGATTGCAGTAAAGTCTGAGAATGGCGTGACCAGTTTCCGCATTTCCTTTCTCTCCAGATAAATCAAGGAGGGGTGCTGATGGGTTGGACCCGAAACGTATCCAATCGCATCGCCAAACGCCTGACCATGGAAGGTTCGCCTTATACGGCGGGCCAAATTTCCCACGGCATCGAGATTTTTCTGCTCAATCTGATCAATGCCGCCGTGCTGTTGCTCGCAGCCTGGCTGTTGGGAATCTTCCTGGAAACCCTGTGTTTTTCCCTGGTTCTTTTCCTGCATCGCGTGATTACCGGGGGCGTCCACTTGAAAAATCCGTGGACATGCCTGATCGTCGGCCTGCTGATAATGCTGGGGGGCGGCTATCTGGTCAAACACTTCCCGCTGCTCCCCCTACCAGCGGCCTATGCGCTGATCCTGCTCGGGTTTGGCACGGCGTTTGTCATCTACTATCGACACGCACCCGCTGCGCACAGCTACGTCAACTATCAGCCAAGCGTTAAGCAAACAAGCAGAAAAGTTGCATTCAGTCTGCTGGGATGCGCTTGCATTATATCGTTCGTACTGGTAGAATTATCCTATAGACTAGCAATGACCTACACACTGGCTGTATTTCTTCAGTCCTTGTTGCTCCATCCGGTAGCATTCCGGTTGGTAGCCCGCCTGGAAACAACCATTTTGAAAGGGTGGTAGTGATGAAGAAACTCGTAAAGCTGACGTGTGGTTTTTTTGCTTCCCTGTCAGCACTGAATCTTGCTGGCATTCTGAAAGTTGGCGTCTTTTATGAACCGCTTCCCCCGGAACAACGAGAAAAACTGGTATAGTTCATATACAGAAGCAGGTCCACTCGCTGCACGAGTGGACCTGTTTTTTCATTCGCGTTATCTTGTTCGCAGGTTGAGAAAGCATCTACGGACCGGCTGTCCGTTGTTCACCGCTTCCCGCGCAATTCCTGCTCCCATCGCTCAAAAAATTGCACCATGAAGCGGTGCCGCTCTTCGGCAATCCGCCGGGCAGCCGGTGTCATCAGCTTGTCCTTCAAGCGGCTCAACTTCCACTCGAATTCCTTTGCCGGTGTGTGCTGGTCAGGGTCGTCGGAATGGATCGGCTGACCGATTACCCCGGAATAAGCAAATGCTCGAGCCACGCCGATCGCACCGATGGAATCCAGTTTGTCGGCATCAAACAAAATCTGCTCTTCCCTCGTCACTGGCAGTCTGTCCTTGCGATAGCGGTGAGCGAGAATCGCGCTCTGGATGCGGGCAATCACACCCTCGTCCATCCCTTCGTCGCGCAACAGCACAGCTGCTTCACGCGCGCTGATTTCCGCGTGGCACTCTCCGGTCCGCTTCTCCTCGGCACGGCCAATGTCGTGCAGGAGCGCGGAGAGACGAAGGACGGTCATGTCCGCTCCTTCCTCCCGTCCGATTCGCTCGCACAGGGCGATCACCCGCAGATTGTGCTGCCAGTCGTGGGCCGGGTCCTGTCCGTCAAAATAGCGCCGCGCCGTTTCCACCAGCCGCGGCGGCAGCGAAGCCAACGCCTCTGCCGCGTACCCCATGCTCTCCTCGCCCCTTTGGTTCATGCGATCCGGTTCCGCCCGGACTGCACCGCTCTTATTTGGTAACCAACTGCTCCAGCTTGGCCAGCGTCCGGGCGCGGTCCCGCTCCAGGATCGGCTTGAGGAACTGACCCGTGTACGATTCCGGCACTTCCGCCACTTCCTCCGGCGTCCCCGTGGCGACGATCTGACCGCCGCGCGTGCCGCCCTCCGGCCCCAGGTCGATAATGTAATCCACCGTCTTGATCACGTCCAGGTTGTGTTCGATCACAAGCACGGTATCGCCATTCTCCACCAGCCGCTGCAGCACTTTCAGCAGCCGGTCGATGTCGTCCGTATGCAGCCCGGTCGTCGGTTCGTCGAGAATGTACAGCGTCCGTCCGGAACTGCGGCGATAGAGTTCCGACGCCAGTTTGACGCGCTGCGCTTCCCCGCCGGAGAGGGTCGTGGCCGGCTGTCCCAGCTTCATGTAGCCAAGCCCCACGTCCACCAGCGTTTGCAGCTTGCGCTCAATCCGCGGCTGGTTGCGGAAAAACTCCAACGCGTCCTCGATCGTCATCTCCAACACGTCAGCGATGCTCTTGCCCTTGTACTTCACTTCCAGCGTCTCGCGGTTGTACCGCTTGCCGTGGCACACCTCGCACGGCACGTACACATCAGGCAGAAAGTGCATCTCAATCTTGATGATCCCGTCGCCGCTGCACGCTTCACAGCGGCCGCCCTTGACGTTAAAGCTGAACCGTCCCTTTTTGTAGCCGCGCACCTTTGCCTCGTTGGTGGAGGCGAACAAGTCGCGGATGTCGTCAAACACCCCGGTGTAGGTGGCCGGGTTGGAGCGCGGCGTGCGGCCGATCGGCGACTGGTCGATGTCAATTACCTTGTCCAGGTGTTCCAGACCGGTGATGCGTCGATGTTCGCCCGGCTTCGCCTTGGCCCCGTTGAGCTCGCGTGCCAGCGCCTTGTGCAGGATCTCGTTGACCAGCGTGCTTTTTCCCGAGCCGGAGACGCCTGTCACCGCGACAAACATTCCCAGCGGAATTTTCACGGAGATATTTTTCAGGTTGTTTTCCTTGGCTCCTTCCACCGTCAGCCACTTGCCGTTGGGCTTGCGTCGCTCCAGCGGCACCGCGATGAACTTGCGCCCGCTCAGGTAGGCGCCTGTCAGCGAGTTGGGGTCATTCATCACTTCTTCCGGCGTGCCGGCAGCGACCACTTGGCCGCCGTGAATCCCCGCCCCAGGGCCGATGTCGATAATGTAATCGCAGGCGAGCATCGTGTCTTCGTCGTGCTCCACCACAATCAGCGTGTTGCCCAGCTTGGTCATGTGCTCCAGCGTCCGGATCAAGCGGGCGTTGTCCCGCTGATGCAGACCGATGCTCGGCTCGTCCAGGATGTAGAGCACACCCATCAGGCTGGAGCCGATCTGGGTCGCCAGGCGAATGCGCTGCGCCTCTCCGCCGGAAAGCGACCCCGCCGCCCGGCTGAGCGTCAGGTAATCCAGTCCCACGTCGATCAAAAAGCTCAGCCGGGACTTGATCTCCTTGATAATCAGGTTGGCGATCTTGGCCTCTTTTTCACTCAGCTCCAGGTTTTCGATGTACTGGTACGCCTCCGTAATCGACAGGTCGGTCAGCTCGGATATGCTTTTGCCGCCGACGCGCACCGCCAGGCTCTCCGGCCGCAGCCGATGCCCTTTGCAGACAGGGCAGGACTTCTGGCTCATATAGCCCTCAATCTGCTCGCGGATGTGGTCGGAGCTGGTCTCCAGGTGGCGCCGCTGCAGGTTGGGGATGACCCCTTCAAAGGCGATCGTTGCTTCCCGTACCTGGCCAAACTCGTTTTCGTAGCGGAACTGGATTTTTTCCCCCTGGCTGCCGTACATCAGGATTTGCCGATGCTCGTCGGGCAATTCCTCGTACGGAATGTCCATGCTGATGCCAAAGTGGCGGCAGGCGGATTCCAGCAGCTGCTGATAGTAGGTGGACGACTTCGGCTCCCACGCTTCAATGGCGCCCTCGGCCAGCGTCTTGGTCACGTCCGGCACGACCAGGTCCGGGTCCACTTCCAGCTTGACGCCCAGCCCGTCACACTCCGGGCATGCGCCAAACGGGCTGTTGAATGAAAACATGCGCGGCTCAAGCTCTCCGATGGAAAAGCCGCACACGGGGCATGCATGCTTTTCGCTGAACAGGAGCTCTTCCTGCTCGATCACGTCGACGATTACCTTGCCGTCCGCCAGGCGCAGCGCTGTCTCCAGCGAGTCGGCCAGCCGGGCCTGTACGTCGGGCTTGACCACGATCCGGTCGACAACGACCTCGATGTTGTGCTTTTTGTTTTTCTCAAGCTTGATCTCTTCGGACAGGTCACGAATCTCCCCGTCCACCCGTACACGGACAAATCCCTGCTTGCGGATGTCCTCCAGGAGCTTGGCATGCTCTCCTTTCCGCCCCTGCACCATCGGGGCGAGAATCTGCAGACGGGTGCGTTCCGGATACTCCATCACCCGGTCCACCATCTGCTCGATCGTCTGCGACTTGATCTCAATTCCGTGTTCCGGACAAATCGCCCGCCCCACGCGGGCATACAGCAGCCGCAGATAATCGTAGATTTCCGTCACGGTGCCCACTGTGGAGCGCGGGTTGCGGCTGGTCGTCTTCTGGTCGATGGAGATGGCCGGGGACAGCCCTTCGATTGAGTCCACGTCCGGTTTGTCCATCTGTCCGAGGAACTGGCGGGCGTACGCAGAGAGGGATTCCACGTAGCGCCGCTGACCTTCGGCGTAAATCGTGTCAAACGCAAGCGACGACTTCCCGGAACCGGAGAGTCCCGTCAGTACGACGAACTTGTCCCGGGGGATGACGACGTCGATATTTTTTAGGTTGTGGGCGCGAGCGCCTTTTACTACGATGTTTTCCAATGGCATGTACATACCTCTTTTCTTAGAGCTCTGCCTTCAGCTCCAGTATCAAGTCTCGCAGTTCGGCCGCGCGTTCAAACATCAGATTTCGTGCTGCTTCCTTCATTTCTTCTTCCATCCGTTCAATCACGGCCAGGCGGTCTTTCTTCGGCATCTTCTTGAAGTCTGCATGCGGCAGGTATTCCGCTTTTTCTTCTGCCACCCGCGTCGCCTCGATCACTTCGCGGATGGCTTTCTTCACGGTCTGCGGCGTAATGCCGTGCTTTTCATTGTACGCGATCTGGATGGAACGGCGCCGCTCCGTCTCCCGGATGGCTGCCGCCATGGAGTCGGTGATCCGGTCGGCGTACATGATGACGCGTCCCTCGGCGTTGCGGGCCGCCCGGCCGATCGTCTGGATCAGCGAGCGTTCGTTGCGGAGGAAGCCTTCCTTGTCCGCGTCGAGAATCGCCACCAGCGACACTTCGGGAAGGTCAAGCCCCTCCCGCAGGAGGTTGATCCCGATCAGCACGTCAAATTCCCCAAGTCGCAGGGAGCGCAATATCTGCATCCGCTCGATCGTCTTGATGTCGGAGTGCAGGTAGCGTACTTTGATCCCGATTTCCTTCAGATAGTCGGTTAAGTCCTCGGCCATCTTTTTCGTCAGCGTCGTGACCAGCACGCGCTCATCCTTGGCGATCGTGGCCCGGATCTCGCCGATCAGGTCGTCGATCTGCCCCTTGATCGGCCGCACGGAAATGGTCGGGTCAACCAGGCCGGTGGGACGAATCACCTGCTGCACCAGGACCGGGCAGTGCTCCAGCTCATACGGGCCAGGCGTGGCAGAAATGTAGATGGCCTGATTCACCTTTGACTCAAACTCTTCGAAGGTGAGCGGACGGTTGTCCCGCGCCGACGGCAGACGGAAGCCGTGTTCGACCAGGACGTCCTTGCGCGCCCGGTCCCCGTTGTACATCCCGCGAATCTGCGGCAGGGTCATGTGCGACTCGTCGATGATGACGAGGAAGTCCTTGGGGAAATAGTCGAGCAGCGTGTATGGCGGATGTCCCGGCGGCAGCCCCGTCAGGTGGCGGGAGTAGTTTTCGATGCCGGAGCAGAAGCCCATCTCCGCCAGCATTTCCATGTCGTAGCGGGTGCGCTGCTCCAGGCGCTGCGCCTCCAGCAGCTTGCCTGCGGCGCGCAGTTCGGCCAGCCGCTCTTCCAGCTCCGCTCCAATGCTCTGGATGGCCCGCTTCATTTTCTCGTCGCGGGTCACGTAGTGGGATGCCGGAAAGATGGCGACGTGGTCGCGCTGGCCGATAATCTCTCCGGTCACCACGTCAATCTCCGTGATCCGTTCGATTTCGTCTCCGAAAAACTCCACGCGGATCGCATGTTCGCCGTGGGACGCGGGGAAAATCTCCACGACGTCGCCGCGGACGCGGAAGGTCCCGCGGACGAAGTTGATGTCGTTGCGGTCGTACTGGATGTCCACCAGCCGGTGCAGCACCTCGTCCCGGCTTTTCTCCATCCCGACGCGCAGCGACAGCACAAGCTCCCGGTACTCTTCCGGAGAACCCAACCCGTAAATGCACGAGACGGACGCGACGATGATCACGTCCCGCCGCTCGAACAAGGCGCTGGTGGCCGAGTGGCGCAGCTTGTCGATCTCGTCGTTGATGCTGGAGTCTTTTTCAATATAGGTATCTGTTTGGGGAATGTACGCTTCCGGTTGGTAGTAGTCGTAGTAGCTGACGAAGTATTCGACGGCGTTATGGGGGAAAAACTCCTTGAACTCGGCGCACAACTGTGCAGCCAAGGTCTTATTGTGGGCGATCACCAGCGTCGGTTTGTTCACCTGGGCGATCACCTGCGCCGCCGTATAGGTTTTTCCCGTACCGGTCGCCCCCAGCAGCGTCTGGTGACGCTTGCCCGCTTTTACGCCCTCCACCAGTTGGGCAATGGCGGTTGGCTGGTCACCGGACGGCTGATACTCCGATACCAATTCAAAACGGTCCATTCCCTCGTTCATCTCCTTGTCACATGTCATTTCCCATTATAGCACAATCGTTCAAAAAATAAGCGGAAATTCGAACAAATGTTTGTCTTCACCCGCAGTCAGCTTCTGCCGATACTGATAATGAGTCTCTACGTATGTGTAAGCGACACACCCGACATGTCAGGGAGGATCGTCATGGCAGGTACAGGAAGCGTTAACAACAATCCATACATACAGCCCAGTTGGAGCTACAAAGGCAAAAAAGAGTTTACCACCGAGATGGACCAGAACGCCTTTATGAAACTGCTGCTGGAGCAGTTGAAAAACCAGGACCCGCTCTCTCCGATGGACAACACGCAATTTATCCAGCAGACCAGCATGATGACCATGGTGGAAAAGATCACGAAAATGGCCAACCTGATGGAGCAGTCCAACAACAGCATGCTCACCCTGCGCGAGTATGAGGGCCTGATCGGAAAGACAGCCACCTACGATTTGCAGCTGGTGGACGAGCTGACCGGCGAAGTGATCCACGAGAAAAAGTCGGGCGTCATCGAATCGGTCTCCATGGATAACGGCAAAATCTACTTCCGGATCGCGGGCGAACAGACACCAATCCCGCGCGAATGGGTGAAGGGCCTGGAGTCCAAAGGCTTGACCGGAGCCGAACTGGACAACAGTCTGAAGTACGCGGACATGATCGGCAAGCAGATCTCCTACAAGGAGACGCGGCAGGTGGACAGAGACGGCAATCCGGATACGACAGACGACATCACCACCATTGAAGAGATCAAGGACGGCGTGATTGTCGGCTTTGCGATGAAAAACGGCAAAGTGGAATTCCAGTTGGACAACGGCAAGACCATCAAGCTGGAAGACGTGGTCGGCATGTCGGTGAAGCCGGACAATCTGCCGATGAACAACACGCTCCAGTACGCGCAGATGATCGGCTACACGATCACCTACACCGAGACGTCCACCAACCCGGACGGCACCACGTCCACCACCGAGAACACCGGCGTAATCAAAGCGGTCAGCATGAAGAACGGCGTCGTGGAGTTCGTCCTGGAAGGCGACAAAAAAGTGAAGCTGAGTCAAATTGTCGGGTTCGAGGCCACCGCGCCATAATCCGGGTGCCTCCCCTCACACAAGACAAAAAAAACAGCCGTACCGGCCGAACAGGCTGGTGCGGCTGTTTGACTTTCGCTGGCCCGTTTCATTCACGGACGACGACGCTCCCGGTATGTCCATCCACATAAACGGTCAGGTCCACCTTCGGTTTCACGCCGCAATAGCAGTAGGAACGCGACTGCCGGAACGAGAGATCATAGGCAAGCTGCCAGGTCTGCCCTTCCGTATGCAGCCAATCACCGCGGACGTACATCAGTTCCAGCGGGTACGCATCGAGCAGGGCCGACACCGCCTGCTGTTCAGAGACAGCCGCTGCGGGCGAGGGATAGCGGACGTCGGCCCAGTCTGGTTGAGCGAGCCACACTTGCTTGATCGAACCGTCCAGCGGATTGACGGAAATGGTGTACGCCCCCTCTTCCTCCATTTCGTCCTCCCAAACGACGGGAATGCCATTGACGATCGGATCGGCTGTGATCGTGGTCCAGTTTTCCCCTCCCGTATCCTGTACGCGCAGCTTGTGCGTACCAGCGGGCAGCAAGCGCTCCAGCAGGGCGGTGGCAGCCGCCCAATCCCGCTTTTTGTCCGTTGGGGGCCCCCCATGCAATCCATCGTCCAGCACGACGTTGATGAGCCGGCCTGTTGCGGCGTCCGTCTTCAGCAGGACGTGGGTGCGCAATGCCGGACTCAGACCGCTGGGAAACTGGCCCAGGGCATATACCTTGTCCCGGTCGCCCACGCCCTCTTCAAAAAACCCCCAGATAAAAAAGCGGTGCTGCTCGCCGTTGTCCAGCATGTCCGTATAGATGGTCACCGGCAGCTTTTGCACATCCGCCCCCAGTGCCCGCTTGACCAGTGCCTGCGCTTCCGCTTCTGTCCGCGCTGTCCATGCTTCGCCTGTTCCCGTCACGGTCAGCGTGCGAACCTCTGCTTGTTGACGGGATGCTGCCAGTCGGCTCCCCTTCACGGCATCCAGCGCGCTGCCGGAGTGCTGGCCGTGCACCACGCCATCCCTGATCGCGTAGACCAGCCGGGCCTCGACCGGTGTGCGGCTGTCGGATAGACTCGGCAGCAGATAGACGGGCTCCAGCGGATGACTCTGGACGTAGCGCTGCTTGGCTGTCTCGGGGGACATCGCCCGCTGCGCGGAAGGAAACGACGCCGGGCTCCATTCTTGATAAAGGGCGCCGTCAAAGGTGCGAAACCCGACAATCCGGCCGGACTTGTCTGCCGTGACGAAGCAATCGTAGCCATCATCAAGCGGGATGTCGTGGATGGTGCGAACGAAACGGATCGTCCTGAGTTCGCCCTGGCGCGTCACGCCGCGGGGACGGTACGACAAACCGTTCGGATGCAAGCGGGACAAAAATGCCGATGCCTTTTCGATCACCTGCTGATCTTCAAGCGCGGGTCCCGTATTGGGCTGCTCCGGCGCAATCTCCAGGCTCAGCAGATCGCCCGTCTGCGGATGAAAAACGGCCCAGTCCCTGCTCTCCTCCGCATCGCCACGGATCCCAAACGTGACCCTATCGCCGCTGATGCCGGGTCCGTCGACAAGTCCGGAGTAGACGACAACGCGGCTGGCCAGCTCCGGAACGAGCCTGACCAGATGCTGTATGCCTTTGGAGACCGGCGCGGGGATGGGATCGGGTGCCTTCTGCGTCTGTGCAGACTCTGCATGCGGCGCAACATCTGCATGCGGCTTCGAAAGAGGGGTGGCCGCCGCCATTTGCGAAACAAGCAGGCTTGCCGCCGTAAGCGCCCCTGTCCAGAACACCGCCGCATACTTTCGATATGCTCCCATCTGGTTCATCCTTTCTCTCTTTCCAGTTTACACCCATTTGACGCAAAAAACGGTTGATTCGTTGCGGTCTGTCAAGCCCGCCGGCAATAAAAAACCGCCCGAAACCCGGACGGCCGCGCGTAAGCGGCAGGGTACGGGTTCAGGCGGCAGGTTACGCACCAATATGTAACTTTTCCAATTTTTGTTTGATCAACTCCACCACGCCGACCCGCTGCATGTCCACGTACACCCGGGTAGAGGCGTCGGGAACGACGATGATGCCGAGCTGGTGGTGGTTGCCCGCGTAGACGGCGCACTGCACAAACTTGATCTCACCGTCGCGGGTGAGCACCTCCATTTTGCAAAAAGCCGGATTCACCTGCAGCGCCGGGTACAGGTCCTCTTTGTCGCGAACGTTTAGCCCGTTTACCTTGACGATGACCTCTCCCGGCCGAATGCCGATCTCTTCCGCCGGCGTTCCCGGTATGACCGCCATCACCTTGACCCCTCGGGACGAAGGAACAAAATACGGCGCCCGCTGCCGTTCCTGCCATTGGCTCAACAGGAACAGTCCTTCATGCCCCAGGAGGGCAAACAGCGCGGCCAGCAGCGTCAATGGAGCCCACAAGACGGCCAGCGCAGCCAGTCCGAGCAGCCCCACCGCGTACAGCGCCAACTGCCTGGCGATTTGACGCGCCTTCCCTTCCGGCGTCTGCGTCTGCGTCCAGTCGGAGTAACCCGTCACTGTCGGCAGCAGCAGGAGGCCGTACGATGCGGTCTCGGGCGAAAAGAACGGCCAGCCCGGATAAAGCGCTCCGCTCAGACTGCCCGGCTCCACCTGCACAAACAGGGCCAGCGGTGTCAGCCAAAACGAATGCAGCAGGTACGCGCCCACAATCCGCCCCCGCTTTCCTTCGACAAACAGGGGCGAGGCGTCCCGTCCCCCATTCCAGCTGACGAGCATGGCTTCGATCAGATGCATCACGGCGACCAGCGCCAGAAGCGGCAGCGGCTTTGCCTGTCCGATCGCATTCCACACCGGGCCGATCACCGGGATGTCCACCGCCCCCGAAGCCACCTGGACAATCATATGGAGCAGGGTCAGCAAGCCGGCTGCGTAGGCAAAACACAGAAAGCGCAGTCGAATCAGGGCGAGCAGCAGCGCCAGCCCCCACAGCAGCCAGAGGTCCTGCACCTGGACCACGATACCCAGCCCCACGGCCAACAGGGAGACCAGCAGCCCTCCCGCTGCTCCCATGCCCAGGGAACGCATCGTCTGGAGAAAGGGCGTCTGGATGCGCACGGCAAACAACTGCCGTTCCAGGTTCATCTGCTTGCGATAGTGCAGGTAAATGACGAACAGAAACAGATAGAAAAACGGGTGGAGAAAAAACTGCCCAAACCCGTATGCAATCGATAGGAGATCGCCATGTAATGCCAATTGCCTCACCTCTGTCGCAAAAAAGGAACCACGGCTTTCTCTGCCGTGGTTACCATTTCTACGACTGGCAAGGGATTCCCTGCCTGGCTGCGCTGGATTATTTTGCCTTCGCATCGCGGCTGACGACGTCCAGCGCCTTTTGCAGCTGGAGGTCGTTGTCCGGCTTTCTGATTTCTTCCCGCAGGCTGTCCTCCAGAGCCGTTCGCGTCGCCGCATCCACCTTGCCGGTGACCGGCAGTTTGTGCGCCGCCTGGAACTGCTTCACCGCCTGCTCTGTCTTTTCGTCGAAATAGCCGTCGTTTCGGCCCGGCGACAGCTTCAGGCCGCTGAGAATCAACTGCAGGTTTTTCACGTCGCTGCCGGCCATGTCGCGGGCCAACACCTTGTCCGTCGGCAGTTGGGTGGCGTTGAAGTAGTCCGGCTGGGAGACCTTCACGTCCGGTTCGATGCCCTTTTCGTGAATCCAGTTGCCTTTGGGTGTCAGCCACTTGGCGATGGTCAGCTTGAGCTGGCTCTTGTCCGCCATCTCCATCGTGCTTTGCACCGTGCCTTTGCCAAACGACTTCTCCCCGATCAGTTTATAGCCGCCGCTCTCGCGCATCGCGCTGGCAAGAATCTCGGAAGCACTGGCGCTGCCTGCGTTGATCAGTACGGCGATCGGATATGGTTTGGCCTCGTCGGCCTTGGAGAAGTATTCTTCCTTCTCCTTGCTGTTCGATCCGTATTCGATCTGGACAATCTTGCCCCGATTCGGGATGAGCACTTCGCCGATCTCTTTGACGGCCAGCAGATACCCGCCGGGGTTGCCGCGCACGTCGATGACCAGGCCGCCGATCCCCTTTTTCTCCAGGTCGGCCAGTTGTTCCTTGAAGTGGTCCGCCGTATCGCTGGAGAATTGGGTCAGGCTGATTACGCCGATCTTGACCCCGTTCTTCTCAATGATCTGACTGGTGACCGTCTCAATCGGGATGTCGTCCCGAATGCAGACGATGGTCAGCGGCTCCGGCACGCCCGGCCGCATGATCTTGAGCACCGCTTTGGTGCCTTTGGGCCCGCGGATTTTGGTGACCGCCTGATGCAGGTCCAACCCTTCCAGCGACTCACCGTTGACGCTGATAATCTGGTCGTTTGGCTTAAGCCCCGCCTTTTCCGCCGGGGAATTTTTGAACGGGGAGACGACGGTCACGCGTCCGTTTTGCATCGTCACTTCCGTCCCGATTCCCTGAAAGGTGGAGTGAAGCGTCGAGTTGAACTCTTCCGCTGTCGCGGGGTCCATGTAGTCGCTGTACGGATCTTTCAGCGAACCGACCATGCCGCTGATCGCCCCTTCGACCAGTTGGCCGGTCGACACGTTTTCAATGTACTCCTGCTTGATGGCCGAATAGGCTTCCAGCAGCTTTTTAAACTCTTGCGGATACTCCTGGCTGCCTCTGAACAGCGAGCTTGCCGAAGCAGTTATCGTCCCGTTGCTGCTCCCGCCAGCCCAGTTTTTCATCAGACCCATGGTGAGAAAACTGCTGGCGACCATGGAGACAAGCACAAGCGCAAGCACGGAACGTCCATTCCATTTCATCGTCACGACACCATCCTTTGTGCTCCCGTAAGAAAAGGTATGCAGCTAGTGTATGCAACTGCGCATGGCAATATTTGCCGAAAAACCGTTACCGCATGCAGGGGAGCAAGGTCGACAGCTGCTTACGTACCGAACAAATGAAGACGTCTGCCCGATTATGCGTTTTCTCGGACCGCTGACCCATTCACCCTGTTCATATCTGCCAGTCTGGCCGCTTCTTGGTTGATTGATGCAAGAAACAGCAAACTTTTCTTCTTTAAATTTTATGGCCGCAAAGCCTGTTCTCCTGCTTGTTCCGTTGCGCTTGCTCATCTGTTGCTGTCTGCGGCCGCCTTCCTCCTGCATAAGCCGGCGAAAAACTGCGGTATAATGGCACACCTCTCTCATTGTACCACACGCGCAGGGGGCGGCAGAGAGTTGACGGAAACTTCCAATCACCGACTGTGTGGGGAGGAGAAAAGGGATGAGCGTCAGGCGGTACCCCACCGCAAACAGCAGCCGATTGAACAATCGGGAAGCCCGGAAAGTGACCGTGATTCCTTCTTTCCGTGCTTCCCGTTTCTGCGAGAACGCGTATGGTTATCTGAGATACGGCATCGGGTCAACGGCAACGTCATTGCGATAGACGGTAAAGTGCAGATGGTTGCCGGTGGAGCGTCCCGTGGAGCCGACTTTGGCAATCACCTGACCGGTTTCGACTCGTTGTCCCACCGACACCAGGATACCGCCTTCCATGATGTGGCCGTAGAGCGTGGTCAGCTCATTGTTGTGCTTGATCATCACCGTGTTGCCGAATCCGCGGGCATAACCGGCAAACATTACGATGCCAGGTGCTGCCGCCTTGATCGGTGTCCCTTTGGGCGCGGCCATATCCACGCCGTTGTGTCCCGCCGAGCGGCCGGTGAACGGGTCGCGGCGCACGCCGAAACCGGACGAGAAGCGGAACAGTCCGTCATCGATCGGCAGCGCCAGGCGTCCGCCCTTGTAGCCGCTGCCGCTGGAAGTCATGGCGCGGAGCCGTTCCGCCAATTTGGCCTCTTCCTGCTTCATCAGGGCGAGCAGGCTTTGTTCCTCTTCTTCGAGAATTTCGTGGAGCTCGCTTTCTTTCTTTTTCAGCTCTGCCTTGACCGCGACGCTCCGCTTGTACTGCTTGTCCAGTTCAGCCTTGAGCCTCTCCGCCTCTTCGTACATGTCAGCGTAGACGGCCAGTTGATGGTCGATCTCTTTCTTTTTCTTTTCGATGGTTTCCTTGTCGCGGATATTGTCCTCCAGAATGCGGGTGTCCTGTTCGGCAATCAGCCTGAGCCCCTGCATCCGGGTGAGGAAATCGCCGAAGTCGGAGGCGCCGAGCAGCACGTCCAGATACGAGACGTTGCCGCGTTCGTACATGGATTTGACGCGCGTCTTGAGCAGGGCATCACGTTTGGCCACGCGCTCCTTGGCCTCATCCAACTGATCCTGCGCCTCGGCCGCCTTTACCTTGGTCTCTTCCATCTGCTTTTCCAGCTTGTTCAGCTTTTTTTGCGTCTCGTTGCGCTTCAGGTCGATGTGCATCAGCTCATTCTCCAGGTCAGCCTGCTTGCGCTGAAGCGACGAAATCTCCCCTTCGATCGCTTTTACCTGGTTTTGCTGTGCTTTTTTCTTTTTCTTGATCTCATTCAATTCCTGGTTGATCTTGTCTAGGGATGCCTTACTCGCTGCCAGGCCCACGGTCGCCGGTACGGCTGCCGCACTCAACAGGCCCGTCACCAAGAGTGATAGCAGAATCTTCTTCTTCCTCATGGTACTCCTCCCTAGTGAAATGTGTTGTCTCATTTGTTGCACACGCCCTAGATGCGCAGGAAGCGGCGGACAGACACGAGGCTGCCCCAAATGCCGATAAACGCGCCAATGGCGGCCAGGATTAGCGCCACCTGGTAGGCGAGCGGGAACAACGGCAGCAGTTTGAAGAGTTGGACAGCCGGCATGCTGCCGTAGACGGCGTCCAGCAAATAGTAGTAGCTGACGGTGAGCAGCACGATCGGGATCAGCGCACCCAGCAGTCCCATCAGCAGACCTTCGACAAAAAACGGCCAGCGGATAAACCAGTTGGTCGCGCCCACCAGCTTCATGATCTCAATCTCCCGTCGGCGGGCCACGATGGTCAGCTTGATCGTGTTGGCAATCAAAAACATCGCGGTAAAGCCCAGACCAACGATAAAGGCGATGCCCACGTTACGAATCGTACTGGTAGCGGCAAACAGCTTTTCGACTGTGCCTTGGCCGTAGTTGACGCTTTCGACGAACTCCAGCTTTTTGATCTGCCCGGCCACGTCGGCGGTGTCCTGCGGCAGTTTGGTCTTGACGACGTACGAGTCGGGGAGCGGGTTTTCCTTTTCCAGTCCGTCAAACAGGTACGCCTTCTCGCCCATGCTCTCCTTTAGCTGCTTGAGCCCCTCGGCTTTGGGAATAAACACAACTGATTCCACTTTGGGAATCGCGCGAATGTTTTGTTCCACTTCCTTGACGTTTTCCGGAGTGGCCAGCGTATCCAAAAAGACGCGAATCTCCACCTGCTTTTCCACTGTTTGGGCCAGATGGTTGACGTTCATTGCCAGAATGAGAAAGACGCCGAGAATCAGCAGGGTAATGGTCACGGCACTGATCGAAGCGAACGTCATCCAGCCGTTCCGACCGAGGTTTTTGACCCCTTCGCGGACGTGGCGTCCCAGCGTTCTAATCTTCATAACCGTATTCCCCTCTCTGCTCGTCACGGACAATCTGTCCCGCTTCAATGGCAATTACCCGTTTTCTCATCGTGTTGACAATTTCGCGGTTATGCGTAGCCATGACCACTGTGGTGCCGCGCTGGTTGATCTCTTCAAACAGATTCATGATCTCCCAGGAGGTGTCCGGGTCCAGGTTGCCTGTCGGCTCATCGGCAATGATGATCCCTGGATTGTTGACCAGCGCCCGCGCCAGAGCGACGCGCTGCTGTTCGCCGCCGGACAGTTCGTTCGGCAGCATTTTGGCCTTGTGCTTCAATTTGACCAGGCCCAGCACATCCATCACCCGCGGCCTGATTTGCTTGGGGGGCGTCTCGATCACTTCCATGGCAAACGCCACGTTCTCGTAGACGCTGAGCGTCGGCAGCAGTTTGAAATCCTGAAACACCACGCCGATGCTGCGGCGCACCATGGGAATCTGCCGCTCCTTGATCCGGCTGACATTAAAACCGCCCAGGAAAATCTGGCCTTTGGTCGGTTTTTCTTCCCGGTACATCAATTTGATAAACGTGGACTTACCTGCACCGCTCGGTCCCACCACGTAGACAAATTCGCCCTTTTCGATGCGAACATTGATCCCTTTCAACGCATTGGTCCCGTTGGGGTAGGTCTTCCACACGTCAAACATCTCGATCAAGCCAATCACATCCTACCTTGTCAGTTCCTTGTTATGTAGTACAAAATCAGTCCGCATCCATCCATGTATCTGTTGGTTGATTGTTTCTCTATGTTTCTCTTTCCGACAAAGCTCGCACGGATCCGTCGTCCGCTGACGCTTGGTGCCAAAACACAGCGGCGACCGCTATCTCTCCTATTATACCACCCGATTTCGATGTGGGAATCCACAAAATCTCTCATTTCCTGTCGATTTCCAAAAACTTTGGCACCAATCCGACAGATTCGGCCCTGCACTTGCAAACTGGTTCCATCTACGATGATGGTCTACAATATAAGGGAATCCGCTCGGAAAGGAGACGTTTTCCATGGACAATTTTGTCTATCATAATCCCACCGAATTGATCTTTGGACGCGGGCAGCTGGAAAAGCTGAAGGAAAAAGCCGCCCAACTCGGCTCCACCGTCCTTCTGGTCTACGGCGGCGGCAGCATCAAGCGTAACGGCCTGTACGACAAGGTCATCGCCCTGCTGCAGGCGGCGGGCTGCACCATCCACGAACTGCCCGGCGTGGAGCCCAACCCGCGGCTGTCCACAGTGAAGAAAGGGATTGAACTGTGCCGCCGCGAACGGGTGGACTGGATTCTCGCGGTGGGCGGCGGCAGCGTGATTGACGCCTCCAAAGCAATCGCGGTTGGCGTGCCGTACGAGGGAGACGTCTGGGACTTCTACACTCGCAAAGCCCAACCACAGGCAGCACTGCCGCTGGGCACCGTACTGACGCTGGCAGCGACCGGCTCGGAGATGAACCGGGGCAGCGTCGTCACCAACTGGGAGACGAAAGAAAAATTTGGCGCTGGCACAACCTTCCCCACCTTCTCCATCCTCGATCCGGAGAATACCTTCAGCGTCCCCCGCGACCAAACGGTATACGGAATCTGCGACATGTTGTCGCACGTGTTTGAACAGTATTTCACCCACACGCAGGAGATTCCGCTGCAGACCCGCTTTGCCGAGTCGATTATGAAAACTGTAATCGAATACGCCGAACGGGTGCTGGCCAATCCGGAAGACTACGACGCTCGGGCCACCATTCTCTACTGCGGCACGATGGCCCTGAACGGCACCCTGCCGGTCGGCGTGGAGACGGACTGGGCCACCCACTCCATCGAGCACGCGGTGAGCGCCGTCTACGACATCCCGCACGGCGGCGGACTGGCCATCATTTTCCCGAAATGGATGCGCTACGTCTACCGCGAAAACGTGGAGCGCTTCAAGCGCTTCGCCGTGGAAGTATGGGGCGTCGACCCGTCCGGCAAGACGGACGACGAAGTGGCGCTGGAGGGCATCGCCGCCACAGAAGCGTTCTTCGCCCGCATCGGAGCCCCGACCCGTCTGGCCGACTACCAGATCGGCGACGAACATCTGGAGCTGATGGCGGAAAAAGCAACGCCGTTCGGCCCGATCGGCCGTTTCAAAAAGCTGACCAGCGACGACGTGGCCGCCATTTTGCGGATGTGCCTGTAACGTCAGAACAAACAAAAAAAACGGATAGGAGCCCCATCAAAGCTTCTATCCGTTTTCTTTTTGTCTGTGGCTGCCGATCGGCTGGCACGAATCTGTCGCTGCCGGCCGGCAAGACCGATTATGGCCGAAGTCCACCGTTGCCGGCCCGTCTTGGCGATCAGGTGAGCGTCAAGGTACAGGACGTCCTCCCACTCCCGCGCAATCCTGCTCACACCGGCGAACCGACGTCAATCAGCGATTCAATCATCACTTTTTGGCTGTTTTTCTCCACCCACGCGTGCGTCTCAGCCAGCAGGCTGCGATACGCGGCGATCTGCGCCTCCACCTGACTGCGGGCGGTGCCGCCCAGCACGTTGCGCGCATTGACGACCGTTTCCACGGCCAGCGCCTCGTACACGTCCTCCCCGATTGCCTCGGAGAACTGCCGAAACTCATCCAGGCTCAGGTCCAGCAGGTATTTTTGATGCTCAATGCAGTAGAGCACCGTGCGGCCCACCACTTCATGCGCCTGACGGAACGGCATGCCTTGGCGAACCAGGTAGTCGGCCAGATCGGTGGCGTTGGAAAAGTCCTGCGTCACTGCCTGGCGCATCCGGTCAGCTTTCACCTGCATCGTCTGGATCATCGGCGTCAACAGGGCGAGCGCCCCGTGCAGCGTTGCCACCGTGTCAAACATGCCTTCCTTGTCTTCCTGCATGTCTTTGTTGTAGGCGAGCGGCAGCCCTTTCAGCACGGTCAACAGGCCGATTAAGTTCCCGTAGACGCGTCCGGTTTTGCCGCGCACCAGCTCGGCCACGTCGGGATTTTTCTTCTGCGGCATGATGCTGGAGCCGGTGCAAAACGCGTCATCCAGTTCCACAAACGAAAACTCCTGGCTGCTCCACATGACCAATTCTTCGCAGAGGCGCGAGAGATGGGCCATCAGGAGGGAAGCGTCCGCCAGAAATTCGACGATGAAGTCCCGGTCGCTGACAGCGTCCATGCTGTTCAGGTAGATGCCGTCAAACTGAAGCAATTCGGCTACAAACGTCCGGTCGATCGGGAATGTCGTGCCGGCCAGGGCGCCAGCGCCGAGCGGCAGGATGTTGACCCGTTTCCAGCAGTCGCGCATCCGCTCGATGTCGCGCTGCAGCATCGAGACGTACGCCATCAGATGGTAGCCGAACAGGACTGGCTGGGCCCGCTGCAGATGAGTGTAGCCGGGCATGACCGTGTTGAGATGGCGGTTGGCCTGTTCCAGCAGTGCCTCCTGCAGGTACGTGGCCAGCTGGATGATCTCCATCAGCTTCTCCCGCAGATAGAGGTGCATGTCGAGCGCCACCTGGTCATTGCGGCTGCGCCCCGTGTGCAGTTTGCCCCCCACCGGGCCGATTTCCTCGATCAGCAGCTTTTCGATGTTCATGTGCACATCCTCGTGCTCGACGAGAAACTGCACCTGTCCCCGCTCGATCTTCTCCTTTACCTTTTTCAGACCGGCGATGATTTGTCTGACTTCCTCCATCGGCAGGATGCCGCACTTGCCCAGCATCGCCACGTGTGCCAGGCTGCCGACGATGTCTTGCCGCCACATCTGCTTGTCGAAGGTAATGGAAGCGGTATATTCCTCCACGAGCTGGTTCGTCGGCTTCGTGAAGCGTCCTCCCCAGAGTTTCATTGCACGATCGCATCCTTTTCGTCCAAGATCTTAATTGCCGTTTTCGCATTTTCGCGGAGCACGCCTTCATTCACCTGGGCGTACACCTTGGTCGGCAGGCCCCACAGCTTGATGAAGCCAAGTGCCGCCTTGTGGTCAAACTGATCGCCCGCCGCATAGGTGGCCAACTCGTGGCTGTAGAGCGACGACGTCGATTTGCGTCCGACGACGATGGCGTGTCCCTTGTGCAGCTTGACGCGCACGACACCGGTAACATACTGCTGTGTTTCCTCGATAAACGCCTGCAGCGCGCTGCGGATCGGCGAATACCAGAGACCTTCGTAGATCACCTGGGCCATCTTTTGCTCGATGATCGGCTTAAACTGGGCTACTTCGCGCGGCTGCGTCAAAAACTCCAACTCGCGGTGCGCCAGAATCAGTGTGGTTGCCGCCGGCGTTTCGTACACTTCGCGGGACTTGATGCCGACCAGGCGGTTTTCCACGTGGTCGATTCGGCCGACGCCGTGGTTGCCGGCGATTTTGTTCAGCTTCAGAATCAGCTCGGCCAGCGGCAGCTCTTCCCCGTTCAGCGCGGTCGGCACGCCTTTGACAAAGGTGATCTCAATCTCCTCCGGCTGGTCCGGAGCATCAGCGATCGATTTGGTCAGCTCGTACGCACCCTCTGGCGGGGCCGCCCAGGGATCTTCCAGAATGCCGCACTCGCAGCTTCTGCCCCAGAGGTTTTGGTCGATGCTGTACGGATTGTCCAGATCGATCGGAATCGGAATGTTGTGCTTTTTCGCGTACTCGATCTCTTCGTCGCGGGACCATCCCCATTCGCGAACGGGCGCGACGATTTTCAGATTGGGGTTCAATGCCGTAAACGACACGTCGAAGCGCACCTGGTCGTTCCCTTTCCCGGTGCAGCCGTGGGCGACCGCCACCGCTCCCTCTTTTTCCGCGATCTCCACCAGCACGCGGGAGATCAGGTAACGGGACAGCGCTGACACCAGCGGATACTTCCCTTCGTACATGGCGTTCGCTTGCAGTGCCGGCAGCACGTACTCCTGGGCGAACGCATCCTTTGCATCCACCACGATCGATTTCAGCGCCCCCACCTGCAGCGCCTTTTTCTGCACGAACTCCAGGTCCTTGCCCTCACCCACGTCCAGCGCGACTGCGATCACGTCGTAGTTGTACGTTTCCTGCAGCCACTTGATTGCTACCGATGTATCTAAACCGCCCGAATAGGCCAATACGATTTTCTCTCTAGCCATCGTTCCCTCTCCCTGTGTGAAAATTTGTTCATGAGTAATTATACAAACTAACTTATAAAAATACAACTACTTTTCTATGCTGTCCTTTTCACTGCCTATTACCTGCTTACCTGCATCAGGCTGCGTGGGCGTAAAGCTGTTCTGCCATGCAAAAAGCCGGACCACCCTGATGGTTGTCCGGCGCTTCCTTACTTGCGGGCGTAAGGTACCTCGGGAACGTATTCTTTTCCTTTGTGCGTGCCGATCCACTTCAATTCGGCCAGGGCCAGCCGTTCAAAATTTTCCGCCACGTGAATGTCGCCCTGCGCCCTCCATCCGACGAAAATCGGATACATCCGGCGGTAAAAGCCGTTGATAAACCACATGTCAAACAGCAGGTCGGGATGAACGAGGCCGTTTTTATGCAGCACACCTACCATCTCAAAAAAGCCGTACAGCGTCACAAAGTGGTTATAGCCTTCGCTGCCGCGTGGAAAGTGGCGCAAAAACGCGTCGTAATCCAGCCCCTCTTCCGCCAGCGAGGTGTCGAACCACTGTCTCGCGGCCCGCAGCCGTTCCGATTCAAACTGATCATACAATTTCAGAATAATGTCCGCATCCTTGTACGTAGGAATCAAGCGCCATCACCTCACAAAAAGCTGCAATTCGATTCCAGTATGTCCCAGTCCAGGTAAAATGACAAGCATTGGTTGATATTTTTCCACAAATGACCGGCATGTGAACAGCAAAATCCCCGTCTCGTCCGAGCACCGGGGCCTTGCTGATGAAAAAGTAAACAGGAGGCTACCCTATCGGGCCACCTCCTGCAGATGCCGCTGCGGCTGCGCGTTCTGCCGTATAATCGTTTCCAATTCATCGCGGGGCAACTCCCTGATGATGCGAATGAAATGATAGGCCAGTTCGGCGTCGAACTGCGTCCCCGCCCCGCGGCTGATCTCCTGCAGGGCCTCCTCCACCGGCAGTCCTTTGCGGTACGGCCTGTCCGCCACCATCGCGTCGAAGGCGTCAGAGATGGCCAGAATGCGGGCCATCAGCGGAATCTCTTCGCCAGCCAATCCGTCCGGATAACCCTTGCCGTCGATTCGCTCATGGTGCGAACGGATGGCCGGCAGCAGTTCGTGAAACATGCCCGCCTGCAGGATGATATCATATCCAATCACCGTGTGCTGCTTGATCTTGTCGTACTCCTCCGGTGTTAATTTTCCACGTTTGTTGAGAATCTGATCCTCAATGCCGATTTTGCCGATGTCGTGCAAAATCCCGCCAAAATACACCTCCGCCGCCTTCTCCTCCGACAGCCCGATCGCCCGGGCAATCTCCCGTCCCCAGTGAGCCACCCGCTGGGAATGGCCGCTCGTGTAATGGTCACGGGCATCGATGGAAGCAGCCATGGCGGTGAGGAACTTGTGATTGAAGGATTTGATCTCGTCCATTTTTTGAGCGAGTTTGTGAATGCTTTCATAATATTGCCGTAAGACGATACTAATAATGACAAAAGCCGCTACCAAAGGGATGAGTGCAAGTACTCCGTAGTGATCAACCAGTCTTGCTCCCATACCCCCTATTATCAAAAGCATAATGTAGGTAGCGGAACCGCGTGTCAACATGTTTTTCACAGCAGTCGTCCAGAGAACACCGCTGTAGAAAGCGATCAAAATGGCACATAGCAGAGTGTTTACAAGCCAATATGCAAGGATCAGCAACAGGTCGGAAATCGCCCAAGGAACATGAAGTGCTTGCAAGCAGGTATGCACCCAGCCAACAATCCAGACCGTCGACAGCATTTGACCCGCGTTGGCCATTGTACGAGCAACGGAAGATCGAAACAAGAACCCAAGGATGATAACCTCCAGCAAACAAGACCAAACGGCTACCCATTCTCCCCACAGTAAAAGGCCCGACAGGATCACGGCATTATTAAGCGTTAACGTCGCATCAGGCGTCCGGAACGGAGCAAACGAACAGATAATGGTAAGCAGTGTAAAAGCAACCAAAACAGGCAAGTGGCTTTTTGGCTCCCAATACGGCAGCGCCAACAAGACCATGAAAATAACTACCGCAGGAAAAACTGCATGGATAATCAGACGCTGCAACAGTTTATCACCTTGAGTGTTTACCTGCATAATTTTTTCCTTCTCTCAGCCTTATTAAAGATACCGGCTTACTCATAAGTCGCTGCACTAATAAGAAGGCTCCCAACATGATGAACAGATCACCGATGCTGATCACTCGAGGAATAATGAGAGGCTTGTAGATGGTGTCCGCTAGAAAAGGCAGGTTTGTATCCACAGTTAACGCAATGTGTTTGAAGTCTGTCCCATTCACCAGCGCATCAATGGGGTAAGACAATCGCTGCGCCTGCTCCAGATCAACCGGCATTTTCCCCATGTTCGCCCAAATGACCAACGCGTTTAACAACCAGCCAATCATGAATACACGCATATCCTCATGCTGACGGTTACTAAAGAAGAAATACAGCACAAACACATAGGATATGCTGACCAGCCACCCCGACCACTGGGGAACAAACTGTGACATGATTTGCAATCCAATACTGGCAATGAGACTCCACAATGCTGCAAACTTTGGCAACTCTTTTATCCGGCCGCCTCGGAAAAATCCAATCGCAAAAGAAAGAGCGACGACATCAAGCATGTAAGCCCCTCCCAACACAGTGAAAAAACACCACTAAAAAGCGGTGTTTTTCCGCGAACAACGCTATTATGTCTATTACCAAGACGTCCAGTTTGCAGAAGTTGCAGCAACAATACCGGCTACCAGCAGGACAGCAACGAACCATTTTTTCATTCCCATTCCCCCCCTTTTCCATAGTGGAGAAAGCTGGTTTCGCTACTTGGGAAGACACAGGCCAAGCGACCACATACAGCCTGTGCCCGGCTTTCCTCTTTCCGTTCGAAAAGAGGGCGGATTCGCTACTGGCTCCGTACAGACCAAGCGACCAAATACAGTCTGTACCTCATCGCGCTTCCTACCTATATTTTACACGTTGATGACAAATTTCGGCAATGATAGATTCATAGTCTATTAGCTTCAATTTCCTGCTGGTAAGAAATTCCTATTACTCTCTGACAACATTACAACAAGGTTGCCAAGACTGCCTTCTGCGCGTGGAGACGATTTTCCGCCTGGTCAAAGATGACGGAGTGGGGACCGTCAATCACGCCGGACGACACTTCTTCTCCGCGGTGCGCAGGCAGGCAGTGCATGAACAGGTAAGCGGGATCGGCGTGTTGGACAAGCTGCTCGTTTACCTGATAGGATGCAAAATCCTTGAGGCGCTGCTCGTTTTCCGCTTCAAAGCCCATGCTGGTCCACACATCCGTGTAGATGACGTCGGCGCCGTGCACCGCTTCGACGGGATCGTGCGTGACGACCACCTGGCCGCCGCTGGCCTGTGCGTACGCGACAGCCTTGTTCACGATGGCTCCGTCCATCTCGTAGCCCGGCGGCGTGGCGACGCGCACGTCCAGACCCAGCAGTGCTGCCGCCAGCACGAGCGAGTTGGCGACGTTGTTGCCATCGCCCACATAGGCCAGTTTGACGCCCTGCAGTGTTCCCTTGTGCTCCCAGATCGTCAGCATGTCGGCCAGCGCCTGACACGGATGGAACTGGTCGGTCAGGCCGTTGATGATCGGAATGCTGGCGTGTTCGGCCAGCTCCTCCACCCTTGTGTGGGAAAACGTGCGGATCATGATGGCGTCGACGTAGCGGGACATCACCTTGGCCGTATCGCTGATCGGCTCGCCGCGTCCGAGCTGCAGTTCCTTGCCGCTCAAAAACATGCTCATGCCACCCAATTGGTACATGCCTACTTCAAAGGAAACGCGGGTGCGCGTCGACGATTTGTCGAAAATCATCCCCAGTGTCTTCCCATTGAGCGGTTGATACGGGTGACCGCTTTTTTGCCGCTGTTTGAGCTCGGCAGCAAACTGCAGGAGCCAGGTCAACTCTTCTGCGCTAAATTCATCGACGCGAAGCAAATCTTTTCCTTTACAACTGGCCAATTGCTCGCTTGCAAAGTGACCCAATATCTTCACAGGCTGCATGCCCTTCACCTCTATTCTCCGTAATGGATTCCACGTACAGCGCAAACGTCTCTACAGCAGTAAACAGCGGGACTCCCTGCTGGACCAGCCGGCTCCGCAGGGTAAAGCCGCTGCGTCCCCGCCGGTTCCCCTTGGTGGCAGTGATGAGCGAAAAAGCTACGACTTCCCTCTGCAGCAGCGCGGCCAGATCCTGTTCGTCCGCGACCACGTGCGTAACGGTAAAGCCGATTGCCCCCAGCCAGGCTGCCGTTCCCGCTGTGGCCGCCCAGACTGCGCCCTGTTCCTGCAGCTTCCGAATGACGGGCAGCACGCCGTCCGTCTTATCGGCATCGGCCAGGGAGAGGAAGCAGATCTGCCCCCTTTGCCACGGGCGGTGCACGCTGTCTTTAAAGGCTAACGCCTTGCGCGCCGCTTCCGGGAAGGAACGGCCCAGCCCCAGCACTTCCCCGGTCGATTTCATCTCCGGTCCCAGGGCCGGATCGACGCCGCTCAATTTCACGGTGGAAAAGACGGGTGCCTTGACGACGGCGAACGGAATGTCCGGCAGCAGCCCTGTCCCATAGCCCATGCCGGCCAGTTTTTCACCCAGTTGGGCGCGCACGGCCAGCTCCACCATGGGGATGCCGGTCACTTTGCTGGTAATCGGCACGGTCCGCGACGCGCGCGGGTTTACTTCCAGGACGTAGACCGTCTCGTCGTGAATCACGAACTGAATGTTGATCAGACCGACCGCCCCCATCTCGCGGGCGATCGCCTCTGTGTACCGTGCGATCGTCTGTTTGACACTATCGGACAGATCCGGCGCCGGGAAAAGCGCCACGCTGTCGCCCGAGTGGATGCCCGCTTTCTCCACATGCTGAAAAATGCCTGGGATGAGCACGGACTCGCCATCGCACACAGCGTCCACTTCTGCTTCCCGGCCGGGAACGAATTTGTCCACCAGGAGCGGGAAAAAGACCTGGCTGTCAGGGTGGTTGAGCCACTCCGCGATCGTGGCCGACAGCTCCTCGACGTTATGGGCGACCACCATGCCCTGACCGCCGATCACGTAGGACGGGCGCAGCAGCACCGGATAGCCGATCGCTGCCGCCACCTCGGCCGCTTCTTCCAGGGAAGACACCCCTTTGCCCGGGATGTGCGGTATCTCCAGCTTGCGCAGCATCGCGTAGAACCGTTCACGATCCTCCGCCCGTTCGATCGCATCCAGCGACGTGCCGAGCACGGTCAGGCCGGCCGCAGCCAGCTTGGCCGCCAGGTTGATCGCCGTCTGGCCACCGAACTGGACCATGACGCCATCCACACCCTCACGCTCTGCCACGTGCAGCACGTCCTCCACGTGCAGCGGCTCAAAATACAGATGGTTGGCCGTCTCGTAATCGGTGCTGACCGTCTCCGGGTTGTTGTTGACGACGACAGCGGCGATGCCCTTGGCCTGGAGCGCCTTGGCCGCGTGAACGGAGCAGTAGTCAAACTCGATCCCCTGTCCGATGCGGATCGGGCCGGAGCCGAGCACCAGCACTTTGCGCCCGGTCAGCTCCTCTACTTCGTCGTCCCCCTGCCAATCGGAGTAATAGTACGGCGTCTGCGCGTCAAACTCGGCCGCGCAGGTGTCCACGATCTTGTACGACGGCCGGATGCCGGCCTGATCCCGCAGCGCTTTGACTTCGGCCGTCGTGCTTCCGATCAGGGCGGCAATCGTCTCGTCCGCAAATCCGCGCCGCTTTGCTTCCGCCAGCAGCTCGGGGGTCAGCGTATCGCTCTGGGCCAACTGCTGCTCCAGCGCCACGATCCGGCCCACGCTGCGCAGGAAAAACGGATCGATGCCAGTCAGGGCGTGCAATTCGTCCTCGCTGAACCCTTGGCGGATCGCCTCAGCCAGTGCAAACAGGCGGACATCGGTCGCATCCCGCAGCAGCCCCGCCAGCTCGTCCCGGCTGCATGCAGCCAGCTCCGGACGGACGAGGTGGGTGCAGCCCTGCTCCAGCGAGCGGACCGCCTTGAGCAACGCCGCTTCCAGGTTGCGGGCAATCGACATCACTTCGCCGGTCGCCTTCATCTGCGTGCCCAACTGACGGTCGGCCAGCGGAAATTTGTCAAACGGCCAGCGAGGAATTTTCACCACGACGTAATCCAGCGTCGGCTCAAAGCTGGCGTATGTGTAACCGGTAATCGGGTTGAGCACTTCGTCCAGGTTGTAGCCCAGCGCCAGCTTGGCGGCGATCCGGGCGATCGGATAGCCCGTCGCTTTGGAAGCCAGCGCGCTGGAGCGGCTCACCCGCGGGTTCACTTCGATCAGATAGTAGCGATCCGACTTCGGATCAAGCGCAAACTGGATGTTGCAGCCGCCGACTACACCCAGCGCGCGGATGACCTTGGTGGAGACGCTGCGCAGCATCTGGTACTGCCGGTCGGTCAGCGTCTGCGACGGGGCGACGACGATGCTGTCCCCCGTGTGGATGCCCACCGGGTCCAGATTTTCCATGTTACAAACGATGATGCAGGTATCGTTCGCGTCCCGCATCACTTCATATTCGATTTCCTTCCAGCCCTTGACGCTGCGCTCGATCAGCACCTGGCCGATCGGGCTGGCGGCGATGCCTTGGGCCGCCACCGTACGCAGTGACTGTTCGTCTTCGGCGATGCCGCCCCCGGCGCCCCCCAGTGTATAGGCGGGGCGCACGATGACCGGATACCCGATTGAATCGGCAAACGCGACGGCCGCTTCCACCGACTCCACGGTCGTGCTCTCAGGCACCGGTTCGCCGATTTGCTTCATCAACTGCTTGAACAGCTCCCGGTCTTCCCCGTTCTGGATGGCGGACAGCGGCGTGCCCAACAGTTCCACCCCGTATTGGGCGAGCACTCCCGCTTCGGCCAGGGCGACCGCCAGATTGAGCCCTGTCTGACCGCCCAGGGTGGGCAGGAGACCGTCGGGCCGCTCTTTGGCGATGATCGCCGTCAGGGACTCTACCGTGAGCGGCTCCAGATACACTTTGTCAGCTACGTGTTCGTCCGTCATGATCGTGGCCGGGTTGTTGTTCACCAACACGACCTGCACCCCGGCTTCTTTCAACGAGAGGCAGGCCTGCGCCCCGGCGTAGTCAAATTCCGCCGCCTGGCCGATGACAATCGGCCCCGACCCGATGACCAATACTTTGTGAATGTGCGGCAATTTAGGCATATCTCTTCGCTCCCACTACGCGCATCGACTGCAGGAATTGGTAAAAAACGTGCGTTGTGTCGTTTGGACCCGGATGCGCTTCCGGGTGAAACTGTACGCTCATGATCGGCAGAGAGGTGTGGCTCAGCCCTTCCACCGACCGGTCGTTGACATTGCGGTACGTCACGGTCAACAGCCGTTTGTCCAGGGTTTCTTCCCTCACCACGTACCCGTGGTTTTGCGAGGTCATGTAGACTTTCCCGGTGGCCAGTTCCTTGACCGGATGATTGCTCCCCCGGTGTCCGTAAGTCAGCTTTTCCGTCTTGGCGCCAAACATCAGCGCCAGCACCTGGTGTCCCAGGCAGATGCCCAGCGTCGGATACTGTTCCGCCGCCTTCCGCCACTCGCCGCAGTAGGCGAGCAGGTCGGCCGGGTCGCCGGGCCCGTTGGAAAAGAGCAGGCCGTCCGGCTGCAGCGCCTGAATCTGTGAAAACGGGGTGTCAAACGGCACAACCGTCACGCGGCAGCCAAGTTCCAACAGCGATTCCAAAATCGACTGTTTCATGCCCAGATCGATGATCACCACGTGTTCCTGATTCCCGGGGTAGCGCTGAATGTGACGGCTGGAGACGTCGGCGACCAGCGATTTTTTCCGATGCGCGGAGCCAAGCGCCGCCACCTCCTCCACGCTCAACGGCCGGTCAGCAATCGCACCGTACAGCGGACCCGACTGACGCACCCGCTTGGTGATCGTCCGCGTATCGATCCCGGCCAGGATCGGGAAGCCAAACGCCTCCGCAGCTTCCGCCAGCGTGCGGCGGGATTGGTAGTGGCTCGGCGCACTGCACAGCTCGCTGACGACCATTCCCGCCAGGGCGGGCTTTGCCGCTTCGTAATCGGTGTCGTTTATCCCGTAATTACCGATCAGCGGATACGTAAAGGTGACGATCTGCCCCGCAAAGGACGGATCGGTCATCACTTCCTGGTATCCCGTCATCCCTGTATGAAAAACCACTTCGCCATATCCTGTGAGCGGAGCGCCGTACAGCGTCCCGGCAAATACTTCTCCGCTCTCCAGTGTCAAATATCCCGGGCCCAACCCTTTTCTCTCACCATTCATCTATGAAAGCCACTCCTCTCCAAAGGGCACTCTCTCACGAAAATTTATGCAACGTCATGTATTAATATACATTTTGAATTATAAAAATGCAACGAGTTTTTTCAACGGGATCTGAAAGCCGCGTTCCGACTCGCTGCATGGATGTGCCCGATTCCCCTGCATCAGCGGCCAAGCCGGGTCACACTGCCGTTCCGCTCACACTGCCTTTCCCTGTCGGCCGTGTCCCCGGCATTGGAGCGCTTTTTTCTTACAAGTTCTCCACCGCCTCGCCGATCACCTCGATCACCCGGTTCACTTCTTCCTCAGTTGTGACAAACGAGGGCAGCAGGCGGACGACCTGAGGACCGGCCAGCAGGACGAGTACGCCTTTTTCGCGGGCGTAATCGACGATGGACGACGCCGGCACCGTCACTTCCACGCCCAAGAGCAGTCCTTTGCCGCGCACGGCCAATACTTTGCCGGGATATTCTGCCCGCAATTTTTCCAGTCCGCTTACCAGATGCCGATGCAGGATGCCTACGCGGTTCAGCACGTTCTCCTCTTCCATCGTCTCCAGCGTGGCGATGGCAGCGGTCATCGCCAGCGGGTTGCCGCCAAATGTGGTGCCGTGGGTGCCGGGGGCAAACGCCTCGGCCGCCGCTTCGGTCGCCACCACCGCGCCGATCGGGAACCCATTGCCCAGCGCTTTGGCCAGCGAGATCACGTCCGGCTTGATCCCGTACTGCTGGAAGGCAAACCAGGTGCCCGTGCGTCCAATGCCGGTCTGGATTTCATCGATCAGCAGCAGCAGACCGTGTTCGTCGCACAGTTGGCGCAATCCCTTTACAAACGGCTCCTCTGCCGGATGTACGCCCCCTTCCCCCTGCACCAGTTCGAGCATGATGGCGCAGGTCTTCTCCGTAACGGCGGCGCGCACCGCTTCCAAATCGTTGTAGGGCACGGTGACAAACCCGTCCGGCAGGGGGCCGAATCCGTCTTTCACCTTGTCCTGCCCCGTGGCTGTCAGGGTAGCCAGCGTTCGCCCGTGGAACGACTGCTGAAACGTAATGATCTCATATCGTCCGGTGCCTTGCACTTTTTGGGCGTAACGCCGGGCCAGCTTGATCATTCCCTCGTTGGCTTCCGCGCCGCTGTTGCAGAAAAACGCGCGGTCGAGGCCGGACAGGCCGCACAGCTTCTGTGCCAGTACCTCCTGCTGGGGAACGTGCATCAGATTGGAGCAGTGCCACAACGTGTCCAGCTGTTCGTGCAGCCGTTTCGTCACTTTGGGGTGTACGTGTCCCAGCGAGGTGACGGCGATTCCCGAGACAAAGTCGAGATACTCGTTGCCCTGATCGTCCCAAACGCGGTTTCCCTCTCCCTTGACCAGCCGGATCGGCCATTTTGAATAAGTATTCATCAAATGCATAGGGGCAGCCATTGTGCTCATGTTACAATGCCTCCTTGTTTACGCTCCTTAATAGGGGGGAGTGCTGTACGCGGTGTCCACATTACGCGCCTTTGGGGACGCCTGCCTGGATCACGGTTCCCGCCGATTGCCCGGCGCATACCGACCGCAATTCCTCCGCCGTTCCCCGGCAGATGACGACCCGGGGCACGCCTTGCGAGAGGGCGTCCAGCGCGGCCTGTACTTTCGGAATCATCCCGCCGGTAATCACCCCGTCGGCAATCATCTGGCCGATCTCTTCCGCGTCCGTCTGTGCCACCAGCGTCTTGGTGCCGTCCTGACCGGGGCGCAGGATGCCCGGCACGTCGGTCACCATTACCAGACGCTCCGCCGCCAGGGCGGCAGCGATCGCCCCCGCCGCCACGTCTGCATTTACGTTGTACGTCTCCGCGCCGTCTGCGCTTACGGCCAACGGCGCAATCACCGGCACGTAGCCGCGTTCGAGGATGGCGGTCGGAATGGATGTGTCCACCCCTTTCACCTCGCCGACCTGGCCAAGCGGTTTTGCCGTCCGCTCTGCCGTCAGCATTGCGCCGTCAATCCCGCTGACGCCCCACGCCCTGGCTCCCGCCTGAGTCAGCCTGCGAACCAGCCGCTTGTTGATCTGTCCGCACAATACCATCTCCACCACCTGCAGCGTCTCTTCGCAGGTGACGCGCAATCCGTCCACAAACGCGGGCGTAATGGACAGTTTCTCCAGCATGCCGTTGATTGCCGGACCGCCGCCGTGCACGATCACAATCTGCCGTCCGGCCTGCTGCAGTTCGGCGATCGCCTGGAAAAACGCGTCGGGCAGCTGATCCATGGTGCTGCCTCCGCACTTGATGACCACTGCGTCTTGCATGTCACATCCTCCTCTACGGAAACAGCGGCACCAGTGGCAATCCTGTCGCCTCCGGCCAGCCGAACATCAGGTTCATGTTTTGGACTGCCTGACCTGCCGCTCCTTTGACCATGTTGTCGATCACGGAAAGCACGATGACCCGCCCCGTCCGCTCATCCACATGGACGGAGATATCGCAATAGTTCGAACCGTACACCTCTTTGGTCCGCGGATGGCTCCCCGGTTTTCGCAGCCTTACAAATGGCTTGCCTTCATACGCCGACCGGTAGAGCTGATGCACCTCGTCTGTTGTCACCGCCCGCTCCAACTGTCCGTAGGCAGTGACGAGTATTCCCCGCGTCATCGGCACCAGATGGGGCGTAAACTGGACCACATGCTCCACGCCGCCCTTTTTGCTCAACTCTTGTTCAATCTCCGGCGTGTGCTGATGCTGGGCCACCTTGTACGCATGAATGCTGTCGTTGATCTCGCTGAAATGAACGCCCAGGGAGACGCCGCGACCTGCTCCCGACACCCCTGACTTGGCATCTACAATCCAACTGCGGGGGTTGACCCAGCCGCTTTGTGCCAACGGAATCAGCGCCAAGAGCGCCGCCGTCGGATAGCAGCCCGGATTGGCCACCAACTGTGCGCCGGCCACCTGCGCCGCGTTCCACTCCGCCAGGCCGTACACCGCCCGATCCAGCCACTCACCGGGAGCGGGCTCCCGTTTGTACCACTGCCGGTACACCTCCCCGCTCTCCAGGCGAAAATCGCCCGACAAATCGATCACCCTGGCGCCGCGCTTGAGCAGTTCCGGCGACAGTTCCGCGCTGACGCCGGCCGGCGTGGCCAGAAACACCACGTCGTTTGCGGCGCTCATTTGCTCCGCGTCTATCGCCGACAGCTGGGGCAAGGAAACATGCTGCACATGGGGAAGAACGCTGTCCAGCGCTTCTCCCTCCGCCGAACTGGAATACAGATTAGCCACCTGCACGTGGGGATGGCCGGCAAGCAGACGGATCAACTCCACCCCGCTGTAACCGGTCGCCCCGACAATCCCGACCCGAATCATGGTTCTCTCCCTCTTTTGCATTTTTATACATGAATCATAATAAAAATTCAATCGAATGGCAACCCTTCTCCCCAAAAATCAAGCCCCTGCTTGCAGCTTCCGCCTTCTGCCCCGCAGCCGACGCTCCTTGTATCCGTTGTCAAAAAAGAAAACGCCCGGCGATTTGCCGGACGCTTTACGTACCTGCTATTTCTTGTCGGCCAGCCAGGACGCGACGTTTTCAGCATCATCGTTCTTGACCAGTCCGCCTGGCATGCCGCCCTTCCCGTTCTTGAGGATTTCCAGGATTTGTTCCCGGGTGTATTTGCCGCCTACCTGTGTCAGGTTGGGGCCGACTGCCCCCTCAAGATTTTGACCGTGGCAGCTTGCACAGTTGTTTTTATACAACGTTTCAGCTGCCGCAGCATCGTAATTGCCCGATGGAGCGGGTGATTCCGTATCGGGTTGCTGCCCGGCGGGCGGTTCTGCTTGATTGCCGCCAGAAGCACAGGCACCTGCGAAGAATACGAGCGCGATGAAAAGGATGGCAAACGGGAAACGCTTCATGCTGTTCCCTCCTTTGTATGAGTATTCTTCGCTAAGTATTCCTCCGCTCGAAACAAATCATTCTTCCGCTCCGGAGAATCCGTCTAGGTCAGCGGAAATTCCAGCGGGCTCCACTCCCGCAGTTCCAGCGTTCGGGCGCCCTCCTTCACGACCGGATCGGCTTCTGCCAGAAGGCGCGCTTCCTCGGGTGATTCCGCTTTGTAGATGACCATTCCGCCTCGCTTGTCCGTAAACGGTCCGGCCATGACCACTTTCCCCTGCTTGTACAGGTCATTGAGGTAGCTCAGGTGGGCCGGGCGAAACTTGGTGTTCAATTCCTGGTCAACAATCGTCAGTATGGCAACGTACAGCATGACGTCCTCTCCTTTGACAAACAGTATGTTACTGGAAGTATAGCACAATTTCGACAACTGATTCGATCGTTTCATCCAACTGCCCCAGACACAAATCAGGCTCTCGCCGATGCTCCGTCGCCTAGACCTTGTGGTCAAACGAGGAGAGATCAGCGAGAGCCTGTGTTTTCTAGGATTCATCCGTGTTTGCGACGGCAGAACCGATTACCGCCGTACCGGACAGTCCGTTATTGATTAGCATACCGCCGCTTGTCGCCTATCGCTTGATTTGCGAACGCATATAGGCGTCGATAAACGGATCAATCTCCCCGTCCATTACCGCCTGTACATTGCCGACCTCCACGTTGGTGCGGTGGTCTTTCACCAGGCTGTACGGGTGGAAGACGTACGAACGGATCTGGCTTCCCCAGGCGATGTCTTTCTGCTCGCCCTGGATGGCCTGCAGCGTTTTTTCCTGCTCTTCCCGCTTCAGCTCAAACAGACGGGCTGCCAGCATTTTCATCGCTCGTTCCCGGTTTTTGATCTGGGAACGCTCCGACTGGCAGGTGACGACGATCCCCGTCGGCAGGTGCGTGATGCGAACGGCGGAATCAGTCGTGTTGATGTGCTGACCGCCGGCGCCGCTGGAGCGGTAGGTATCGATTTTCAAGTCCTCGGAACGAATCTCCACATCGGTGTCTTCTTCAATCTCCGGCAGCACGTTGCAGGAGACAAACGAGGTGTGGCGTCGGCCCGAGGCGTCAAACGGGGAAATCCGCACGAGGCGGTGCACCCCTTTTTCCGATTTCAGGTAACCGTAGGCGTTGTGCCCCTTGATCAGCAGGGTGACGCTCTTGATGCCGGCCTCGTCGCCCGGCAGGTAGTCCAGCGTCTCCACCTTGAACCCTTTGGACTCCGCCCAGCGGGTGTACATGCGCAGCAGCATCGACGCCCAATCCTGGGACTCGGTGCCGCCCGCGCCCGGGTGCAGTTCCAGAATCGCGTTGTTCTTGTCGTATTGGTCGCTGAGCAGCAGCTCCAGCTCAAAGCTCTCAAATTCTTTTTTCAGCGCCTGGACACTCTCGTACAAGTCCTGGATCATCGATTCGTCGCCTTCTTCGATGACCAGTTCCAGCATTACCTGCAGGTCCTCGTACTGGGCGTCCAGTTTGGCCATGGTTTCCACCAGGCCTTTGAGCGCATTCAATTCGCTGATGGTTTTTTGTGCGGCCTCGTTGTTATCCCAGAAGTCGGGAGCGAGCATCCGCTCTTCCAGTTCGCCGATACGTTCCTGTTTCGCAGGGAGGTCAAAGAGACCCCCTGATATCCGCTAATCGCTTAGCCATGCTGGACATCTCTTGCTTGACGTCCGCAATATCGATCAATGCCATGTGCGAATCACCTTCTCTTCCTTGTGCTATGTTACATTGTACCGCAAATTGGCGGATTCGCAACCGGACAGCATCGATTCGGGCACAGCAGAAGCATCAGCACAGCGTTAGCGGCTCAGACGCAGGTGGGGAGGGTGCCGATCGGATGTCCTGCGGTGTGTTTCCCATGTCCCCTGCATATGCCTGTACGAGCACTTCTCCAATGAACGGCACCGCCCACCTGGCCGCTGCTTCCTGGTGGAGTTCCGCCTGTGGCGCTTGTCTTCCTGCAACCTCACTCCCCGCTGCACCGCTGTGTCGGTCGTGCGTCCCGATTCGGGCGACACCCGCTCCGTCCGGTATGACGCATCCGGCCGGCGCCGCTTTTGACCAATTGGGCTCGGGAATTTCTCGCGTCAGCCTTTCATCGAGATAGACGACGTCCCTCGCGGCAAACACCACCTCCAGCTCTCTCTCGCCCTCGTCGGGTTCCGGCTTGTCCATATGTATCGGCCGGTCGGCAAGCAAATAGGCCGGTTTCTGCTGGTGACCTGCCTGTACCGCATCCAGCGTGGCCGCAATACGCTCCAACATTAATTTTGCTTGTATGCCCATCACGTTACTCGACGTTCTCATGGTTCATTCCCCCGCCTCTCGTGTGATTGATTTCCAGTGCAAGTTGGTGTACTTACGATTGTATTCATTTTGCCTGGTTTTTCCACGAGAATCGTTCGATGCCTTTTTCCAGTGTTAGACAAAACCGCCAAGTCTCTTCCGCCAGTCGCACCAAAAACGGGCGAATGCTGTCTAGCCTAAGGGAGACGGGGAGAAAAAAAACTGCTCCTCCCGACACGGGAAGAGCAGTTTTGCAAGCTGCGTACTTTATAGGTTTTTAATGGCCTCGCTTCATCTGGCGGCGGCGCTCCTGTTCTTCCGCGCGGCGCTGGGCGCGGTTTTTCGGTTCCGCCTCACTCGCGGGGCGCTCCGATGGACCGGACGTTTGCAGCTGGGCCGGATCGACCGCCTGTCCGCGCACCACTTCCTGACGCTCCAGATTTTGGCTGACCTCCGCCTTCATGATGTACATCGCCACTTCTTCCTCGATGGCGGCAATCATGTTCTGGAACATCTGGTATCCTTCAAACTGGTACTCGCGCAGCGGATCGTTTTGGCCGTACGCGCGCAGGTGAATGCCCTGACGCAGCTGCTCCATCGCGTCGATGTGGTCCATCCACTTGCTGTCCACGGCACGCAGCACGACCACTTTCTCAAACTCGTTCATCAACTCGCCGATTTCCGCTTTGCGCTTCTCAAACTGCTTCGCCACTTCTTCTTTCAACAGCTCGGCAATTTCCTCGGCCTCTTTGCCCTTCAGCATGGAGACAGTAATCGTCTCGTTGTGCAGGAAGGTGTTGTTGGCCACTTCAACCAGTCCTTGCAGGTTCCAGTCTTCGGGCACCTCTTCCTGCGGGCAGTAGGCCTCCACGTTGCGGTCGACGACGCTGTAAATCATCTTGAGCACAACTTCGTCCAGATTGTCCTGCTCCAGGATCTCGCGGCGCTGCTTGTAGATGACGGCGCGCTGCTGGTTCATCACGTCGTCGTACTGGAGCACCACTTTCCGCGCGTCGAAGTTGGCCCCCTCCACCCGTTTCTGGGCGGACTCGACGGCACGCGTCACCAGACGGCTCTCGATCGGCATGTCTTCCTCCATGCCGAGGCGTTCCATCATGTTCATGATGTTGTCCGCACCAAAGCGGCGCATCAGCTCATCCTGCAGGGAGAGGAAGAACTGGGAGGAACCCGGGTCCCCCTGACGACCGGCACGGCCGCGCAACTGGTTGTCAATCCGACGGCTCTCATGCCGCTCGGTGCCGATGATGTGCAGGCCGCCCAGCTCCGCCACGCCTTCACCCAACTGGATGTCGGTACCGCGGCCCGCCATGTTGGTGGCGATGGTGACAGCACCGTACTGGCCGGCACGGGCGACGATCTCCGCCTCGCGAGCGTGGTGCTTGGCGTTCAGGACGTTGTGCGGCACGCCTTTTTGCTTCAGCATTTGCGAAAGGCGCTCCGAGTTTTCGATCGAGATGGTCCCGACAAGCACGGGCTGCCCCTTCTTGTGCCGCTCGACGATGTCGTTGACGACGGCGCGGTACTTGGCCGCTTCCGTTTTGTAGATCAGGTCGGGCAGGTCTTTGCGGATGACCGGCTTGTTGGTCGGAATTACCACGACGTCCAGACCGTAAATTTTCTTGAACTCTTCTTCCTCTGTCTTGGCCGTACCGGTCATGCCGGACAGCTTCTCGTACATCCGGAAGTAGTTTTGCAGCGTGATCGTCGCCAGCGTCATGCTTTCGCTCTGGACGCGCAGTCCTTCCTTCGCCTCGATCGCCTGGTGCAGACCATCGCTGTAGCGGCGGCCCACCATCAGACGGCCGGTGAATTCGTCGACGATCACCACTTCGCCGTCCTGCACCACGTAATCCACGTCCCGTTTGAACAGGACTTGCGCTTTGAGCGCAATGTTGATATGGTGGTTCAGGGTCATGTGGGCGGTGTCGTACAGGTTCTCGATGTTGAACGCCTGCTCCACCTTGGCCACACCCTCGTCGGTCAGGGTGACGATTTTCAGCTTTTCATCAACGGTGAAGTCCTTTTCCGGCTCCAGCCGCTTTACAAAATGAGCACAGATGTAGTACAGCTCCGTGGAACGGTTGGCCGCCCCGGAGATGATCAGCGGCGTCCGCGCTTCGTCGATGAGGATGCTGTCCACCTCGTCGATGATGGCAAAGAACAGAGGGCGCTGCACCATTTGTTCCTTGTAGAGCACCATGTTGTCACGCAGGTAGTCAAAGCCGAATTCATTGTTGGTGCCGTACGTGATGTCGCAGTTGTAGGCGGCCCGTTTTTCCTCGGCGCTCATCCCGGCCTTGTTCAAACCGACGGACAGACCGAGGAAGTTGTACAGCTTGCCCATGATGGTCGCATCGCGCTCCGCCAGGTATTCGTTGACGGTAACCACGTGCACGCCCTTGCCCAGGAGCGCGTTCAGGTACGTCGCCAGCGTCGCCACGAGCGTCTTCCCTTCACCGGTCTTCATCTCGGCGATGCGGCCTTCCTGCAGCACCATACCGCCGATCAACTGTACGTCAAAATGGCGCATGCCGAGAACGCGCTTGGAGGCCTCACGCACCACGGCAAACGCTTCGTTGAGTATATCGTCCAGCGTCTCTCCTTGAGCCAGGCGGTTTTTGAACTCCGTCGTCTTCTCCCGCAGTTGCTCGTCGGTCAACGCCGAAATGCTCGGTTCCAGCGCGTTGATCTTTTCCACGCGTTTAAACATCTTTTTGATTTCGCGTTCGTTGCTGTCGCCAAATATCTTCTTTACGAGTCCTAACATAAGGACACCCCTTCCTAATGGCAAAGCTACTTCCAACTACCTTTCTTGTGCAGCCATCTCCAGGTCCCTGCAGGGGAGTCTTCTCCCACACGTTCCTAGCGAAAAAAGAATTTCTACTATTTATGTTCTCTAAAAAGCTATTTTATCAAATTACAACATGTGGATACAAGTAAAGGGGAGTTGCCAGAAGAAAGCAACTCCCCTTGGAGTTTATTTTTTGTCTCGTCATTTCGGCTCGATCAGCCCGTAGCGTCCGTCGTTGCGGCGGTACACCACGTTGACGTTATTGGTCTCACTGTTTTGAAAGACGAAAAAGTTGTGACCCAGCATATCCATTTGCAGGACCGCTTCATACGCATCCATCGGTTTCAAATCAAACCGTTTGGTGCGAACGATGTCGATCTCCACGTCATCTTCTTCGTCCTCAGTCAAGACAGCGATGGATTCATTATCACGAAGGAGGGCTTTATTATTGGTATCAACGCGCAGCTTACGCATCAGTTTGGTTTTATGTTTACGGATTTGACGTTCCAGCTTTTCGGCCACCAGGTCGATGGCAGCGTACATGTCTTCATGGGTTTCTTCCGCCCGGATAATCACTCCGCCCAGCGGAATGGTTACCTCGATGGTGGCTTCGTTCCGCAGTACCCTCAAGGTGACTTGCGCTTCAGCAGGCTGCGGAGTTTCAAAGTATTTTTCAAGACGGCCGACTTTCTTTACCACATACTCACGAAGTGCTGCGGTGACTTCCATGTTTTCTCCACGAATATTAAATTTCATGGTTCCAACCTCCTTCCGTCTTTACCTATGTTTATTCCGTACACATCGATAAAATCCTCCCTGCCGGCTTCAAAAAACCTTTACAAATCTTTTACATTACGACAAACCCCGACAAAGTTTTCTTCCAACAATTTCTAATAAGAAGGACGAACCGATGCGCCCGCTGGTCCGCCGCGGCGACGACTATCTCGATCTGCGGCAGCACCGCACCCTGCACATACAGTCCATTATCGCGTAACAATAAATAATCCCCCTGTCCTTGAACCAGGGGGATTCGCTTTCCCGTCAGGTAAGCGTTTGCAATTGGCGATTAGCGCTTCACAACGTTAGCCGCCTGCGGGCCGCGGTCGCCGTCAACGATGTCAAACTCGACGGATTCGCCTTCTTCCAGCGTCCGGAAACCGTCAGCTTGGATCGCCGTGTAATGCACGAATACGTCGCCGCCGTCCTCCCGCTCAATAAATCCGTACCCCTTTTCTGCGTTGAACCACTTTACCTTGCCATGCATCGAATAAAACAACCCTTTCTGTTGTAAAAACTTGGGATTGGCCATCCCTTGTGAATGACTATATCACCCGGAGAGACCAGAGTCAAATTCCCCCTTATTTGGGGGAATATTTCTTCTCCAGTCCCCTCACGACGACCCGCGACAGGAACAGGGTGAGCACCAGGTACACAGCCGCCTCTGTCAGGTACGGGGGATACCGCTCAAAAGTGTTTTTGGCCACGTTCATCGCCGCGTAGTTGAGCTCCGGGGTGGCGATGACCGCCGTCAGCGAAGAATCCTTCAACAGGGCGATAAACTCGTTGCCCAGCGCCGGCAGCATGCGGGTAAACGCTTGCGGAATGATGATCAGCCGCATTGCCATGCCCTTGGTCATGCCGAGCGAACGGGCCGCTTCCATCTGCCCCGGATCAATGGACTGAATGCCCGCGCGGAAAATTTCCGCGATATAGGCGGCGGCGTTCAGAGACAGGGCGATAAAGCCGGAGTAGATCGCTTCCGGGCTGCTTTCTCCCGGAAAAAAGGCTTCCCAGATTGAAGGAATGACGGCAAAGTGGATCAACAGGATCTGCACCAGCATCGGTGTGCCGCGAAACACCTCCACGTAAACCGCACTGGGAATGCGCAGCAGCTTGTTTTTCGACAGCTTCCCCAGACAGAGAAACAGTCCCAGCAAGGTCCCGACCACCGTCGCGACGGTGGTGAGCAGGATGGTGTTCACGATCCCGCGCAGAAACAGCTCCCGGTACTCGTAGATGACACTCCAATCCAGAGGGATTCCTCCTTTCACATGATGCGTTCCGCCGGATGGAAACAGCAACGGGTACGCCAGTGGACGACGTACCCGGCCGGTTGCGCTGTTTACTCGTTACCGAAGTACTGGTTGTAGATTTCCTGCAATTTTCCGTTTTCCTTAATCTTTTTCAGGCCCTCGTTGATCTTGTTCAACAGCTCTGTATTGCCCTTTTTCACAATGATGCCGTAATACTCTTTTTCAAAGGAATCGTCCTTGATCATCTTGAACTTCTTGTCCTTGAATTTCTTGACGTAGTACTTGATCATGCCGTCGTCGCCCACTACGGCGTCGACCCGTCCGTTGTAAAAGTCGTCGATCGCGGACGGCATGTCGTCGTAGCCTTTCAGCCCTTCATAGGTGTTTCCGAACGCCTTTTGCACGACAAATTCGCCCGTCGTCGCCGCCTGCACGCCGATCTTCTTGCCTTTCAGGTCGGCCAGCTTGGTGACCGGAGAGTTCTCCGGAACGAGGATCAACTGGTTGGCTTCAAAATAGGGTTCAGAAAAGTCGTACTTTTGCTTGCGGTCCTCGCGAATCGTGATCGACGAAATCCCGATATCCACGGTCCCCCTGTCCAGTCCGTCAAAGAGCGGGTCCCAACCGGTGTTTTTCCATTCGATCTTGAACCCGGCGGCTTCCGCGATAGCATTCATCACGTCGATGTCGTGACCGCTGATCTTGTCCGCCTCCATCATCTGAAACGGCGGATACGCCGCGTCGGTACCGACCACGTACACTTTTTCCGCCGCACCGCCGCCTCCCGAGGAACCGCTGCCGCTTGCCGCCGGCTTGTCACCCGTACCACAGGCGGATACCAGCAGACCGACCCCAACCGTCAGCACCAGCGACATCAACCATTTGTTTCCGCGCCTCATGTTTGAATAACCCCCTTGTCTGTATCTCTCTGCTTTGCTTTTCCCCAGCGCTGTCCACATCGAGATAACGGTCGCTTCGCGTTCTCCACAAAGTTGTCCACATTATCCACAGACGGTTGTGCACAAGCTGGGAATAACTCACCCCGCCCTGCGTCCCTGCTGCCCTCGGCGTCAGGGACAGGCAGGAAACAAGGTTCGTTCCAAAAAAAGAAAGAAGGATTCCTGTCAGAAATAGTTCTCTCTGATACACGGGAATCCTTCCAGAAAAAGTATTTTTATTGACAGAAAAATTTGAACTGTTATTCCTTTTCCACCAGGATGAGCAAGTCCACGCGGTTGTTGCGGGGGCCGTTCCCCGCGTTGGCCTTGTCCACCAGCGTGGCGTGTTCGCCCCAACCCGCCACGGTAAAGCGGGAGGCCGGCAGACCGTGGATGTTCACCAGTTCGCGCATCACCGCAATAGCCCGCGCCGACGACAGCTCCCAGTTGGAGCGGTACGGGCTTTGGGCAGCAGGGGTATCGTCCGTGCAGCCTTCGATCCGGACGCGGTACGAAAAGCGCTTCAAGACCCGCGCCACGACGTCCACGACCTGTTTTCCCTCGTCCTTCAGATCGGCGGAGCCGCTGCCGAACAGGATCGTTTCCGGCAGGCGCACCCGCAGCCCGTCCCCGGTCTCTTCGAAGTCGACATGCTTCGCCTGCAGCACGGAGGCGAGCTGCGTCCGGATGGTCTCCATGTCGCGCTTTGCCGCATCGGCTGCCGCTGACGTCGCATCCGGGCGGGGAGGGCTCTCTTCCGCGCTTTTCCCCTCCACTGCAGCTCCCAACGCTTCCCGCCTGGCTTCCAGTTGGTGAATCTCCCGCTCCAGCTCCAGCTTTTGCAGATTCAGCAGGTCGAGGCTTTCGTGCACCTGTTTCAAGCTGGCCTGCTGCCGCTCCACTTCGTCCATCTGCACCTTGATCTTGGCCGCGTGGGCCGCCGCAATGATCACGACGATCACAAACAGCAGGGTAAACAAGTCGCTGTAGCTGATCAGCCAGCTCTTTTCCAGTTCCTTTTCGTCGTACAGCCGGTCGTCATGCATGGCGATCCTGCCTTTCGATCGTTCCTCTGACGCTGCCCGGCTGCTTGATCAACACCAGCTTGCGGTCCCCGGGCAGGAACGAATTCAGTTTTTCAAACAGCAGACGCGGCGTCTCCATCCGCTGTAGCCCGACACACCCTTCGATGTACAGCCGCTTTTCGAACATCTCCTGGTCGTGGATGTCCATCAGCCGGTAGTAGCACGGCAAGGCAATCAGGTTGGCCAGCAGCGCCCCGTACAGCGTCGCCACCACCGCCGAGCTGAGACTGTACCCGGTCGTGGTAAAGTCGGAAAGCGTCTTCAGCACCCCCGTCATCCCCACAAGCGTTCCCACCAGTCCCATGCCCGGCGCCAGCAGACTGATCAATCGGAAGAAGCCCGCCGCCTGCTGGTACCGATACTGTTCCCCTTTCAGCTCGTTTTCCAGTATCATGCGCAGTTCATCCTCCGGCACGCCTTCAATCGCCAGCAAGCTGCCGCGGCGGACGAACGCATCCTGCTCGTTCTCCAGTTCTTTTTCCAACGCCAGATGCCCCCGTTCCTTCTGCACCAAGGCATAGTAGTAGAATCGTTTGATCGTCTCTTCCACGTTTCCCTCCCGGCCATGCATCAGAAGCCGGATCAAGGAGCGCAGTTCCAGGTGCCTGCGCTTGATCGCATAGGCGATCAGCACGGCCAGCGCCACCAGCTCAATCGCCGTCATGTTCAGCAGATCGGCTGCGCTGCCGTTGAGGTAGATCGCGTGCACAAACATAAGCAAGACTGCTCCCACCAGCAGGAGCGAGCGATGTTTTGTCGACAAGAGGTGTCACCATCCCGTTGAAGTAGTTCTGTTACGTGTATCGGTTAATCGCCCGTGGTTGATGAATGATAGTGAAGCGATGGGTACGTGCGAGATGCTTTTTTTCTAATCCGACGCAAGCAAAATGCCGATACCTGAAATAGTTCCCCATGTTTGTCCCATGAACCTGTACGGAAGAAGGTGACCGATCGTGAACATGGTCCAATTGAAGCAAGCCATAGCCATCAGTCTGACGAAACAGGTGCAGTCCACCGCCCAGGCGCTGGCGTCTACAATGTTGGAGGACTTTGCCAAAACCCAGCAAACCATCCAGCAGGCGGCACAAGCTCCGCATCCGTCGCTGGGAAAAGTGCTTGACGTACGGGTTTAACCCGGGACATGGCAGGCTGTCGGACAGCCTGCTTGTTTTTTGTATACACGGAAAAAAGGCCGCTGATCAACAGTCAGCAGCCTTTTCCATCTACCATTTGCTTTAGTCTTTTGTATCAAGGGTTATAAATCGAAAAGCCGAAGTGATAAACATCACGGTCACTTACATTCTCTATTTTTCTGGCCAACGATGGTTGGGCAGCGTCGTATATGCCCTCATAGAATTCAATATTTACAATGTCGTAGTAATGTGTTGCCAGCGGCAAATAGTAGACGTGCTCTCCTTTTGCAGCCGGCAAGATCATCTGAAAGGCGAAGCGCCCGTTGTCGTCCGTGATGAACTCCATCTGTTTGACGGCTTCCGAATTGAGATGGCCAAGGAAACGGAAGGTCATCTTTTCATGGGGCAGCGGATTTCCGCTGTGGTCTGTAACAGTGCCTTCAAACGTTACCGGAACAAAATCATCCACCCGCCACTTGTCCCCGTAGCCATAGTTGATCGGGCCTCCCCCGCTTGGAGTAATGACATTGGTGATCTGAACGCTGCCTACATCTGCAGGCGTGTCCACGCGGTCATTTGGATCTGGCGTGCTGCGATACGTAAATGCGGATTTCAGTGTGTAGAATTGCCCATCCGGGTTGACAACCGTGATATCAACCGTACCCTCTGTATTTGCCACAGGAGCTTTTACTTTTACGTAACCGTCCGTATAGTAAGCCAGAATATCTGCCTGGATATCCCCGAAGAATACCTTGACATCCGGCTGCAGATATGCTCCCAGTACATATACCTCTTTTTCCTCTGTCAACAATCCACTGGATGGTGTCACACTTTTTACCTGTGGGGCAGAATCGGCCAAATAGGTATAGGCAGCGGTTAATGTTGCTTCTTTTCCGTCCGGATTTACTACTTTTACGTCAACGGTTCCTGGAGCATCGCCCGGCGGTGCTTTCACGTTTATTCGCTTGGTCCCGTAATAGGTGCTGAGTTGGGCTTCCTTCCCTCCCATGTATACTTTCAAACCTTCGACAAAGTCTTTCCCGTCAATGTAAATGAGTTCGCCACCCTCAAGCTTTCCGCTCGTGGGGTAAATCTTGGTGATCGCCGGTATCATCTCCGGCGGTGCCTGGTAGGTGTAAGCATTGGCCAACACCGCTTCTTTTCCGTCCGGATTTACCACTTTTACGTCAACGGTTCCCGGAGCATCTCCCGGCGGTGCCTTCACGTTGATTCGTTTCGGCCCGTAATAGGTGTATAATTGGGCTTCCTTCCCTCCCATGTATACTTTCAACCCTTCGACAAAGTCTTTTCCGTCGATGTAAATGAGTTCGCCACCCTCAAGCTTCCCGCTCGTCGGGGTAATCTTGGTGATCGCCGGTATCATCTCCGGCGGTGCTTGATAGGTATAAGCATTGGAAAGCACCGCTTCTTTTCCGTCCGGGTTCACCACTTTTACGTCAACGGTTCCCGGTGCATCTCCCGGCGGTGCCTTCACGTTTATTCGGGTCTTCCCGTAATAGGTGTTGAGTTGGGCTTCTTTCCCTCCCATGTATACTTTCAAACCTTCGACAAAGTCTTTTCCGTCGATGTAAATGAGTTCGCCACCCTCAAGCTTCCCGCTCGTCGGGGTAATCTTGGTGATCGCTGGTATCATCTCCGGCGGTGCCTGATAGGTATAAGCATTGGCCAACACCGCTTCTTTTCCGTCCGGGTTCACCACTTTTACGTCGACCGTTCCCGGTGCATCTCCCGGCGGTGCCTTCACGTTTATTCGGGTCTTCCCGTAATAGGTGTTGAGTTGGGCTTCCTTCCCTCCCATGTATACTTTCAAACCTTCGACAAAATCTTTCCCGTCAATGTAAATGAGTTCGCCACCCTCAAGCTTTCCGCTTGTCGGGTAAATCTTGGTGATCGCCGGTATCATCTCTGGCGGTGCCTGATAAGTGTAAGCATTGGACAGCACTGCCTCTGTTCCGTCCGGATTTACCACTTTTACGTCGACCGTTCCCGGTGCATCTCCCGGCGGCGCTTTCACGTTTATTCGCTTGGTTCCGTAATAGGTGTATAATTGGGCTTCCTTCCCTCCCATGTATACTTTCAATCCTTCGACAAAGTTGTTACCGTCAATGTAAATGAGTTCGCCACCCTCAAGCTTTCCGCTCGTCGGGTAAATTTTTGTAATCGAAGGAGCATCTGCCGCGTGTACTTGAAAAGATCCTACACCCGACAAAAGAAAAACTAAAATTAGAACAAGGAGTACCGAGATGTTTTTGGAAAGTGATCCATACATTTGCTTCATTTTTACACTCCTTCCAGAATGGTGATATATATAATTATCGGAACGATTATCATGGATTGTTACTGATACCACTTCATCAAATTTAATCCAATCGAGTAGGAGGGGGTGGTTAACCCCCGTCCTCTCACACCACCGTACGTACCGACCGGTATACGGCGGTTCACCAAGCTTGACGAAGTGTGAAATATCGCTGTATCAAACTCATCAGCCCTTGTT
>NZ_SDLF01000239.1:0-390 GCF_013096935.1 Brevibacillus sp. MCWH | reverse complement strand
GATTACACATACGTAATAAGTGATGAATTATTTAATAATTCTAACAACGGATACAATGAATTAGAAATAAGATTCAATGATTTTAATATACCTTTTTCTAAAAAATTATTTTTCTATAAAAGTAATATAAAAAATTTAGATAAAGCTAAAATCATTGACTCTAAAACTTGGAGAAATAATTCTTCCCAACACATTTATGAAATAATAGAGCTAAAAAATAGAAATAAACTATTAGCGGGTTTAAGTGGAAGTTGGCAATTGTTTGATAGATGGCTAAATCCTATAAAAAGTGGCACTATGAACGGTAACTATACTATTTACACAGCTTGTCAATTGTATGACGGAAATATAATAATGGCTGGATTTAATGGAAGATGGGAATTGTATGAC
>NZ_SDLF01000238.1:0-391 GCF_013096935.1 Brevibacillus sp. MCWH | reverse complement strand
TCGGGAGTTCGAGCCTCTCAGCACCCACCATCGTTCGTATTGCCGCTCCAGCGTCGGAAGGTCCGACCCAATCTGGAGCGGTAGTTCAGTCGGTTAGAATACCGGCCTGTCACGCCGGGGGTCGCGGGTTCGAGTCCCGTCCGCTCCGCCAGAATCCTGTACAAAGGCCCGATTCGTTCGGGCCTTTGTCTTTTCAGCGGCGAATGCTTGCAGGTCATGCCTGTGCGCCATGCCGCGATTGTCCGGAATGTCGGCGGCACCTGATAGAATCGCCGGATTTTCCATCTTCCATTCACCTCCGGTCCAGCATGCTTGATTTCGTACGTACGCATCGGCGCTTGATGTTTCTGGTGCTGCTGATTCTGGTGTTCCCGTCGTTCGTGTTCTTTGG
>NZ_SDLF01000237.1:0-391 GCF_013096935.1 Brevibacillus sp. MCWH | reverse complement strand
GATTCAGGCCGCATTTACATAGATAAAAAGTCGGTTCAAGATATTCCGGCTGAGGGGCTGCGCAGGAAAATTGGATATGTACCGCAGGAAGTCCTCTTGTTTTCCGGCACAATCAAAGAAAACATCGCTTGGGGCAAAGAAAATGCTTCACTAGATGAAATAATGGATGCGGCCAAACATGCGCAAATTCATGAAACGATTTTGAAGCTCCCAAATGGATATGACACTGTTTTGGGGCAAAGAGGCGTCAACCTGTCCGGCGGCCAAAAGCAGCGAATTTCCATTGCGCGGGCACTGATTCGAAAACCGGCTATCCTTCTATTAGATGACAGCACAAGCGCGCTTGACCTGCAAACGGAGGCGAAGCTGCTTGAAGCAATCAGCACATACC
>NZ_SDLF01000236.1:0-393 GCF_013096935.1 Brevibacillus sp. MCWH | reverse complement strand
GCGTTTGTGGCTGTCTGACCGTTTTCTGCGTAATGCTCTGCAACGCCGTTACCACGTTTTCCATCATCGCATCGCGGTTAAGGCTGGCAAAAAGCTGCGCCCAGGCCACGGCTTTCAGGTAATCATCAAAGTATTCCGTACCTTCCATAAAGTACGCCAGATCACGCGACGGCAATGTTTCAAGCGTTTCCTGCATCTCTTTTTGCGCCAGATCGATAAAGTAAGTCCCGATGGCGTTACCAATTCCGCGTGAACCGGAGTGCAGCATAATCCACACCTGGTCCGACTCATCAAGGCAGATTTCAATAAAGTGGTTACCCGTTCCCAGCGTTCCCAGGTGTTTATAGTTGTTAGTGTTAAGGAAACGGGGATATTTTTGCGTTAACCACTGAT
>NZ_SDLF01000235.1:0-393 GCF_013096935.1 Brevibacillus sp. MCWH | reverse complement strand
AATGAGTGGAAATTATACTATTTACGCGTGTTGTCAGTTAACAAATGGTACTATTTTAGTAGCTGGATTTAGTGGACGTTGGGAACTCTATGATTCAGACATGGATTATTTAAATAATGGAATGTGGAATTTTGCTGGTGTAGATATTAGAGATATTATTGATTTAGGAGATAAATTGTTATTAGTTGGAACTTGGGGAAGATGGGCTTTATATAATTACGATATGACTCTAATTAACTCAGGAACATGGGATCATGGTTCTAGTGAACCAATTTATAAAGCAATAAAACTTTCTAATAACAATATTGCTCTTTTCGGTAGTAGCGGTAGATGGAATTTGTTTAATATTAACATGAGTAGTATTTCTAGAGGAACTTTCTCTTCTTCAGGAAA
>NZ_SDLF01000234.1:0-393 GCF_013096935.1 Brevibacillus sp. MCWH | reverse complement strand
CTGTAGAACTTATTGAGCTAGTAGACGATTTATGTCACGAATTGAATCACTTAGAAATTTCACAAGCAACAGAACAACGACCTATCGACGTTTTCAATTATGAAGAAAAAGAACATTTAAATTTTTTTAATGCCAAGTTACTAGATACTTACATCGAAAATGAGTGTATAAGAATCGTTTCTAAAGAATCGATGATTAACTTTAGAAAAGGTAAATACTCGGTACCTACTAAATACATTGGTGAAGAAGTACAAGTGATATTCAACAATTCTACTGATGAATTGCTGATTTATTATGATGGTGAATTAATAAGACGGTATAATCTATCCGAAAGAAAATTTAATTATATCGTTGAAGATATGAGTGAAATATTAAAATCAGATGTATTTAAAC
>NZ_SDLF01000233.1:0-395 GCF_013096935.1 Brevibacillus sp. MCWH | reverse complement strand
GTGTAGACGTGGGCGAAGAGGTCCTGCGGGTCCGGGGCGGTGTCCCGGTTCATGCCCTCGCGCAGGACCGCCGCGACCTCCTCGGCCTCCTGCTCGTACTCGGCCTGCAACTGCTCGGTGAGCAGTCCGCGGTCCGTCAGGTAGGTGCGCATCCGCTGGACGGGGTCCCGCGCCAGCCACTCCCGGACCTCGGCGTCCTCGCGGTAGCGCGTGGCGTCGTCGGCGTTGGTGTGCGCCTGGATGCGGTAGGTGTGGGCCTCCACGAGCAACGGGCCGGCGCCGCCGCGGACCAGGCGCACGCCGCGCTCGAGCACGGCCAGCAGGGCCACCAGGTCGTTGCCGTCCACGCGCTCGCCGGCCATGCCGTAGCCCACGGCCTTGTGTGCCAGCGAGGG
>NZ_SDLF01000232.1:0-395 GCF_013096935.1 Brevibacillus sp. MCWH | reverse complement strand
GGTCACCACGCCGCTGGCCATGGCGCTGTCGGCCGGCGAGGTGCTGGTGGAGGCGCGCTGGTGGTCGGTGGACCCGTATATGCGCATCAACCAGTCGCTCAAGCCGACCTACAACGAGCTGCCGCATGCGCTCGACACGGTGCAGACGGCCGGCGTCGTCGGCCGGGTGATGGCGTCGTCGGTGCCCACGCTGGCCGTGGGCGACTGGGTGGAGGGCATGCTCGGCTGGCAGACGCATGCCCGCGTGCACCACTCGGTGCTGCGCAAGCTGGACCCAACCCTGGCGCCGCCGTCCACGGCGCTCGGCGTGCTGGGCATGCCCGGCCGCACGGCCTGGTTCGGGCTGATGGAGTCGGGCCGGCCCAAGGCGGGCGAGGTGGTCGTCGTGTCCGGCG
>NZ_SDLF01000231.1:0-396 GCF_013096935.1 Brevibacillus sp. MCWH | reverse complement strand
CGTCATGGGCGTTCGTCGTTGGCAGTCCCCACGCTAGCGGGGCGCTAGCCACGGGATCGAACTCATCGTGAGGTGAAAGGGCGCAATGGACGCGGCTACGACAAGAGTTGGCCTCACCGACTTGACGTTTCGTTTGCTACGAGAGTCTTTCGCCGATGCGGTGTCGTGGGTGGCTAAAAATCTGCCAGCCAGGCCCGCGGTGCCGGTGCTCTACGGCGTGTTGTTGACCGGCTCGGACAACGGTCTGACGATTTCCGGATTCGACTACGAGGTTTCCGCCGAGGCCCAGGTTGGCGCTGAAATTGTTTCTCCTGGAAGCGTTTTAGTTTCTGGCCGATTGTTGTCCGATATTACCCGGGCGTTGCCTAACAAGCCCGTAGGCGTTCATGTCGAAGG
>NZ_SDLF01000230.1:0-396 GCF_013096935.1 Brevibacillus sp. MCWH | reverse complement strand
GTTCATGAAGACCTGCACCCGAACCGGCAGGTTTCGCCGGTTCGGATAGACCAGCGAAACCGGCATCGGCGGCGGCCGGAAGTCGGGCATGACGTCGACGAGCGTACCGTCCGCAATCGCCGACGACAGCCCCGCGTACACCGGTGCCTGGATCATTCCCAGCCCCGCGCGGCACGCTGCGTCGTAGCTCTCGGCCGAGCTGACGGTCACCGCGCCTTTCATCGGCCGGAACGCGGAGCGGCCGTCCACCGTGTATTCCCACCCCGGCGACTTCGTGCCCAACGTCTGCACGTAATGGACGATGCGATGGTGGTCGAGGTCGTCGAGCGTTTTCGGCATGCCATAGCGCGCGATGTAGGCCGGGCTGGCGCAGTTGACCTGATGCAACTGGCCGAG
>NZ_SDLF01000022.1:0-63432 GCF_013096935.1 Brevibacillus sp. MCWH | reverse complement strand
TTCGTTTTTACAATGAGGAGCGTTTGCAAATCAAATTAAATAAGCTGACGCCAGTCGAGTACAGGCGTCAGCATGCGGCCTAACGGCCGGGGGTTTTTTAAGTGTCTACAAAATGGGGTCTTGACCAACGGAGGGGGATGCGTATTCTTTATTATGAAGTGTTGTCACGTCAGGTATTCTTTGAGCACGCGGGAACACTTTTGCTTGCGCAGCCGATCAATGGTGGTCGCCTCGATCTGACGGATGCGCTCGCGAGTGAGGCCAAACATCCTGCCCACTTCCTCCAGCGTGTAAACATGGTCGTCGTACAGGCCGTAGCGCATGGCGATAATCTCCTGGGCGCGCGGGCTAAGACGTTCCAGCGCGGCTCGCATTTGAACGCGCAGATCGATCTTCTCAATCCAGTCTTCCAACGACGCTTCTCCGTCATCTACGATCTCCGCATAGCTCAGGCATTCGTCATCATGTTCAAATGAGTTGGGTTCGTCGTCCAGTTCAGCATCAATCGATTCCATTTTGAGCATCAGCGCATACTCAATTGCTTCTACTTTTTCTACGGGAATGTCCAACCAGTCGGCAATCTCCTGCCGATCCGGCGTGCGGTTCAGCAGGTGGGCCAGGTGAGTCACCTGCTTTTGATAGTGCCGAATCTGCTCATGCATGTGGACGGGAATGCGGATGAGCGCACCTTTATCGTTAATCGCGCGGGTGATCGCCTGTGAAATCCACCAGTGGGAATAATGGTAGAGACGGACACCTCGGTTCACATCAAACTTGTCAATGGCAGTAAACAGGCCGATAGTTCCTTCCTGGATCAAGTCCATAAACGGCATGCCCTTTTGTAAATGGCGCAGGGCTGTGCTGACCACATAGCGCAAATAGGCCCGCACCAGCGTCTCCCGGGCGCTCAAATCCCCGTCACGCTGATAGCGAACCAGGCAGTCCAGCTCTTCCTCTTTGTCCAACATGGGTGTTGCAGCGACGCTTTCCAGAAACAGCAGGGTTGACGTGTCGGACCGCAACGAGCGGGGCACGGTAATACCCAACTGCTTTTCGACTTCCCGCCAGCGACGGGGAGTAGACTGGAAAGTGGAGGTACTCACAGTCATATGCAACCCTCACTTCTCTGGAATGGATATTCACGTTGAGGTACAAGCCAGTTGTTCTCGGATGCGTTATTGTATGCGTATTTCGACAAAGCCTGGGCAATTCCTCCCTGTTTACAGAATATTAATGTTAGTATTAGCAAATAGTTGATGGAAGCGCTGACATTTTTAGGTATTTTGCTTTACACAAAAAGCATCCCGAAACGACGGGATGCTTGGAGAAAAACGTCGAAAATTCGCGATATCTCGAGCCGGCATTACCGCTTTAGCTCCTCGACGCTGACGACGGGAAAGGCGTGAGCGGGCAGTAACGGCAGAAACGGACGCTCGTCCACGTACGCAACGACCACATGAGAGGGGCCTACCATTGTCTTCGGAGCAAGCCGGAGTTCCTCCCCGCGCTGGGTCACCACCACAATCTGCAGATGACCGCCAGACGGACGCTCTGCGCCGGTTATTGCCTGCTCCAGGTGCAGAGCAGCTCCGTCGTACCGCAGCCGGAGCTGCAGATCCTTACGCCAGGAACGAAAGTCGACGTAATGGCGCACAAACCGCAGCGGATCGGTAGTGACGCTGTCGGCGGCCGGAAGGTAGCTGCTGCCTTCCCGGCGATAGCCGCCATTCTCCCGCATGCGCTGGTCAAAGCGGAGCAGCGCCTCTTCCTCGACCAGATCAATGACGCCCTCTGTCTTCAACACTGGCTCGACTGCAAAGGTAGCGTGATGGTTGGCCAGTTCCAGCAAGGTTTTCACTTCCATCTTTTTCTGCATGGCAATGTCGGCGTCGACGACAAACAACCCCACCAGCAGAAATAACAGCAGAGCCGAAATGGACAGTACATTGATGCCCGTAAGCCTCCCCTCCCTTTTCAAACCGTTCGGGCAGCTATTTCCCATGGGCACCGCCATTCGATTGGGCAAACAGCTTTATTCGCAACCTGGTTTATAAATCGTAATCCATGATGTTGATCGTCCCGTACCGCTCCACCCGCATCGTTTCGCTGCCTACAGGAAGCAGTTGAGTCAGGCGCGGATAGGGGATTTCCACCTGCAGTAAAAATTCATCTTCGTGACTCCACAATACTGGATCGGCCGCCCGCGTTCTGACGATGCTGACGGACAGCTCTGAGTCATGCAGGAAAAACGATTTTTCCGACAGTTCCCGCGAGACAAAGGAACGGACGTCAGCCAATACTTCTGCATCGCTGCCGCCCCCGTGATTGCTGACGTATTTGGCGGCGGCAGCGCTCACCTCCAGCAATTCGTTATGCGTCTGCACCACGGTATGAACCTGCAGGATACCCAGCGGGACCAAAAGAAGCACCATCACATTGAGAAGAACGGCCACAACCTGTCCCATTAGCCCGTCCCAAACCGCGTCACGTTTTCCAACAGTTCCCCGAAAAACCGCGTGCAGACCGAAAGGAGGTTGTCGGGGCCGCTCAACAGCAGGTGAACAGTTATAGGCAGGACGATCACCATCAAGGCAAGCACAGCAATGAGTTTGTTCACACTACCACCCCGGATCAAAGTATTCGGAGGGACGACTGCCCGTAAACAAGAACGCGGCATTGCCTTCCGCAAACTGATTCAGCCATTGGGCGACACGGGACGGCCGGACGGTGAGGGTAAGCGTGACCATTTCGTTTCGCTCCTTCAAGGCCCGCTGCTGCTCCGTTTGAGGCCAGCTCCCCGCAAACACGTCTCCCGTCACGTCCCAGCCCAGCTCCGCCATCTTTTGCCGGTAGTAATCGGCAAGGGCCGGATCGAGATAGCCGATATCCTGCATGTCATCCAGCACATCAGCGAAAATGCTGCGTGCGATCGCTCGTTCCATGGTGTACATGTGGCTGGCCGCAACGGCGGAAAACAGCACAATCATGACAGACAGGCAGATGAGAAATACCTTTGTCTTGACCATCTAAGCCGGTCAGCGATCGTTCAATGAAAGCTGAACGTCGCTGACCTGTACACCCTTTCCTGTTGGGTTTGATACAACTGTTTTGAGGGATCGCTCCCCCATATAAACGCGCATAGACTGCCAACCATGACCAGGATGATGAGAAACGCCTGCAGATTGAGCATCAGTTGCTGGAGTACGGAGTGCCGTCCTGCATTTCGAACTGCACCCGTTCGCTTCTGGTGTCGTATTTGAGCGAGCGGACCGAATTGTTGATGCGTTCCGCCGATTGGTTGGCTGATGGGCTGAGCTCGTTTCCGTAGGAACTGACGCCGATGCCAAGCACCATGACACACGCCAGGAAGATAAAAAACATTTTGGACATACGAAACACTCTCCTTACATGATTTGATCAGGTTGACAAACTGCCGAAAACATGAGCGGGGGAACCGGTTTGTCCTAAGGGATGGCCTGGTCTATCCAATGAACCGCCCTGTCGCGCAAACCGCCCTCATGTACAATCGAGCCGTTTACCTTTGACAGACTGGATACGATAATGCCCAGTGTCAATACAATGCAGATGAGAATGGAAAAGAGCTTAGTCATGTTGCTGCCCCTACCTTACGTCAAGTATTTGTCGAGAATCTCAGTAAGCAACTTGTACCAGGGAAACATGGCTACCAACAATCCGATGTAGAAAGCCGGGTAAACGATCACGCTGTAGCCAATCCCCAGCGATTTGATCTGCTTGCGGTGACGATACATGCGTCGATGATCGACCGCCCACTCCAACCGCTGCATGGTGACAGCCATCTGCCCCTCGCTTAGGTGCTCGACCGTCCTCATGCTGGACACGAGCATGACCGCGTCGTCCACACCAAGCCTGCGCTTAAACGTCTCCAGCGCTTCCTCGCGGTCCTTGTTCCACTCTGACAACGTTGGCAGGTACTCCTTCAGCTTGCGCGTAGGCCGTGCTGCCTTGACCATCGCATTGTATATGGGCACCTGGTTTTCCAGCAGATTTACGTATCGGTTGACGAAGCGGGCGATATCGGTGCTGAGTACTTCCTCGCGGTACCCCGCCCACATCTTTAAGCCGACGTACGGCAGCATAAAACTGATCGCAGACGCCACAATCAGGGAAAGCAGCGGAAAAGACTCGCCTGCGCTCAGCATCCCCCACAACAGAATCAGCACACAAACGGCACTCCCGCTGGCAAGCTGCAGGAACACCCACTCCGGTTTTCCCCAACCAAACGGCCGGCCTGCTCGCGCCAGCAGTTTTTCCCACGCGCCGTCTTCCTCGGCGTTGACCGCCTTTTCCCACAAGCGGCGCCACTGCCCGGTGACAAACAGCCTGGGGCGGCGCATCGACGCCACCTGCTTGCCGATGGCAAACACGGCCACAAACACGAACAGGGACCCCAGCGTCAGGCAGACATACATGAGCAACAAGCGCATCAGCGATACCTCCGTCCCCAGATGAACGCTAATAAAATGGAAAGAGCCCAGACCGTTACCGCGAGCGACAGTATGGCCTGTCCGTCAGCGGTAAAGAAATACAGGCGGTATGAATCTTTCAGCAGGCTCTGGTTGTAAGGAATCAGACAGATGCAGATCAGGATGACCAGAATCAAGCTGACCCAGATCGCGTAAATCTCAGAGTTCCTTTCCTCTTTTTCGTCTTGTTGAATAAACATTTCGTTGGTCAATCGATTCAGTGCGCTCTGAATGTCCTCCGTCTCGCCTTCGAGACCGCTGGCCGCATACATGGCAAAATCGTGGGCCCACGGGTGATTAATCCGCTCGGCGAAGATCTCCACCGCCCGGACGGGATTTCCTCCGTCCGACAGATGGTTGTTGAGCAGCAGCAAATCGGGCAGCAGCTCTTTCGGACATTCTTCCACCATATCTCGAAACGTCAGGATAATGTTTTTCCGGCTGCTGTAATAACGTGCAAACAGGTCGACAAAGCGGCAAAACGCGCCAATTTTCTTGTTGATGCGCACCGTATAGCGGGCGTACAGCAGCAGAGTCGGCAGCAATACCAAGAGCACAAACAGGGACAGGGATACGACGATATTGCCAAGCAGGATGCCGGAAACAAACCCTGCAGCTCCCCCAATCAGCGACAGCAGAATATGGGCTTCCGGCGTACCGCCAGCGATCCCGCACCATTTTTCGTACCTCTCGTATATGATGCGGTTTGTTTTGTGGCGCAGCATCCTCTCTCGCCACACGGCCACCGTCTTGGGAAAGAAGACGTTGGGAGCGGACCAGGTACGGTACAAATGAAGCCCGAGCAGCCAGAACCCGGCAAACAGGCAGACAGACATGGGAATAAACAGCAGGTGTTTCATAGCATCCTTCCCATATCGATGAGACGTAACTCCTTTAAGACAGCCAGATCAGCCCTGCCCACGTGGCACATGTATTCCACCAAATGTTCGTCCAGCTTCTTCCCGGTCCATTCATAAGCACCTGTCTGCCTGTTGCGAAAGACAAGCGGCACGGACTCAACCCGGTTCATCACGTCGTTCCATTCGCTGACATGTATGGCGTCGATATAGCGGTGTCCATTATTCCGATAGGTCAGTGAATTGACGAAATTGACTGCCCGACTGATCCTCTCCTGGGTCAGTTCAATGCTCCGTCCGCCATATTGATAAACGAGGTCGGTCAAGTCTTGCAGTGCCTTGTGTGGAAATCGTTCATGCATGGCGGCGATCGTAGCGTCTGTTCCCCGCACGCCGGCGTTGACAAAGTGATACGCTTCGATCGGCTCCCGTATCTCCCCGATCAGAATCGTGTTGGCGGTGGTCCGGTACATGTCCTTGAAGCAGCTTTCCAATTCGATGCCGATCTCTTCCACATTTTGCAGTTCGATCACCTCGCCCGGCCAAACATCACCAAATCTCATTTCATGTTCACTTTCAAAAAGCGTGACGTACTCGGTTTGAGGGTCTTTCAGTTTTAACATGCAGAGCATCAGCGTTGTCTTGCCTGCTGCCATCGGTCCGATCACCAGGACGTTGCTTCTGCCGTACACCTGCTGCTCCAGCAAAAGCTGCACCCTTTCGTCAAACGTGGGCAGCGGCTGCATTCGCAATTGGTCCAGCGAAAACGAAGGCGTGGTAAAGCGGCGCACAATGATGGTCGGCACCCGGGAATAGGGAAAGGTGAACATGGTCAGCCTGGCTTTCAACGAATCGAGATACCCGCTCAAGCGCGGCTTTTTTTCGTGAAAGGTCAGGCCGGCGGCATTGGTCAGCTTTTGCTGAAGCGTCTCCACCTCCGTCCAAGTGGGTGTGTACGGCAGGCTCTTTTTTTGCCCCTGCTCGATGTACGCCACCGGTCGACCTGCTGACACCCGTACCTCCTCCACCCATGGCGACAAATGCAGGACGGCATCCAGAATTCCCCACCCGTACGTGGCAAACAACAGCCCTTCGTATCCGTTGACATGCGGCAGAATTTCCTCGGTTACCGGCCGCTTCAGCACTTCTTCAAAGTAATGCTGCAAACGCAGGATGACATGGTTGTGGCTGTTCCGGTCGCCCATCTCCGCGAGGGTCAATATCCGCTGCATCTCCATCTTCTCCTCGGGAGTGGTGCCAAAGTGGTTCAGGTAGTCGCGGGCTGCTTGCTTGAGGTCTTCCACATCCTTGAGCTGCGATGCGTTCCATTGTCGGATAGCGGTTTTCATCGGCAAACCACAGCTCCTTCGTCCGCATGTACCGCATCCACCATCGCCTGCAGGCTGGTGACGTACGGCTTGGGCGGAAAGATTTCTTCCACCAGCACGCTGTGACTGCGGTGCGATTGAATCAGCCGGGCATTGGAAATGCGCGGCACCACTCCATATACGGAGATTCCTTCACCGATGCGGTACGTCTGCCCCTTGTCCAGATGACTGAGCATCACCTGATACTTCACCCCCCGCTCTGCCCAGGCATGAATCCACGCCTTTGCGTTCTCGATGCCAAACGGATCAGCCCGCACAAAAAACAGATTGCGGTCGGACTCGTAAATCAACCGGTGCAAGGCCTCCGTCTCCGGAAAGCAGTATCCCCAGTCGATGTAGATGTAATCGAACTGCTGGCGCAGGGCCGTGAGCAAATTGGAGATCTCTCCGCTTTTCCAGTTGCATGTGGCGCTGGCATAGTAGAGGTTGGGCAAGTGGCTGATCTGTTTGCAGCCTCGCTCCCACTTGCGGACCAGCGCTGTGCGCATTTCCAGCAGGTCTGGCCGAAACAACGCCAGATGATGCTGCTGCAGCTTGAAAAAACGGGTCAAATCCGGCTTTTGCGCGTTCATGTCAAGAACGACGATGCGCTTGTCGGGATTGCGCTTTGCCAGCAGAATCGGATAATTGATGCAAAACGTGGTGATGCCTGAGGAACCGTAGCTCATCAAAGTGTAGACAATGCCGTCGCCCTTTGCGGCGGGCAGTTCCTCGTTTTGCTGCGTAACGCCCAGTATCAGCGCGATTTTTTCCCGGATCTCCTCCTGGTTGAGAGTGGCCGGAAGGATGTACAATCCGGCTGGATCGATTTTCTCCATGACTGTTGCGATCAGGGATTCATCCTTGTACAAAGGCACGATGATAACGGGCACACCCTCCGGGAGAACCTCCTGCACACGCGGCAGCCACTCCCAGACCGGTTCGTCAAACATTTCGGAAAACAGCACCGCTGCTTCCGGTCGGTACAGTTTGGCGAGGCGAAAATACTCTTCGGCCGACTCTGCAACCAGCGACTCGCATTCCGTCGGCAGGTAGGTTTTGACCAGTGATTTCATCGGAAAACATACAAGGGTTCTCATGGGGTCCGATCCTCCGCATCGGAAATTTGACCAATCTGAATGGTCCCGTACATCATGGCTTCGCTCAATGCGACATACTGCTGATCGGAAAGGTTGAAGCCGATATAAGCCGTCAAGGCGGTCGGCTGCGCACGGTAGTCGCGGTAACGCTTTTCCCCGTTCAAGAGCGGTTTTTCCCGGGAGCCGTTAAACACAGCATCCATGTGATCGGGGCCTGGAAGCATGCTTGGCTTCAGCGTGTATATCTCCGTACCGTTGCTGTCCTTCACCGTTGCCAACCGGCTTTCAAACAGCAGGTCGGCCGTCGCGTTCGTCTTGCGAAAATGCGTCGGTTCGGGCAAATGCTCCAGCTCCGTCGGCGGCTTGTACTTTACCCAAATCTTGACGCGGTCCCCTTTTCGCAGCTCGGTGATGGGTTCGATAGACGTCAGCGGAAATTCGTAGCGAGCCTCCCCCTTTTCCGGCAGCAGTTGCGTATCGGTCAGCTTCTGTTTCAGCACTTGTTCCCCGGCGTAGATCGTCTGGGAACTGCGTTTTCCCAATACGCTCTCCAGCGATTGAAAAGACCCGGGCAAAATCTCGTCCACTTCTTCCTGAACCAGCACCACGTCCTCTCGCGTGATCGGTTCAAAGGGGTCGATCTGTTTTCCTTCGGCCACCTTTACCACCGGCGCAAACAGCCGTTCAATGGCCAGCGCGTCGATATACCGGGTCGCCGCGTAAAAGCAGGAACCGGCCAAGAGAAACGAGAGCAAACTGATGAGCAGCAGCGTCTGCTTTTTCATAACATCCTTCCCTTTTCCGAGTGTAGCAGCGGTAGGAACCGATGTTCCTCCTCCGTGTACAGCTCCAGCAAGAGGCTGGCTTTTGCTTGGGCAGCCGCCGTTTTCTCGCTGTCGATCAGGGGAATGACCGCGTCAATGCCTGGAGCAAAACGTTCGCTGTTCCAGAGCGAGATGGTTCCTTCCACCTTTTTCATGATGGCGGAGCGGCTCAGATATTCGTTCCATTTGTTTGCGATCAGCCTGATTTTTTCGCCGTGTTTCTCCCACCACGAGGGCGTTTCTTCTGTCAGAAACAATCGGGTAAACCTGGCCAGGTCGGAATCGAACACGACCCAGATTTCGTCAGCCAGATCCATTACCCGGACGGCCTGTTCTTCTTTCCAGCGCGAAGACAAATCGATGACGACCGTGGCGCTCTCTTTGGTCATTCTCAGCAGCCAGTCCGCCGTGTCGGTCGGAGTTGATGATTCATTCGACAAAGGGGTATCCACCAAGATGCGCAAGTGATTGGATTGCATGAGGAGCACGGATGCGGATGAGTTCTTGAAGCGATGATGCGCTCTGCGTTCGCAGTCGAGCGCGAAGTAATAATAGGAAGCGGTACCGGGCAGTTCGCACAGCGTGACGGAAACTCCGCTGCCGGCCAGCAAAAACGACGCGTTGGCCGCCAGGAAACTGGCGCCGGCCTGGGCGTACAACCCGGTTACGGCGATACAGCGGCGCACCGCTGCAGGTTGTTCTTCCGTCAAAGAGGCTGACAGTTTGTCCTTTAATGACTGCCACAATCGCTCTTCTTCCCGGGATCGGGCGTATTCCCTCTTCTCCAGTTCGCGGAACTGGGTGACGAAGCGGTTTACCTGCTGAAACATCGCTTACCCCGCCTGCGAACCCTTCTGATTCTCTTTCGTCAGCAGGTACTTTTTAAATTTTTCCACCATTTCCTTCATGGTCAGCGACTTGCGGTGATAGTAGTAGATTTTTCGGAGCCGTTCGCGCTCCTGCGGGGTGAGCTCCTGCTTTACCTGGCTGACCATGTCCTGCAGCAGGGCCAGTTCCACGTTGTTTGGCCTGCCTTTTCGCGGAGGGTTGGCAAAAAGCTGCTGCTGCTTCTTGTCAAACGCATTGGGATACTCCACCAGCCACATGTCCACCAATGATTCGATGTCATCGTACGTGCGAATCCCGAGCTTCATCAGGTATTTGAAGTAGGCGGGCAGCGTCCGTTCGCGGGCCTGTCCCATCTGCCAGCGCTTGATAAATCCCGTGGGTGTCGTCAACAGTTTGGTCACGTCCCGAATCAGTGCGCTGCGATTTTCCGACTTGTATTGCACAATCGCCTCCTTGACGAGCGAGAACAAAATGTCGTGGTAGTTGGCCTCATCTGATCGGCTGCCGTACTGGAGCAGATACCAGTCTTCCACCGCCTGGTCAAAGTCTTTGCGGCATGTGGTTAACCGGAGCTGGTCTAGGTGTTCGTAAAAGCGATCCAGTCCGTAGCGGGCAACGAACTCTTCCTGGTAACTGCCGAACACGTACGCGATGAACACTTCTTTCAACTCTTCCAGTGAAATCAGGCAATTCGTTTGTTCGTAGCAGCGTTCGACCAATTCGATTGCGCTATTCACAATCACTTCAAATTACCCCCAATATTTACAAATTTATACATTTATAGACATTTTGCTACATCTCTCGCGCTTCGTCAAATTATTTTTCCATATCGGAAAAATGGGGGATGATCCGCCTCGCACGCACCCGTGCAAGGCGAATCCCGAGAGGTCTACTCCACGTAAAAGTAGAGTTCCTCTCCCGTCGCGAGCAGAAGAGCGATTCTTCCCCCGCGCTCCATGACGGTTGGAGCACTCTCCATCGTCACTGCCCCGTCATTGAGTACAACTCTGCTTCCAAATCGGTGCACAGACTCGATCTGGAAGAAACCCTGCGGCATGCGGTCCAGCGACAGATGCCTGCCGGGTTTGTGCTTTTGGTAGCGGACTCGCCTGCCCAAAAACAGCTCCACGTTTGCGGAGCATTTGTGGTGAGCTTCTACTGTTGCCATGCGCAACGCCTCCTTTTCTCACCAACATACGGCCGTTTCATGTGCTTATAAGCCTATGAAACTACCTTTACCGTATGAAAAGACAGCGCATGGACGCAAATAAATTTTACGGTTCGTTCCACAATTCAGGATCGGCCAGTTCGGGATACATGTCGGTGATCATGTCGAAAGGGGAGAAATACAGGGTATCGACCAGGATTTTCAGCTTGTACTTTCTCAGCAGGCTGTATGCCTGCTCCGTCTTTCCGAAGATGCGGGGAAGCTGCCGCAGGTCCTGCAGCTTCATCAGTTCGCGGCACATGTAGTCAAAGCAGATTTTGGCCCGTTCCTCCCCCTTGACACTCTGAAAGTACAGCGGTGGAAAGTGGCGGCGGACGCCCGCCAGCACTTCCCGGTACACCCACAGCACCTTTTGTTTTTCCGTCATTCGCGGAAGGTACGGATACGCGTATTCGACCATGTAGTAGACGTCCTGCGGCTTCGCCTCGATCGGCGGCTCAATGTACTCGCGGACCAGATGCAGTTTCAGTTCCTTGACGTCCTTGATGCTCATCTCCTTCCGCGCCTGCTCCGGTGTCCATTTTTTTACCTGTTCGATCGCGTACCGCAAGACAAGCTGCACTTTTTGCTTGCGGTATTGTGCATCTTCAAATTCGTACGGCGAAAAGCGCTTCTGTTCTCCGTTGAGAATACGCTTGTACCGTTCGACAATTCTTGACGGCACTGCTCCTCACTCCTGTCCCATTTCTGGAATATATTGTTACGTTACCATGCAGAAATAGGACAAAAATAACAGTTCACCCGCGCTTATCTGGTTCAAAAATCATAGATGCCCGACTGGGACGTTCTGTCCATCCCGGCTTCGACCTCCTGCCACAGGAGGGGAAGTTGGCTGAAAACCTCCACGCGTACGTGATAAATGCCCTGCCGGTACAAATGTTTTTGCTCTCCCTTTTGATGAATGATCACTGCTTCATCCGCCCGCCGTTTGATGGCCGGACTGTTCAGGCGCCACAGAATCTCCGCCTCCTCCCTCGCGCCGCGAACGATGTCGGCCTTGTTCCGCCTCGCTTCCCTCGTCGTGGCAAACAGATACGTCCGCTTGCTGCCCTCATCGTCGATGTACACCCACTTTCCTGCAGCCCGCGCCCCTTTGGACACGATGTCAGCCGTCTGCTGCGCCTGCATGCTCAACAATCCCGCCTGGCCTGTGAGTAGCAGCAGCGATACCAGTCCGCCCAGACAGAGGAGAAAAAAGAGCGCGGTCAACGTGATGGACCCGCGCTCATCAACCAATCGCTCGCTTATCCCGCGCAAGCGCATCAACTTCCTTCCTCCGCGTTTTCGATCATTACGTGGTAGCTTTCCGTCACTTCCTGCGGCGTGCCGGATGCCAGCAGGCGAAATGCGATCGTCGCCTTCGCCTCGACGTGATTTCCTTTTTTCCACGTCCCGCCCGTAAGCGACAGCCGCACCTCCCCCCACGTCATGCCAATGCCCTGCTCCAGCTCCGCCTCGCCCCGTTCCCTGGCGTGGTACTGCGCCAATCCGTAATTGGGCTGCACGGCGGCGATCCGCCCGGCCTCATAGGCGGCCTCCAGCGCTTTTTGCCGGTTGTAGAGAATGGTAAACTGGTCAAACGTAAATACAAACAGTATCCAGACGAGCGGAAATACCAGTACAAACTCCAAGAGCTGGCTGCCACGCTCGTCCCATACGAAACGGCTCCAACGTTTTTTCATCTGCTTACCTCCAGGCCGGCTGCAGCAAATAAGCGGCCAGCAGGAAAACCGCATAGGGAAAAACAAGGGCGGATTCTGCACGACCAGGCAGCCACAACTGCCGATGCGCGATCCAGCCCGCCGCCAGTCCGTGCAGATTGAAGCGCAGCCGCCGCCACGTCTTCGGACGGCAGCAGACTACTGCCAGGCACAGCAGCAGCGAGTGCAAAAACAGCGGATACACCTCCGCCCAACTGGTCCAGGCGCCGACTGCCATCAGCAGCTTCTGGTCGCCCATCCCCATGCCTCGCACCGCGACCGGCCCGACCGTCAGCAAAAACGCCCCCAGCAATCCGCCCAACGCCAGCCATCCCGCTCCGCTCTGCCACTGATAAAGCAGACCAGCGGCCATTGCGGGCATGGTCAACCTGTTCGGCACCTTGCGGCAGCGCCAGTCAGACCACGCAGCGGCCGCCAGCAGGGCGAACAAGACCGCCTCTTTCATTTGCTGAGCTTTTCCTCCAGTTCCTTCAACTTGGCGTCCTCCGCTTCCCCCAGGGTAGCCAGCGTGGGAATGATCAGAATCAGGATGACGGCGATGATAATGACCATCTCCACAATCGTGACGCCATCCTCCTCCCGGGCGAATCTGCGCACGTATTCGCGAACGAGCGACATACAATCCCTCCTTTGCGGTGTGTATTATCACTCTGACAAAAGACAGCGGGCACCGCAAAAAAAAATTACAGCCGCGCGCCAATGCCCATGAATGCTGGCCCCATGACCAGGTACAGCAAAGGGACGCCCATCATCACGATTACAAACGGCAGCAGCCGGACGCTCAGCCGATTCATGTGGGCGGAAACCGCATCTTCCTGCTGGCGGACCTGCTCCTCCACCAGGACGGCCAGCATGGGAGCCACGCTGACGCCTTTGCTGATCGCCTCGTTGATCTCCAAGGCGATGGCCGTCAGCGTATCCACCTCCCAGCGAAAGGCCAGTTCCTCCAGGGCCTTGCGCCAACTGCCGCAGCGCTTCTCTTCCACTTCCAGCCTGGCAAGTTCGCGTCCCAGCCTCCCGTCAAAGCGGCGGGCCGCCTGTTTGACCGCTGCCTGTATCGGCATGCCCGCCTCGACAAGCGCCTGCACAATGCTGAAAAAGACCGGCACCTGTTCCGCCATTTCCGCCTTCGCCCGCTTGTCCGCCCATTCCAGGAGCAGGGTGGGCAGCAAAAACGCCAGGACGGCCCCCAGCATCGGCCAGGCAGCCAGCATACTCCACTCCCGCCCGCTGTACAGCCGGGCAGCCAGCTGCAAGGCCGCTCCCAGCAAGACGGCACCGCCCACTGCCTTGGCCAGGGCCACTTCCGTCACCGTGATTGGGGAGCGCAGCCGGTAGAGCATGTCCGCCGTTTTCTTTCGGTCCACGCCCGTCCATCGGCATAAACAATCCAGCCACCGCTCGCGCCGCTCCAACAGGCGTACGATCGTCCAGGAGGACCGCCGACGGCGAAACGATTCCGCCAAATGGGCCTGCCGCTCCCGCTCCAGCCGCCCAAACAAATCTCCCTCATCCGCAGCCGTCTTTTCCAGGCAGGCCGGCAGCCCAAACAAGAGCACGGCCACCCCGGCCAGCGCGCTGATCAACAACACATGGTCATCCTCCTTTGTGAATGCCTTTGCGGGCGAGGTGGCGAATCACTTCCCCGCCAATCAGAATGGAGAGCAGCGCGCCCAGAATGGACAGGCGTCCTTGAATCGTTGCCGTCAGCGGATCAAAATGGTGCGGATTATTTACGTACAAGGCGGTGACAAAGACAAACGGCATGACGCTCAGCACGTTGACCTGTGCCACGATCTGCGCCGTCGCCGCCCTCTGCCTGCGCAGCGATTGGCGGCGCCTGAGGATGGTGGCCGCCGCCAGATCAAGCGTTCTGGCCATGTCTCCGCCCATTTCCCGCTGAATCTGCACGATGGTCGACAAGTAACGGACATCTGGCGAGCCCGTCCGCCGGTAAAAGGCAGCCATCACCTGTTCCAGCGGCACCTGCGCCCGCAGCAGCTCCACCACCCGGCGGTATTCGTCCGTGACGGTCTTGTTCACGTACGGACTGGCCGCCACTTCTTCAAATGCGTGCAGGTAGGACGGAGAGGTGCGAAGCGAGCTGGCCATCAGGCGAATCGCCTTTACGTTATCCTCTTCAAACCGGTCTTTGCGCCTCGCTCCCAATACGCTGACCAGCCGCTCCGCAAACAGAATGCCGGCAGGCAGGGCGGGCAGCGCCAGCCACCAGGAACGCAAAATCTGCCCGCTCACTCCGTATGCAGCCAGTCCGAACAGGCAGACCAGCGCCACGTACTGATGGACCTCCATTCCTGAACCCGATCGCTGCAGCCGCTCATCCAACCGGTCCCACACGCTCTTTCGCTCCTTTTGAAGCTGTTCGACGATTGCGTGCCTGCCTGCCGATCCCCCCTGCCAGAAACGGCGGGGAAGCAGCAGCAGGACGATTCCCGTGCCTGCCCCGGCGGCAATCACCATCCCGATATCGACCATGATTTGTCCCTCCTACATTGGGATGGGCGTCGGAAAAAAGACTTGTTCCGCCTCTTCCGGCCGCAATCCCTTTTCCAGCCAGCGCCGCACCAGTTTCTCCGGCTTGTAGCCGGTCCATCTGAACTGTCCCACCACTTTGCCGTCCCGTATCCCTGTCGGTTCGTACACATAGATGTCCTGCAAATATACGCGTTCGGCGATGACCTGCCGAACGTTGCAGGCCCGCCGGATCAGCTCCTCGTGCGACTGACCGGTTCCCACCACTTCGGTGATCGCCACCACTTTGCGGCTGCCGTCCTCCTCGAACCGCTTGACCTGCACAATCAGGTCGAGCGCCGAACCGATCATCAAGTTGCGCTCCAACGAACTGTACGTCTCATCCGCTTTGCCGAACAGGATGGGCAGGGTCGAGTCAACCAGCGCACGCGGCGAATTGGCGTGGGCCGTGCTCCAGCTGCCCGGGTGGTCGGTATTCATCGCCCACAGCATGTCGACGATCTCCCCTCCACGCACCTCGCCGACGATAATCACGTCCGGCCGTTTGCGCAGCGAAAGACGGACACAATCCCGGATGGAAAACCCGCCTTTTCCCTCATGGTTGGGCGGTTTGGCCAGAAAGCGGCGGACGAACGGATGCTGCAGTTTCAGTTCCAGCACGTCCTCGATCGTGATGATGCTCAAGTGGTGCGGCACGTATTGCGAGATCAGATTGAGCAGATGGGTCTTGCCCGACCCCGTCCCGCCACTGACCAGCCCGGATGCACGGGACAAGCCGACCGCCCACTGCAAAAAGCGAAGCATCGGCTCGCAGATCGAACCGTAGGCCAAATAGTCCGCCTCTGTCAGCAAATCGCGGTGTTTGCGGATCGTCAGCATGTGGCCGTCCGGCGAAATGGAGCGGTGGGCTGCCGAGATGCGTGAGCCGTCTGGAAGCTGGGTATTTAATTCCGCCCTGGTTTCGTTAAACTCCCGACCCATCGAGGCGGCGATCTGCTCCAGCAGGCGGAGCATCTCCTCCTCGTCCCGGAACACGGGAACATCCGGCACTTCCAACCTTCCCGTGCTCTTGCGCTCCACCACCAGGCGGTCGTAGCGGTGAAACAGGATTTCCGTGATGTCCGGGTCCTCCAGCAACGGGTCCAAGGGGCCCCAGCCAATCAGCGAGCGCAGCAGCCGCTCCACCTCGACTTCCAAATGCGCGGAGGCAAGCGACGTGCTGGTCTCCAGCAGCAGGCGGATATCGCGGGACAGTTCCTCCAGATACGCCGGCTGATGCTTTTCCTCCCACAGCCGCTTTCCGTGTTTCTCCACAATTTGCGTCCGGACGGCCGCCTCTGTCTCCGCCGGTATCCGCTTGTCGCCGACCGGCTGCTGCATGTGCATCCGCTCGTTTAGCGTTTGCGGCGCGCGCGCCGTTTCCCGCACATGGGATCGCAGGTCAAACCGCTCTCGTCCTGCCGTTTGAATCCCCAGCAGCGTTTTTCGGTCAAAATTCATCACGTTTCCCTCCTTACCGCCACAGCCATTTCAACAAGGCGGGCCGCTCTTTCGCTTTTCCCTTGACGCTGTCGTTTTTGGCTGAATCCAGCGGCAGCAGGATGCTGCCGAGCGCTTCGATCGCCTCTTTTGCCGCGCTTCTGCCGGGATGAAGCACCATGGGCGTCCCGGTGTTGATCGACTTTTTCACTTCCGCGTCATCCGGGATCGGGTGGATCTTTTGGCTCGGATGCAGGTGAAAATACGCCCGAATCTCGTCCAGTGTAAACATCTCCCGCTTCTGCATCCGGTTCATGCACAATTGAATCCGCTCCTCCGGATATTCCGCCTCCCGCAGCAGTTTTAACATCCGTTGAATATTTTCAATGGAATCTACGATGGGATTTCCGACCATCACCACGCGATCGGCAAAAAACAACGCCTGGATCGTCGCGTCCGTCGTATCGGGTGCCGTGTCGATCAGGATCACGTCGTACGCGCTGTGTTTGAGCGTTTCCAGCATCAGGTACAGGTGGTAGTCGCGAATCTCAAAACTGTACCGGATGTCCCGCGGCGACGTGAGCACGTGAAGGCCCGTTTCCTCATAGGTAACGACGTACTTGTCCACCTCTTCGGGCTGCATCTTCACGGCCGCGACATACTCCTGCCACTCCTCGGGGCGTACGTCCAGCGGATCTTTGCCGTGACGGCGAACCAGTTCCTGCAGCCGGGCATCGATGTCCTGCACCCAGGTGAACAGGTTGGGCGAACGCGGCAGATTGAGCGACGTGGCAAACGTGCCCAAATCCAGGTTAAAGTCGACTGCCAGCACCCTGAGCGGCCGCCCGTCCCGCTTTTGCAGGGAAAAATAGACCGCCAGCTCCCGCGACAGAAAGGTCTTACCTACCCCTCCCTTGGGGCCGTAGACGGTAATCAGGTGCTTGCTCGACGAGCGGCTTTCCCGGTAAGGCTGGACCGGTTTCGCCTCGGCGACGACATGAAGACCGGGCGCAGATCCACTCTCTGCGGCAAACGCTGGGGCTCCTCCCGCTTGCACTCCTCCCATCGGCAGCACCTGCAGGGAAGCGTGCTGCATCGCCAGCGCCTCCAACTGTCCGGGCTGGATCGGCTTGGCGATTACCCATATGCCCAGGTTGCGAAAAAACGGTTCCCACGCCAGCTCCCGGGGCTCGCATGCGGCGATATACGCCAAATGGGGAAACGCCAGCCGAAATTGCTGGCACAGCACGCCTCGTTCGGCCTCCCTGATCCCGCCCAGCAGCACCAGATCTGGCCGGACGTCACGCAGCATCCGCCAGGCGGTTTCCACATTTTCCGCCTGGCCGCACGGCTCCAGCCACTGGCTGCCAGCCAACTGCTCCCCAAGCGCGCTGCCCACGGCGGGATCGTCATCCACGATCAGCAGTCGTTTTCTCACGAACGTTCCTCCTCTCCGTCGATCCATCGTTTTTTGGTCTTGATCAAGGCGGCGGCAAACGCCGCGTCACCAATACCTGCTGTTTGCCCGTCTGCCGGTGACGCCTGGCCCAGGCGGATTTTGCCGTAGTGTAGCGCATGGGTAAGCAGAACGGCCTCGTCCATCCTGAGCGACAGGGTCACCGCCTTCAGCCGGGGATGATCCCCCTCCATCTCCCGCTGGACGCCGATGATCGGCATGTTTTTCAAAAGCAGCCCCGTGTGGGCGCCGGCGTCGTCTTCAAACGATGCATACACGTGTACCCGCTCCCCGACAGCGACGTAGGGAGTCACACCCGATACGTTGTCGACGGGGATGCTGATGCCGGTCATGGATGCACCCAGTGCCTGCTCCTGCCCTGCTGCACCCGGCCGTTCCACATCCTCGGCCAACAGCGGCCGGCCTCCCTCTACCCGGCGGGCCAGGGGCAGGCCGACGAAGCGCGGCGCCTCCTCCCACGCGATCAGCCCCGGCACCGGAGACGACTGCATGCGAAACAGGCCGCCAAGCGAAAGCTCCGCCCGCTCCAGGTCGGACGCTTCCAACCGCTGTCCGCTTTCTTTGACCACTCCCTGCCGCAGTTTGACGTAGGCGATCGTGTGCGGCTTCAGCACGTGATACGCACCGGCCGCCACGCAGGCCGCCAACAGCAGGATCGCCACCAGCCGCAGCGGATGTATCGACATCCCGCAACCTCCTCTCCTGTATGCTGCCATCAGCGTACAAAGGGATAACGGGACAAAAAAAGCCGCTCCAGGTGTGGAGCGGCACAGACGGGGGACAAAACGTCTGGGACTGACCGATTTCATTATCCGGTTGGTGCCGGTTTTTCGTTCATCTTCTCGATTACCTCTTCAATTTCAACCCCTGCAAAATCTGTAAACAGATTTTTTATAGCTGCAGCAACAATACCCAGGAGTAACAGCACAAGCAAAACGGCAACCGCCGGAGGGGTCCACTCTCCCACGAAATTCCCCTCCCGATTACGTGTTCCGCCAACCCTGCAGTCCTTCTCACTGCTCCGCTCTGCAATTGTCCTTTCGTAAACAATCAAATCTCGCTGCGGCTAGAACAGTCTGTATACGTAGGCAAGTAACATACCGAAGAAGAACAAGGAAGTGACGCCAATCGGCTTTCGCTCCCTCTCGATATCTATCAACCTGAAAATAAAGAACAGAATCAATATGACAATCTTCCAAAGAGCGGATACAAATGGAAACGTAAGGCCGATTCCAAATGCGATCGTTCTCATGACTATAAAACTGGCAGATTTCATTTTCTCCTCATTCACCCCGTTGATTCCCTGCACACGTACAGTCGCCCGGAGCATCGCCATTCTCCTGCACTCGTCATGCTTGTAAGAATGCCGCTTTTATAAATCTATCATGTTCTATCAGCCAAACATTACCATTTCTTATCACAAATGTAAACAAGAAGCTATTGCCGATAAGCCACCGAAAAGAGAAAAGCCGCAGCATTCCTGAAGAAGCTGCGGCTTTCTCTTTCCACTGCGCACGCGTTTCTTTGCGCGTACGCCCCTTATTGATTTCGTTCGTAGATCAGGCGAAGTCCCTTCAAGGTCAGGTAGGGATCGACCACGTCGATGCACGATGCCTCATCTGCGACCAACGAGGCCAGGCCGCCGGTCGCCACCACGGTGGGGCGGGTCTTGTTCTCGGCGATAATCCGCCGTACGATGCCTTCCACCAGGCCCACAAACCCGTAGTAGATTCCGGCCTGCATGGCAGTAATCGTGTTGCGCCCCACCACGCTGGGCGGTTTGGTCATCTCGAAGCGCGGCAGCTTGGCAGCGCGGCTCACCAGCGCTTCCGTGGAGACGCTGATCCCCGGAGCGATCGCGCCGCCCCAGTACTGTGCCCGTTCGTCCACGTAGCAAAACGTGGTGGCCGTCCCGAAGTCGACGACGATCAGCGGCGCGCCGTAATGATGGATGGCCGCCACCGCGTTGACGATCCGGTCCGAGCCCACCTCGCGGGGATACTCGTACTTGATGTTGAGGCCGGTCTTGATCCCCGGTCCGACGATCAGCGGCTTGATGCGGAAGTATTTGTCGCACATCCGCTCGATCGTCAGATTCAGCGGCGGCACCACCGAAGAGATGATCACCCCGTCCACCTGATCCAGCGTCAGGCCGACGCTGTCAAACAAACTGCGGACCAGCATGCCGTACTCATCCTCGGTCTTGTTGCGGTCGGTGGCGATCCGCCAATGGTGCCGCAGCTCTTCGCCCGTATACAGTCCCATGACAATATTGGAGTTGCCGACATCCATCACCAGTAGCATGCGGGTTCCCCTTACCGTTTACGTGTATTGAGATCGAGACTGATATCCAGCGCCTTGACCGAATGCGTCAGCGCCCCGACGGAGATGACGTCCACACCCGTCTCCGCGATGGAACGGATTGTGTCCAGCGTGACGCCGCCGGAGGCTTCCACCACGGCGCGGCCGCCAATCAGCGTCACCGCCTGTTTCATTACGTCCAGCGGCATGTTGTCCAGCATGATGATGTCCGCCCCTGCGTCCAGCGCCTCCTGCACCTGGTCGAGCGTCTCCGTCTCCACCTCAATCGTCATCGTGTGCGGAACCGCCGCCCGGGCCGAAGCCACCGCCTGGGCAATGCCGCCGGCGCCCTTGATGTGGTTGTCCTTGATCATCACCGCGTCATACAAGGCGTAGCGGTGGTTGTGACCGCCGCCGACGCGGACCGCGTACTTCTCCAGCATGCGCAGCCCCGGTGTGGTTTTGCGCGTATCCACCACCCGCGCCTTGGTGCCGGAGACCGCTTGGGCGTACTCGCTGGTCCGGGTGGCGATGCCGGAGAGGCGCTGCAGCAGGTTGAGCGCCAGCCGCTCTCCGCTGAGAATGGAGCGGACCGAACCGCTCACTTCGGCGATCTGCTCCCCCTTTTCGACGCGGGCCCCTTCCTTCACCAGCGCGGTAAAGGACAGCGTCGGGTCCACTGTTTCAAACACCAACTGCGCCACCGGCAGACCGGCGATGACGCCCGCTTCCTTTGCGTACAGAATCCCGACGCCCTGCGCCGTTTCCGGGATGGTGCTCATTGTAGTCACGTCGCCAAATCCGATATCTTCCTGCAGCCACTCTTCGATTTTGCGCTGCAATTCCCGTTTACTCCACATCGTACTGTTCACTCTCCTCGCGCACGCCTTCGCCGATCGATTGGATGATGTGCTTGCGCCAAATCAGGTCGTCCTTGTTGGGGAAATCAATGCGATAGTGACCGCCCCGGCTTTCCTCCCGCAGCAGTGCCGCGCGCGTCGTCAGCACGGCGGTATTCAGCAGGTTGAGAAACTCAAACGATTCCCGGTCACTGTACGTTCCGTAACAAAACTGCTGCATGCGCTCCAGCTCGTCCAGCGCTTTTCGCAGTCCTTTCTCATGCCGTTTCAAGCCCACGTGGCGCAGCATCAGTTTTTGCAAGCGGACCCGCTGTTCCCGCGTGTCCACGCTGCGGGATGTCCGCTTTGGCTCCACCGCGGCAAACGGACGCACCTCGGGCAGCGGCGTCAGCTCGCGGATGCGGCGAACGATGCGGTGACCGAACACCACCGCCTCCGACAGCGAGTTGCTCGCCAGCCGGTTGGCACCGTGCACCCCCGTGCAGGACACCTCGCCGCAGGCAAACAGCCGCCTGGTGGAGGTCTCGCCATTCAGATCCGTCTGCACCCCGCCCATGATGTAGTGGCAGGCGGGCGCCACCGGAATCCAGTCCGTCACCATGTCCAGCCCGTACTGCAGGCAGAACCGGTAGATGGTCGGAAACCGGTGCTTGATCAGCTCTTCCGACTCATGAGTAATATCCAGGTATACGTAGGACGAATGGGTCTTTTCCATCTCCGACACGATCGCCCGGGCCACGACGTCGCGGGGAGCCAGTTCTTTTTGCGGGTGGTATTTTTCCATGAACCTCTCGCCGCTGGTGTTGCGCAAAATGGCTCCTTCCCCGCGCACCGCCTCCGAGATGAGAAAACGGGGCGCTCCCGGGTAGTAAAGCGCGGTGGGATGAAATTGAATAAACTCCACGTCCTTGATCCGTGCCCCGGCGCGGTACGCCATCGCGATCCCGTCCGCCGTGGCGATGTCGGGGTTGGTCGTGTAGCGGTAGAGCTGTCCCGCTCCCCCCGTCGCCAGCACGGTTGCGTTTGATTCGAGGAAAAACAGGCCGCCTTCCTGGTTCTGCACGATGACTCCGACGCACTCGCCGTCCTGTGTCACCACATCGATCGCGAAGTGGTTTTCCAGCACGGTGATGTTGGCTTGATCGCGCACACGGGCGGACAAGGCGCGGACGATCTCCGCCCCGGTCGCGTCGCCGTGGGCGTGCAGGATCCGCCGCTTGCTGTGCGCTCCCTCTTTGGTCAGCTCATAGCGCCCCTGGGCGTCCTTGTCAAATTTCGTACCGTACGCGATCAGCTCTTTCAACCGCTCCGGTCCTTCGTGCACCAGCACCTCCACCGCTGCGTACGAGCAGAGGCCCGCTCCGGCGATCAACGTATCCTGCCGGTGCAGCGCGGGGGAGTCCGATTTGGCCGTCACAGCGGCGATCCCTCCCTGGGCCCAGCGGGTATTGCTGTCGTCCAGCCCCTTTTTGCTGATCAGTACCACGTCGGCGTACTCGCTCGCCTGAAGTGCCGTGTACAACCCGGCAATCCCGGCGCCGATCACCGCCACGTCCGTTTTTACACGAGGCAGCGTATGCAGGTCAAAGTCAACGATATAACGGGGAATCATGCCGCTGTGTCCCTTCTCTCTTCCGTGTGATCAAATGGCACATCTTGTCCCACTCATTATAGCAAATACCCGTTTGCCGCCAAAAGCCGGTATGCCGCCCGATAAACAAGCAGATGGCCGATCGCCGCTCGTTACAGCCAGCGGAAAACATTTGTCACTACCCGGCTCCCCCAAAAACGGGAGCGGCAAAAAAGAAAACATGCCGCCCATTTTCAGGCAGCATGTTTCGCTCATGCGTTCGCTTGCGTCCAATCCATTACGTCCCATTTACAGAGAGCGCGCCTTTTTTCCTGTACAGACGGCCGCTCACTGTGCCGGCCGGCACTCCTTGCACGTACCGTATACCTCAAATTTGTGGCCGGTCACCTGGAATTCCTCCGGGATCGATTGCAGCACGCTCATCGGACAGCCGGGCAGTGCCGACGTCTTGCCGCATACCGTGCAAATCACGTGATGATGGTGGTGGCCGTCAACCGAGCAGGCCAGCCGGTACTTTCCTTCCCCGTCCAGCTCCGTCTCTTCCAGGATGCCCAGTTTCACAAATGTGGAGATGTTGCGATAGACTGTGTCAAAGCTGAGGGAGGGGTAGTGGTCCCTGATTCGCTCCATGATTTCCTTGGCCGACAGGTACCGTTTCTCTTCCGCGCAGATGCGGATCATCTCTTCCCGTTTGCCGGTGTATTTGTATCCGTTTTCTTTCAATATCTGCAGCGCTTCTTCTACCGTCATCGCCAACGCTCCTTCCCGCTTACTATGGTCTTACCGCAGAGCGGCCCTCAGCCGTTTCACTCCCAATACCGCAACCAAGATGAGAACAGCCATCAATACAATGGTACCACCTGAAGCCCAGTCCAGCAGATAAGCAAGGTAGAGGCCGACCAGCACGGACATCTCCGCGAAGACGATCGCGTACAGGATCGTCTGGCGGAAGCTGCCGGCAATCTGCAGGCTGGCCGCCACCGGTATGGTGATCAGCGCCGAGATCAAGAGCACGCCGACAATCCGCATCGACGCCGCGATCGTCAGCGCGACCAGCACCATGAACCAGAGGTTGATCGACCGGCGAGCCACCCCGGAGACGCGGGCAAATTCCTCGTCGAACGAGACGGCAAACAGCTCCTTGTACAGCAAAAACACGGTGACCAGCACCACCGCCGCCACGCCAATCAGCGCATACAAGTCGTCCTTGGTCACGGCGACGATCTTCCCGAACAAGTACGAGTACAGGTCGGCGTTAAATCCTTTGGCGATGCTGATCAATACCGTAAACAGCCCCAGCCCGCCGGAGATGATGATCGGTATCGCCAAATCCTGATACGATTTGTATACCTTTCTCAACCGCTCGATAAACAGCGATCCTGCCACCGAAAACAACATGCCGAAAAACAGCGGATTGACCGCTTGAAACAGCGCCACCTTTTTGGACAGCAGCATCCCCGCCGCGACGCCGGAAAGCGTCACGTGGGACAGTCCGTCCGCCATCATCGACAGGCGGCGCACAATCAAAAACGTCCCCAATATGGGACAAATCAGTCCGATCAGCACCCCGGACAGCAGGGTGTAACGCAAAAAGTCATACTGCCACCAGTCAGCCAGCATGGTCATGCTCCTTCTTTCCGTTCCCCGATTGTCAATGATGATGAGCGAGCAGCTTCACCGTATCGCCGTACATCTGCTGCAAGATGCGCTCGTGACTGTGGGCAAACTCGTCCGCCGTCCCGTGGAAGTGCAGCCGCCGCTGCAGGCAGGCCACCTTGTTCACCCACTGGGTCATCACGCCCACATCGTGGCTGACGATCATCATCGTCATGCCGTTCTCTTCCTTGAGCGAGCGCAGCAGCTCGTAAAACTGCTCGATCGATTCCTGATCCACGCCCACCGTTGGTTCGTCGAGGATCAGCAGTTCCGGCTCCGCCACCAGCGCCCGGGCGATAAACACCCGCTGGAGCTGACCGCCAGACAGGCTGCCGATCCGCTGATCCAGCTTTTCCGCCAAGCCGACGCGTTCCACCACGTCCCGCACCTTCTCGTGATGGTGCGGCTTCAGGCGGCGGAACAGCCCGACCTTGCCCACCAGGCCGGAGGAGACCACTTCCCGCACGGTAGCCGGAAAACCGCCCGCGCCGTGGGCAGCCTGCTGGGCGACGTAACCGATCTTGGTCCAGTCGCGGAACCGGGAGAGCGGCTGACCGAACAGCTCCACCTTCCCTTTGGTCGCCGGCAGCAGACCGAGGATCAGCTTCATCAATGTCGATTTGCCCGACCCGTTGGGACCGACGATGCCGACAAAATCCCCCCGCTCCAGCGTAAAGGTGACGTCGTCCAGCACCACTTTATCTTCGTATTGAAAGCTGACCGAAGTGAGCTGTACCACGGCCTCTTTGTGATGCGTCCGTTCCATAAGACAATCCCTTCTCAAATCGGATTTATTCAGATTTGCTCCCTTCATCCTACTACGATTAGCCAAAATCCTCAAGTATACACATATCCTTCGCATTCACCGGCACGGGCAAGCACACTCGGAGGACAACCTCGTCTTCTTACTGCAGCGCTGTGCGCAGCATGTTCAGATTGTCGCGCATGATGGAGAGATAATCCTTGCCGGACTGAGCTTCTTGTTCCGTCAGTCCTTCCAAGGGGTTGAGCGTGCCTGTTTTCACGCCTGCCTCTTTGGCGATGACCTCCGCCACTTTCGGAGAGACCAGCGTTTCAAACAGAACGTAGGAGATGTTGTGCTCCTTGATGTGCTCCACCAGTTCCTTCATGTCGGAAGGGGACGGTTCATCCGCCGGGTTAAGTCCGGAGATGGCCACCTGTTTCAATCCATAACGGTGCGCCAGGTAAGCAAATGCGCTGTGAGAGACCATAAATTCTTTTTTCGGCGCCTTTGCCACCATCTCCTGAAACTCCTGGTCAAGCTGGTCCAAGTCGCTGGCCAGCTGCTTGAAGTTCGCTTCGTAATCGGCCGCGTGCGCCTGGTCTTTTTGCGCCAGCGCCGCCTTGATCTTTTCGGCCTGCTCCTTCAGCATGGTCGGGTCGAGCCATACGTGCGGGTCAAACTGCCCGTGCTCGTGGGCCTTTGTCGAGCCTCCTTCCTCGTGCTCCTCGTGTCCGTGTTCCGCGCTCCCTTCCTGATGTTCGTCACCGTGCTGGTGATCCTCCGCGGCCTTGAGCAGTTCCAATCCTTCCGTGGCGTTGATCACAACCGTCTTGTTTTTGTCGAGACCCTCGACCGCCTTGTCCACCCACGCCTCAAAGCCATTGCCGTTGTAGATGAACAGATCGGCTCCCGACAGGCCGACCATGTCCTGTGCCGTCGGTTCAAAATCGTGGGGTTCAACGCCGGTCGGCACGATGTTGGTTACCTCGGCGTGATCGCCGGCGATCCGCTTGGCCGCGAACTCCAGCGGATAGATGGAGGTGTATACTTTCAGTTTTGACGCGCCCGCATCTGTCTGGGGCCCGTTTTGGGAGGCGTCCTGCGCTCCGCAGCCGGCAAGCGCTGCCGCCGTGATGACACTCAGTATAGTTAACAGGCTCTTTTTCATCCTTACTCGTCCTCTCCAAATTCATAATCATTACGATTTACAAGATGTCGTTCTTAATTATACAGACAGATGACCGGGATGTAAATAGGATTTATTCCGATTTACCTGCTGGCTTTCACACTTTCTGCACAAGGATATGATATGATTGTCGCAAGGAGGTATGTCCCGCATGAAACGGAAACCGTTGCTCGCCATCAGTCTCCTGGCGGCGGCCCTGATTGCCGGCTGCGACGGGCAGGATAATGCCCAGGGCGACCACTCCGGTCACCAACAGCACGCCCCCAATGGAGACCTGCAGGAATTGACCGCCTCGGCGGACCAACTGCCCAGCTTTTTGAACGATCTGGACCCCCAGATCGTAGCGGCCTATAAAATCGCCGCCGCCAACCGCGACCTGTTGAAATCCATTCCATGCTACTGCGGCTGCGGGGAAAGCGCCGGCCATCAGCACAACGGCAACTGCTTTATCAAGGAAGAACGGGAAGACGGCTCCATCGTCTGGGACGATCACGGCACACGCTGCGGCGTCTGCATGGAAATCGCCATCGTCTCGTCCAAACTGAAGCAGGAGGGCAAATCGGTCAAGGAAATCCGCCAGTTTATCGACGACACCTACAAGGAAGGCTACGCCGAACCGACGCCTACCCCGATGCCATCGTAATTACGCGGGCCCTGTCTTGCCGGGGACGCGCCCGCTGCATGTGCCCCCACAAGCAAAAACCTGCACCCTCGCGCATCGTGCACACGGGTGCAGGTTTTTTCCTGTTTGCTCGCCTGTGTCGTTACGCCGGCGCCACTTCCAGCATGCGCTCCAACGAAGCGCGAGCACGGTTGGCGATATCCTCCGGCACGTAAATTTCCGGCTTCATGTTTTCCAAGGCTTCCACGCATTTTTTCAGGTTGTTTACCTTCATGTTCGGGCAGACCAGGTACTTCGACGCAAAGATAAAGGTTTTGTCCGGACTGTCCTTCTCCAGCATGTAGCGCGTGCCGTCTTCGGTCCCGATGATGAACTCCTTGTGGGAGGACTCGCGGCAGAACTTCAAAATGCCCGTCGTGGAACCGACGTAGTCTGCCAGGGCGACCACTTCCGGACGGCACTCCGGATGGACGACGACCAGCGCGTTGGGATGCTGCCGTTTCAACGTCATGATGTCTTCGACGGAAAGCTGGTCGTGGGTGTTGCAGTACCCTTCCCAGATGATCATTTTCTTGTCGGTAAACTGGGAGACGTAGTGGCCCAGGTTTTTGTCCGGCACCCAGATGATCTCGTCACTGTCGATGGACTCGATCACGCGTTTGGCGTTGGAAGACGTACAGCAGATGTATGTTTCCGCTTTCACGTCTGCCGAAGTATTAATGTACGCCACGACTTTGGCGTTGGGGTGCTGAGCTTTGAGGCGGCGCAGGCCTTCCACGTTGACCATGTCCGCCATCGGACAGCCGGCCCGCTCGTCGGGAATGATCACCTTCTTGTTGGGATTGAGAATTTTTGCACTTTCTCCCATGAAGTGAACGCCGCAGAACAGTATCACGTCCGCATCGGTCTCTTTCGCCTTTTGGGCCAAACCAAACGAATCGCCAATATAGTCAGCCACTTCCTGAATCTCCGGCCGTTGGTAGTAGTGAGCCAAGATAATGGCATTGCGTTCTTTTTTCAACTGCATCAGCCGTTCGCGTAACTCAGCATTTCGCTGCGCTTTCTTCTCTAACGCCAAGGCTTCCATGGAATATCCCCCTACATGGTGTCGTAACTTAGGGCCATTGTAATCCCAATGCTCCCCCTTGTCAATGTATTGTCCTTGGGGGAACTGCTGGTTTTTACCCGCGCCCGAGCACGCGTTCCCGGATAAACCGGGCGACCCCGTCTTCATTGTGGTGCGGGGCAATAAACCGGGCGATTTTTTTGATCGCCGGGTCCGCATTCTCCATCGCCACGGAGTAGCCGGCATGGGTCAGCGCTTCGCGGTCGTTGTCCGCGTCGCCAAACGCCATGACCTGTTCCGGGGTAAAGCCCCACTTGCGGATAAAATAAAGAAGTCCCTCCCACTTGGACGCGTGTTTGGGAATCACCTCGATGTTGTACGGACCCGAGGTAGTGATCGCCGCTGACTCGCCCCACTGTTCCAGGCGCTGACGCACCGGTTCCAGCTGCTCCGGTACAGGGTGCCAGATAAACAGCTTGACGATCTCCGCTTCGCCTGTCGATACCAGCCGCATCATCTCCTCCAACGGTGCGACGCGGGCCCATTCGTAAAACGCATGGCGGCGCAGCTCCAGGCCTTCCACCGAAGCATCCTCCCCGATCAGCGTTTCGATGCGCTCCCGGTCTTCCTGCACCATCCAGCGGTTGCCGGCCGTGTCGTGCAGTTCGTAATACAGCAGTTCCTGCCGAAGTGTATCCACCACTTCCCGCACCATGTCCGCCGGCAAAAAGGTGCGCTGCACCAGCCGTCCGTCCGCTTCGTACACGGCCGCCCCGTTGCTGCAGACGTAGCCGTCAAAGGGAAAGCCGTCAATCGGAAGTCGGGCCGACGGGTACGTTCTGCCCGTCGACAGCACCAGCTTGCAGCCGCTGGCCTGGAGCAGACGGCACGCCTCCCGAGTCGCCTCCGTCATCCGTGCGTCCTCGTTCAACAACGTACCGTCCATGTCAAAAGCCGCCAAGCGCAGTTGGGAAAACAACGCCATCTCCTCCTTTGCTAATAGAAAAGCGCAGGCTGACGCTCCTGCACTTTTTCCTTCCGTACGTGTTCCGTTGATTCACCTTCACTGTACCCGATTCTGTTCCCAGTTTCAATAGGAGGGACGCATAATTCCCGATCACGCCAGGCGGCCTAGTGCTCCCCGCCCATAAGCAGGCAGACCTCGACTGACCCCGCCTGGTCCGAGCGGGCCCTATCACCCATGACACCACGGACTTTGTCTCCAAACGAAAAGGAGCGCACACAGCGCTCCTTATGCCTTCGGTTCTTCGTTTGTCTCTTCGTCCTTTTTGGGCTGGATATTGACTACGACATCGCTGTTGTCCGCTGCCGTGTCGTCTTCTTCCAGTTTGCCCGTTTCGATCAGCCGCTTGATCTGCTCCGCATCCAGCGTTTCGACGCGCAGGAGCGTGGTCGCCACCAGCTCGAGCTGGTCGCGGTGCTTGATGAGCAGCTCTTTGCATCGCTCGTAGCACTCGTTGATGATGCGCTGCATCTCCTGGTCGATCTCGTAGGCGATCTGGTCGGAGTAGTTGCGCTCGTGGCCGATGTCGCGGCCGAGGAACACCTGTCCCTGGTTGCGGCCGAACTGCATCGGGCCCAGACGGCTCATGCCGTACTCGGTGATCATGCTGCGAGCAATTGCCGTCGCGCGCTGGAAGTCATTGTGCGCACCGGTACTGATGTCGCCCAGCACCAGCTCTTCTGCAACCCGTCCGCCCAGCAGACCGGTGATCTTGTCAAGCAGATCGGACTTGGTGGCAAAAAAGCGGTCTTCTTTTGGCAGCATGACGGTGTAACCGCCTGCCTGACCGCGCGGAATGATGGTCACCTTGTGCACCATTTCCGCATTTTTCAAATGATAGCCGACGATGGTGTGACCCGCTTCGTGATATGCCACGAGACGGCGTTCTTCCTCGCTGATGACGCGGGATTTCTTGGCCGGTCCGGCGATGACGCGGTCGATCGCCTCGTCTACCTCTTCCATGCTGATCTGCTTCTTGTTTTTCCGGGCGGTCAGGAGTGCCGCTTCGTTCAGCAGGTTCTCCAGATCGGCGCCGGTAAAGCCCGAGGTCCCGCGGGCGATGACGTCCAGCTTCACATCGTCGCCGAGCGGCTTGTTGCGGGCGTGGACTTTCAGCACCGCTTCCCGTCCTTTGATGTCCGGGCGGTCTACGGTAATTTGTCGGTCAAAACGTCCCGGACGCAGCAGGGCCGGGTCCAGAATGTCCGGACGGTTGGTGGCAGCGATGATGATAATGCCTTCGTTGCCGGCGAACCCGTCCATTTCCACGAGCAATTGGTTCAGCGTCTGCTCGCGTTCATCATGGCCGCCGCCCAACCCCGCACCGCGCTGGCGGCCGACGGCGTCAATCTCGTCGATAAAAATAATACATGGCGCGTTTTTCTTTGCGTTTTCAAACAGGTCGCGCACGCGGGATGCACCCACGCCGACAAACATCTCCACGAAGTCAGAACCGGAAATGCTGAAAAACGGCACACCTGCCTCGCCTGCTACGGCTCGCGCCAGCAGGGTTTTACCCGTACCCGGAGGGCCGACCAGCAGCACCCCTTTGGGAATCCGGGCACCGACTGCGTTGAATTTGCGCGGGTCCTTGAGGAAATCGACGACTTCCTCCAGCTCCGCCTTCTCTTCGTCTGCCCCTGCCACATCGTCAAATGTAACGCGTTTCTTCTCTTCGTTGTACAGCTTCGCGCGGCTTTTGCCGAAGTTCATCACCCGGCTGCCGCCGCCCTGGGCCTGATTCAAGAGGAAGAAGAACAGGATGAAGATGATGACAAAAGGAATGATCGAGGTCAGGAACGTCAGCCAGATGCTGTTCCCTTCCTGCGGGCCAAATTCGACCCGTTTCACTTTTTGTGCATCAATCTTTTCGTTCAGCAGCGCGATCATATCCGAATCGTACAACGGCACGTACGTGATAAACTTTTCGTTTTCCTGTCCCTGAGATTTCAGCAACGTACCTTCCACGCGATAGGTGCTGCCCTCGGGACGAAGGGAAAGCTCACTAATGTTGTTAGCTTGCAGTTGTACCCGGAATTCCTGATATGTAAGTTTCGCAACCTTATCAGAACCGGAGAGGATAAAATTCACGATCCCGACCGTGACAAGAAATATTAGTAGGTAGAACCCGGTGTTACGAAAAAAGCGATTCATTCCTTACCTCCTCTCACGAACAGACACTTTTCACATTTTACCATAGGAAGCAGGGTCTTCACAACAAAGCTACTTGGTGTACACTTCCGGTTTCAACACGCCGATGTACGGCAAGTTGCGGTACCGCTCGGCATAATCCAGCCCGTAGCCGACCACGAATTCGTCCGGAATGGTAAAGCCGCTGTAGTCCGGCGAAATGTCCACTTTGCGCCGTTCCGGCTTGTTCAGAAGCGTCACCACTTTGACCGAAGCTGCCTCCCGGTGGCGAAGCAGTTCCACCAGACGGCTCAAGGTGAGACCGCTGTCCATGATGTCCTCAACGACCAACACGTGCCGGTTCTGTACGGAGGTGTCCAGGTCCTTCAGGATTTTGACCATGCCGCTCGACTCCGTGCCGCTGCCGTAGCTGGAGACGGCCATAAAGTCCATTTCGCAGGGGATGTTCATCTGCCGGATCAGGTCAGCCATGAACAAAACGGCCCCTTTCAGCACGCAAATGACCAGCGGGTTTTTGTCCCGGTATTCCTCGCTGAGAATGTCACCCAGCTCTTTTACTTTTGCAGCGATTTCTTCCTGTGTCAGCAAGATCTTCTTGATGTCGTCATTCATAATAAAACCTCCCGCCAATCTTCTCCAAACTCAACTTCCATGTACAAAACCCGCCTGGTCTGATCATCGACAGGCGCTGTGGCGGAACGGCGGACGCCGGGCACCCAGATCAACTCCTCTCCCGACACCACAAGCGGCAGTTTGTCCCGCCACGCCAGCGGCACCTTGGCGTCGATCAGGAGCTCTTTCAGCTTTTTGGCATGTTCTGCACCAAACGGGGTGAACCGGTCACCCGGGGTTCGGCTGCGTACGAACAGCGGCCCGGGAAGCCGATCCGCATCAAAAACGACCGCATTGTCCGGCAGTTGTGCCCAATCGACCGGGCTTTCACGAATAACCGTATGTATCCTGGTTCCGCTCTCCGCGATCAAAGTCGTCCCTGGGACAACAAGCGGGTATCGAAAACCGTGTATCTGGCGATGACGTCCATCACGCCGGAAACAAACCTGCCCGTACATTCGCTGTACGGTCACCTGTTCGGGCAAATGCAGCTCGGCTGATGGACGGTTACCCTCTATCATGTGCAAAACGGCCTCCACATGCTGCGAAGACCATTCGGTTTGCCTTGAGAGATAACTTAATATTAGAGTAATCATTCTCCTTTGTAAAGCAACGTCACAAGTTTGAAATTTGTCAATATCAACCGTTACAGCGTCCGGTTTCCTCCGGGTTACCACCTGTTCCAGGCGCCGTTCGCTTTCCCGCTGCAGATACGCCTCATCCTGCCGCACCGCATCCGAAAGCGACAGGATGTGTTCGCGGTAGCGTTCGTTCACCTGCTCCAACAGCGGCATGACGTCCAGCCTGAGCAGATTGCGCTTGTACTTTCGCGAGCGGTTGCTGCTGTCCTCACGCGGCGCAAGGCCGTTCTCGCGGCAGTAGCGCTCCAGATCGGACCGGCTGGTCGACAGCAGCGGGCGCACCAGCTCGATTTTGCCCTCCTCCAGCCAGCGGCGCTGCGGCATGCCAGTCAGGCCGTGCAGCCTCGTTCCGCGCAGCAACCGAAACAGGATCGTCTCCACCTGATCGTCGGCATGGTGCCCCAGCGCCACTTTGCCCGCGCCGTGACGTTGAGCCACTTGCCTGTACAGCTCGTAGCGAATCGCCCGGCTGGCTTCCTGTGCCCCCATCCCCGTTTCTTCCATATAAGCGGGGACATTCCGTTCAAACAGGTGAAACGCGACCCCGAGCCGCCGACAGAGAGCCTCCGCGCAGCGGGCGTCCTCACTCGCTTCTTCTCCGCGAAAGCCGTGGTTGAGGTGCACCGCGTGCAGTGTCCAGCCATAGGGATAGTGTTGATTTAGCGACCACAAGATATGCAGAAGCGCCGTCGAGTCGTTTCCGCCGGACAGGCCGACCACGATGGTGTCGCCCGACGTCAACAGCCCCTCCCGCTCAATGTGGCTGCGCACGTTTTCCAGCACGTTTTTTCGCATGGCGGACTCCTTTCCAGATGGTCACGAGCGACACGCCAAAAATCAGCCCGAAGGCAATCGCACCGGCCACCATCGCCGTCTGCGTAGCCAGCGATATTCCCTCCATGTTCTGACCGTTGACGAAGGCAAGCATCGCCTTGTAGGCCAGCGAACCGGGCACCAGGGGAATAATGCCGGCTACGCTAAAGTTGGTCGACGGGACGCGCAGAAAGATGGAAAGCAGTTGGCTCAACAGCGAGACAGCCGTCGCCGCGGCAAACGTGGAGAGCATCACTTCCGCCCCCCACAGCGGCAGCAGGGAAAAGACCAGCCATCCCGTCATGCCGGCCAAACCACAGGCCAGCAGTGTACGGACGGGCACGTTAAACAGCATTCCCCACGCGATCGAAGAACACAAGCTCAATCCCAAACCTTTCAACAGAATCATCGCACCTCACCTCGTGAACCACAGGGTAACCGCTGTCGCCGCTGCCACGGACAGTGCCGTGAGCAGCGCTTCCGCTCCTCTGGACACGCCGGCCACCAGATCGCCGGCCATCAGGTCCCGCAGCGAGTTGGTAATGGCAATACCTGGAAACAGCGGAAGCATCGCCCCGATGATGAGGACGCTGATGCGCAGTTCGGGAAACAGCGTAACGATAAGCAGTGCCAGCATTCCGCCCAACAGCGCGGAGACAAACTCAAAGAAAAATTTCACCCGGAATAACTGTTCAAAAAAATCGGAGCTTAATCTGACCGTTACGGCCGCCAACGCAGCCGGCAGCAGTTCGTACCAATATCCGCCGGAAAGCATGGCAAAAGAGCCGCTGGCCATGCCAGCCGCCACAAGCTGCAACCACTTCGGATAAATGGTTGTTTTCTGATCGATTTCACAAAGCATCCGATACGCCTGCTGCAAGGTGATTTGCCCGGAGACAAAGCGGCGGGACACGTCGTTGGCAAGCGTGACCTTGTTCAGATCAATGGTTCGGTGGGGGGTGCGAATCATACGCGTATGGTCCTCCCCATTGATGCGAAACGAAAGAATAATGCTGGTCGGCGTCGCCGAGCTGTTGACCGAATCCATACCGGCCGCCCGCGCGATCAACGTCATTGTTTCCTCTGAGCGGTACGTCTCGCCGCCGTTCTTCAACATGATTTCGCCTGCCAACAGGCACGTATCCATAACCAAGTCTGGGGACACCGACAAGTCACACCCTTCACATCATCCATGCGTAATACAGAGTCCCCGCAAGCAGCAGCAAGGAGGCGACAAACAGCCCTCCCACCAGCTTACCCGCAGAGTCGGACGCCTGTTTGCCCCGATGGCCGATCGTACGCTCGCGCACGATGGCGAGCATCTCCGACCGCATCTCCCCTGCAGATGCGTACTTGCCGTGAAGCGCTTTTACAAGGGAAACCCGATACGGGTACAGGCTGTCACTGTTCCGTATTATATCACAGAGCAGACTGGTTTGACGCGGTTCCTGGCGCCTGCTTTTCCACATTTCCGGATCTGCCGACAGACGCACGGCCATGACCGCCAGGGAAAACAGGTCGTACGCGATGTCGGCCCGCCGGTCACCCGCCTGCCATGCGGCGCGGTCGTACTCCTCCGTGAACTGGCGGACTGCGTTCCCCATTTTGGTGACGCCTCCGAAATCAATGAGCCGAACCTGCTTGTCCGCATGGGTGACCATCACGTTTTCCGGTTTCAGGTCGCCGAACACCCAGCCGTGTCGGTGCAGTATCTCCAACCGGGCCAGCAGTTGGATCATCAGGATAGGCACCCAATCGGTCCCCATCCGTTTGACATAGCGATCCAACTGCTCCCCCTCCAGGTATTCCATAGCGTAAAAGGTAAAGGTCTTGCCGTTGATGACCAGATCATCCACGTCGCTGACCAGCGGCGCCACGCGAGCATCCCGCCCCTGCTGCACGCTTTTCAGCACGTTCACTTCCATTAAAAGGTCCATGCCCTCCGCCCCGACTTTGACGGCCCGCCGCACGCCTCCCTGGGCGGCCAGATACACGGCGCCATTCGCCCCGCGTCCCAGCTCCCGCAGGACGCGGTACGACTTTTGGTTCCATTTGCCGCAAAACTGCAGGGGCAGGTCGGGTATCGTCGGTTTGTTAGAAGACATGGTCGCGCAGACTGCCGTCGTCTTCTTCCTGTTCGTTACGGAAGCGTTCGGACAGCGAAGCCGGGAGCTGTACGTGCTCAAAGAGCGCAATCGCTTCTACGATCGCCGGTCCGGTAGGCGTGATTCCGCTCATGGTCAGCCCGGACGTCAGCTGATGCGCCTGTTCTACCTGATCTGTCCACGGAATGCGCACATCCAGATGCTTTTGTTTCCCAGGAAATGAACAAACGGCCATGCGGCTCTGCCCGCTGCGTGAGCGCAAGCTGATGCTGAAATCGTGGATCGCCTGCTGAACAGCGCTGAGCTTCGATTTCATGCTGCCGGACGTATCGACAAGCATGACCACGTCCAGACGGCTCCGTTCCCCCAGCTCGTCCACCATGCCTGCTACCTGGACCCGCTTTTCCGGAGACAGCACGTCGATGGCGGAATCGCCTAAAATCTCCTTCAATTCCTTGTTGACGACATGGTGGATCGTTCGAGTCATGGCTTTTCGCGTCAGCATCTGCACCGTTTGCGCCAACTGCTGCGGGTAAACGATGTCGTACAGACCTCCGCCCGCATTTGCGATCTCGCGGATTTCCTTTTCCCCCTGCTCGCCCATATCGCCCTTTTCAATCACGCCGATGACGTTTACCGTTATGCCTTGTTCCCTGGCCAGTGTCGCTGCTGCCACCGGGCTTATGCCGGCATTGGAGCAGCCGTCTGTAACGACCAGAATTTGCCGCAGTGTAGCTTCTTTCACAAAAATCTCCCCATTCTGCCTATATTTGTATTTCGCTACCAGTATCGACAGAGGGGAAGGGAATCATACCTTTCAGCTCACGACCCGCGGCCGTTCCAGCTTGGGCATCCCGTGCACCTGGATGGCCGACCACTGCGGCACAAAACGGTCGAGGCGAGCCACCAGCACGGTCATATCGTCGACAATGCTGCCGGAGTGCTGCCGGATCACCCGCTCCAAAAGCAGGTCGGCCACTTCCTGCGGGTCGTCCGTCTGCAGTTCGGAAATCATCCGCTTCATCCAGACCTGCCTGTTTTCGATGTGTCGGGGCGCCTCGTAAATGCCGTCGGACATCATGATTAGCAGGTCGCCTGGCTTCAATGTCCGCGTAACCACATCCACCTCGATATCCTCCAATATGCCGGCGGGCAGGTTGCTGGCGGTTACAGTGATGACGTCATCCCCCCGTTTGATGAAGCTGGGGGTAGAGCCGATTTTGACAAACCTGACATGGGCGGTCTGCAGGTCGATCAGCGCGAGATCGACCGTGGCAAACATCTCGTCGGTGGAGCGCAGCGCCAGTACGGAATTGACGGTCTTGATCGACAGTTTTTCGTCGATACCCGACCGGAGCAGCTGCTGCAGCATGTCCAACGCCGACTGGCTCTCCAGATACGCCCGCTCGCCGTTACCCATACCGTCGCTGATCGCCAAGGCCATCTTGCCGTTGCCCAGATCCATCGTGCGGAAACTGTCGCCGGACAACAGCTTGCCGTCCTTGGCGGCGCCGGCCACTCCGATGTCGACGTCGAACGCTTTGGCGGAAGCAAGGCACATCCGGCACGCCCCATCCTTTTGCGGCTCGCAGTGCCGCTCCCTCACCACGATGTTCTCGCCCAGGATTTCGGTCAGCATCGGAGCGACGATTTTGGCACACTCGTCCCGTCCGTAACAGGTCGGCTGGCTGATCTCGATGTCTACCTTGCCTTCCTCCAGGTTATGGATCTCCACACGACGCACAGACAGCCCCAGTCCTTCCAGGGCCTGCGACACCTGCTTTTCCTGCAGGGTCAGCTCCATGCCCTCCCGCTGAATCTCGCGGGCAAAATCGCTCATCACCCGGGAGACACCTGACAGTTGGTCGGCCACCAGCTTGCGGCTTTCCCGCACCTGCCGCTTCAACTGCTCAAATGACTGCTCCCGTTCGAATTCCTGCTCCATTACGGTAAACACCTTGTCCACCTTGACACATTTGCGCTCCCAGTCGCGCGGCGGAGTAACGCCGGCCAGCGTGCCGGTTTCGTACAGTTTTTCCGCCAGCCAGCGCATCCCTTGATACGTGGCCTGCGTATCCTTTTCCCAACACTGTTCTTTTTTCCAGCACTTCTGGCAGGTAAACGAGGTCACCCGGCTCAGGAAGACGTCTGCCTGTTCTTCCCGCTCCTCGGCGTCGGACGTCTGGGCAAAGCTTTTGGAAAGCTGCGTGAACAGCTCGGCGAACTGCTGGATTTTCCCCGCCGTCACATCCCGCACGCGCCGCATGTACTCCTGGTGGGATTGCAGGTTTTCCGGCGTGCCGGGGATGAATCGGGCGACTTTTTTCCACAAAGCCGCCGGCGTCAGGACGAACAGGAGGATGGCCAGTCCCGATTCGGTCAACGACAGGTACAGGGTGTCCTCCGCCCCGCCGTAGATCGCCAGAATCGCCGTGCCGATCAAAAGCCCGGCGGAGACCCCTGCCTTGCCCGCCTCCTTGAGCAGTCCGGCCAGCAATCCGGAAAAAGCGAGCAGATTGATTTGCAGCAGCGCGCTGACGTTGGCCAGACTGAGGATAAGACCGGTGACGACCCCCACCGCTGCCCCGATCGTCCCGCCGCCGGTAAAGGCAAATAGCAGCAGCAGGTAACGGGAGAGCACGTGTTCCATGGAGACGCCTTCGACAACCCAGTCCACCGTCCCCGTCATCAGCGACGCCAGCAGGATGACGAGCGACACCACTTCTTCATTTTTCAGCGGTTCGTACGGTTTCGCCAAATAGACGATCGACAGCGACTGGATGAAGATCAGCGTCAGCACAAAGCTGAGCACGCCCTCCACCGCCACCATTACCAGTTTGTACGTAGTTACCTGATTGGTAATGACAGCAAACAGCAGATGGCTGACGAACACCGTCACGAACACCAAAAGAGGCGTCCGGGAAAAATCCTTCCGCCGGAACCGCTCGCTCCATTTGCATACGAACAGACCAAGTGCGACACTGATGGTCGCCTGCAGGCCCAGCGGAATCGCCTGCGAAAACGCCCCGAGGATCAGCGCCGCAGCCGAAATGATTACGCAATCCCGACGCAGGTAGTACATCACCATGAGATACGGCACAACAAACGGCGACAGCTCCTCCAGGATCAGGGCTCGTCCGAGCAAAAAGCCCATCAACATCGGAAGGACATGCCATTTTTGTGCGGTATCTGCGACCTTTTGCCCCCAGCTGCCTGTCGCCGCTTCCCATTGTTGTGAGACACGGCGCGCCCATACATGGCCCGTGTCGGATATGTTTTTGTTTGCGATCATCGTTACACCACCCCGTTCTGGCATCAATGTGGTTACCATTATACGGAGGAGGTTTTGTAAATTTTGTCAAAATACCTTGAAGCATTCTCAGAATCGTGCGACAAATTCATTGACGCAAAGGGACAAAAAAAACCGACGTTTTGGCGGTCAACGTCGGCTGACAGGTGATTCGCGCTTAGCGAAACGGGCTTAATAATTACCATTCGTCACGTTTTTAAAATGCCCTTCCTCAATTTATCGTCAAATTGCGCATTTTTGTTAGAAAGAAAAGTGAAAAAAGTCAAAACCTTTCGCTAACGACCTCGTCCTCGCTTGTCCCGTTTTTTCCGCAGAGACATCTGGCGGTCTTCGCTGTCCTTGAGGAACCGGCTCAGCTTTTCTTCAAACCCGTCTCCTCGCTCCCGCTGGGGACGCGGCCCCCGCTCCTTGTCCCGGGCTTTTTTAATGGACAGGCCAATCTTGCCGTCACGGACGTGCAATACCTTTACCGTCACGACATCGCCCACTTTCAGGTGCTGGTGAATATCCCTCACATACGTGTCCGCAATTTCGCTGATGTGCACGAGACCGGTCACGCCGCCGGGCAGCTCCACAAACGCGCCGAATTTCGTGATGCCAGTCACTTTTCCTTCAAGCTTGCTCCCTACCTCGACTCCCATGAAAGTGGAAAGCCTCCCTCTGCTCGTAGATAACCTGAGCGACTATTCCGGAATCACGTATATGCTCTCCCCAGGCTTGGTGAGAAACCACTCTTTTCGCGCCAGTTCGGCGATGTACTCCTGGTCGTACAGACGGCTTGCCTTGTAAGACAGCTCCGCTTGCTGCTGCTGTACCTCGGCCGCTTCCTTCTTCAGGGTTTCCAGCTCCGCTTCCTTCTCAGACAGCATTCCACTCTGGAGGTAGAGTGTGTAGCCGATCCAGACAAACAGGCAGAGGACGAAGAACAGAAAGAGACGTATCCTGCGCTTTTGCCCTTTTCTGTTGACGTGAGAGGGGGATGGTGTAGTCATGTCAGGCCACCTCTAATGTCGTTACTCCTGCTTCTTCTTAGAGTGAAACCAATTCTTCCAATTGGTCCAAAATCCTGTTGTGTTTCGGTACATTTTTTTCCCCAAATGCCGACCCCATCTGGCAAAAGGAGACGCGGTGTAACGCGCCAGCTTCCACCCAAACCCGAACACGGTCATCACGGCCGCGTACAAAGACGCAAGCAACATGAAGACCAGGCGGTAGACAAACAGGATGGGACGGATGATGAGCAGGTCAATCACCCGCAAAATGGTTCGATATAACCACTTACAAAATTTTATCACGGCCATCAGGAATTGGATATACTTCTTACTTCCTATGACAAAATACACCCATGCCCCAAACAACATGCCGAGAAAGATGGGAAACCGTACAATGCCGTCATTCACCTTGACCAGGATGAAAAACACAAGCCCCATGCTGCCCAGCCAGAACAACACGTCGCAAACAAACAACAGCCACGCCGGCAGTCTGCTTCTTCCTGTCAAGACGTGGTAGGTATCGTACCCCATCCCCATTAGCGCCCCGCACGCCGACATGACCAGAACCGTTTGAATCTGAACGGCAATGCTCACTTGAACAACTTCCCGAAGAATCCTCTGGACCGGTCGCTGGCGTGCCCTTGTTCCAGATAGACCATTTCGTGAACCAGGCCGTCAATCGCCACTTCTCCGGTCTCCAGACTGAGGTTTTTCATATGCAGGTTCTGGCCGCGTATGGTTAAATAGCCGCCTTCCGTCTCCAGCAAGAACTCCTCGCTGTCAAAGCTTTCGACGTTTTTCACTCCGGAAATCGCCAGGCTGCGGCGGTTGATCATCACGACTTCGTGGCGAGGCCGCTTCATCTGGTCGTTCATCCTGCTCCCTCCTAACGTACCGCTTCTTGTACCATCGTATGGAGGGGGATGTCCTTTTAGACCAAAAAACAGCCCCACCGAAGATGACGGTGAGGCTGCCCCAACACTAAGCCCCGTTTCTACGGAAACGGGGCAGCGTGCTTTTGTGTGTTTACTTGTACACGGTGTAGTTGCCATTGTAGTAGGTGATCTTGTACTGCGTCCGCTCGGCGACGAATCGGAGCGGCACGACCGGCATGTTGTTGCGCGCCTGTACGGCGACCGGCAGCGTCACCGCCTTGCCGTTGACGGTCGCGGTCTTGGACCCTACCGTGAACTGGATGGTAGTGCCCCCGCTGACGATCCGCGCGGAGGACTTGGTCCAGGTCACGGACATGCCGAGCGCGTCGCGGAAGAAAGACGCGGGCATCAGCGTGTGGCCGTTTACGGTGAACGGCGCTGCTGCCAGGGCTTGCGTCTTGCCCTGTTTGGTAAACGACGCCACGTTTGCCTTGAAGCTGACTGCGTTTGGCGACACGATGGTAACCGGGCGGGAGAACAGCACTCCCTGCTGTTCGGACGTATAAACCCCGATGCTGTAGGTGCCCGGCGCAGCCGGTGCGGCGATGCCTGCCGACTCCAGCACGTTGATTTGGACCGGCACGTTAACCGGGAGGTCTTGCGCCGGGTAGACGAGCACGTTCTTGCCGCGAACGCCGACGTACGCGGCCGCAACCCCGTTGACGGTCACGCTGTTCGGCTGGATGTACGCCGGTACGCGGAATTCGAGCGGCAGTACGATTTCGACAAAGCCCTTGTTTTTCTCCAGCGGCATGCCCAGTGCCTTGATTCCGACCTGCAGGCCGGTGACTGCCTGCGCCGCCGTTTTGGTCAGCCCCACTGTGGCCGTGCTGTTGTCCACAGCCACCGGCGCGGCGGGAACTGCCATACCGGTGATGTCGAACGGTTTGGACCAGTACTTTTTCTTGTCCACCGTGACGACCAGCTCGTACGATCCCGCTGTTTTCGGGTTGGTCACAAAGGCATCCAGGCCAAACTCAATGCTCAGCTTGCTGCTGCTGCTAAACCGGCTGGGCGTGCGAAAAGAAACCTTTCCGCCGCTGACGCCGACGTTGGTCACCTGTTCGCCGTTCACCTTGATCGCGGACTCGGAGATGAAGGGCGGGACCATGTCCACACTGGGAAACTCCACCGTGATGTCGGTGCCGCCGCTCACTTTGGCGGACAAATTCAGATCCATCCGGTAACTGCTGCGGGCCCCCGGAGCCTTGTCGGAGAGGGCTACGTCAAAGGACGCCTTTTTGGAATCCTTGATCTCGACTTTCTCCGACTCGTACGTACGATTGTTGTACGACACCTTGTACACGTAGCTGGTTCCGGCCTCGGACGGGTTTTGAATATCCGCCGATGTGGCAAACTCCAGCTTGATGTAGTTGTCCCCGTCCGCGCCGCTGGGCACCTCGATTCGCACGGTGTCACTGTCCGTGACGGAGACGTTCTGGGCTTTGTAGCTGTTAACCTTGACATCGGATTTGTCGATGCTTTTCGGCAGCATGTCCTTTGCCGGGAAATCGACGTAGATGTACTTGCCCTTTTTCAACTTGTCCGACTTGGACAGGCTGATTTTGCCCAGCGTCAGCGAGGTGGAAGCTCCCGCATCTTGACTGCTTTGGCTGACTTCGAACGATTTGCTGCTTGTTTTGTTGCTGCTTGAGGATTTGCCGACGGACACCTTGTAGCTTTTTGACGACTCGTTTGAGGTCTCCACTTTGATGGTGTAGTCGCCCTTGCTTTTCGGATTGGTGATCTTGTCGATCGTCAGGGTCAGCGTTGTGTCCGCCTTCACCCGTTCGTCCACTTTTACTTTGACGGTGGTCTTGCTCACTGACACGCTCTTGATGTCGATCGAGCGGCCACGGTCATCCTCCAAGCTGACGTCCGACCGTTTCAGACTTTTGTACACCTTGTAATCGCTGGGAAACTTGACGATGATCTCGTCTCCGGCCTTCAGGTCCTTGTCGATTTCAATCTCGATCGTGTATTCGGTCTCCTCATCCGTGTCCGGATCGTCTGCTGAAACATCTTCCACGGTCAAGGCATGAACGGTCTGCGGAACTGCCGCGAACGGCCCGGTCAACACCGTGACGGCCAACAACGCGGACAAGCCTGTTTTCGCGCTTTTGTTCACCATTAACGCCTCCTTTTCCTGCAACTCCCTCCATCATAGGAAATGAGTGGGAAAGAAGTCGTTACAAACAGGTAACAAATCCCTGCGAACCGCTTTCTCCGGTGTTTCCCGCAGCCGTGTTCGCTGCACCCTGATGGCCAGAAGGCCGCATTCACGTGTCGATCTTCATCGATTCAGCCACGCCAGCAGCGCCCACCGCCGTTCCATGCGCCGCTTGTAGGCCGGCAGTCCGCGATAGACCTCAACCGCCTCGCGAAACGCCTGCTTGGCCCGTTCCTTCTGCGTAAGCTCCGCGTACAGCTTCCCCAGCTTGTAGTAGACCTCGCACGACGACGTGTGCATGGACGCCAGCTCTTCCAGGAACCCCAGCGCCTTTTCGCGCTGGTTGTGGGCGGCATAGGCTTCGCCCAGCCGGAGGTACGGTTCCCCGTATTTGACGCGCGGATTGATCGTCAGAGCTTGCTGAAGCAGCCGCTCTCCCTCCTCCACCCGGCCCAATTTGAGGCAGCAGATGCCGCGATCGCTCAGATACTCGGCCGATTCTCCCATCGACGGCGCTATCTCTTCCAGATAGGCCAATGCCTCCTCGTACCGCCGCCTCTCCATGAGCAGCCGGGCGGCCTCCAGCTTTGCCGAGGTGTCGTGCGGATTGAGCGCTACCTGACGCTTGAGCGCAGCCAGACGCCGGTTTTGGCGAAACGGTTTGGTAATGTCGGGCAGCAGCCGGACAAAGCGAAGATCAAGCAGATACAAAAGAAGCAAAATGATGATCAGGGCGGCAAACGGGTTGCCGGTCAGCCACCACAAGATCGAAAACAAGAAGACTTTCCCCACAGTTTCTCCCTCTATTCTTCGCGTAAGTTGTTCGCTATTACTATAAGAGGCTCCCTGGTCATTGTCAATTTTTGTGAGAAAAAGAAAAGACTACCCTCTGAGGTAGTCCTCTTCTTCCTTTTCGTCGCGCGGCACCGGCACTTCGCCTACTACGGTGTACAGGGAAGCGGCCTCCTCCTTGCGCGGGTTCTCCTTGATGTCCTCCACTTTGACCACGACGATCTTCTGGCCGAAGCGAATTGCCAGTTTGTCGCCGATCTTGACAGTGCTGGAGGCTTTCGCAGGCCGGTCGTTGATTTCCACGCGCCCCTGATCGCACACTTCCTTGGCCAGGGTGCGCCGTTTGATCAGCCGCGACACTTTCAGGTATTTGTCCAACCTCATGGACACGGTTCCCCCCTTCTTTTATTCGCGGTGTTTTGCTTCCTCCCACCAGGCGTCCATCTCCTGCAGATTGGTCTCTTCAAAGGTACGGCCTGCCTGGCGCAGTTTCTCCTCGATGTAGGCAAAGCGGCGCTTGAATTTGCGGTTGGTCTTCGCCAATGCTTCCTCCGGGTCCAGCTTGAGGAAGCGGGCGAGATTGACGACCGCAAACAGCAGATCGCCCAGTTCACCGGCGCGCTCTTCCGGCGCAGCTTCCCGCAGCTCCCGGAACTCTTCCTCCACTTTCCCGAAAACGTCGGCGATGTCGTCCCAGTCAAACCCGACTTCTGCCGCCTTTTTCTGCAGCTTGTAGGCGTACATCAACGCCGGCAGGTCGCGCGGAATGCCGTCCAACTGCGACCGGGAGCCAGGCTCGATGCCTTTGGCCGCCTTTTCCCGGGCCTTGATTTCCTGCCAGTTGGCCAACGCTTCCTCCGCGTTGCCTGCGCTTTTGTCGCCAAACACGTGCGGGTGACGGCGAATCAGCTTTTCGTTTAGCCCGGCGACGACGTCGTCTACAGTGAAGTAGCCGTCCTCCGCCGCCATCTGGGCATGCAGCATGATCTGCATCAGGAGGTCTCCCAACTCTTCGCACATCGCGTCGGGATCGTCGTCGTCGATGGTCTCCAGCACCTCGTACGTCTCTTCGATCAGATTCTTGCGGATGCTCTGATGGGTCTGCTCCCGATCCCATGGACAGCCATCCGGGCTGCGCAGGATGGCGACAATCTCTTTCAAATAGGCAAACTGCCGGTAACGCACCCGCTCGTCCTGCGTCGGCGCCACGTAGACCAGTGTCAGGTTGCCGAAGTGATCCAGCCGGTCCAGCTCGTACAGCGGCACCGTTTCGATCCGCTCCTGTCCGGCTACGCCGACTGCGGTCGCCACCGTGACTGGATGCTCGTCCGGCAGTACCTCCATCAGCGTCAGCTTGACGTCGGAGGCCACAAACCTGTCATACACCTGAGCGATAATGGTGTGCAGCATCGGATTTACCTGATCAGCCCGCATGTCCGTGCCGTCCAGCAGGGCAAACCCCTCGATCGGATCGATCTGCAGGCGGGCAAACAGCGGATCGAGAAAACTTTGTCCGCCTCCGATCACAACACGGACCTCTCCGTTCGCCTCCCGCTCCAGCAGCAGTTGGACAGTTCGCTCCGCCACCAGCGGATGACCGGGCACAGCGTAGACAATGCTGCCCTCCTCTGCCGTTTTTGCCAGAAGCGTCTCGACAATCCGTTCGTACACCTCTGCAAATGTCCCGTGCTGTTCGTAAATCTCGTCGAACGACTCGTAGGCGACACCCTCCGCGGCCAGACTGGCCACCACCGGGTGCTCCCGGGTTCTGAGGTAGAGCTTTTTAGCCTGCTTCAATGTACGGTAGACCCCGTACGGCAGTTGTTCCAAATCGCCCGCGCCGAGTCCGACGACCGTAATCGTGCCCGCCGCATCACTCATGCGCCGTCCCTCCTTGTTTTCCTTCTCAACTCATTGTCCGCGCAGCAGACCAATCCGTTCCAGCAGCGCAACGATCCGTGCCCCCTTCGGCAGGAAGCGGAGATCGTCCCGCGTCAATCCGCCCGTTTTCAACAGCGCCAGCAAATAGACCACTGCGCCACACCCGACCGCTAACAGGGCCGTAAGCGTGTAGGCAAGCCGGCTGGACGAAAGCGCGCCGGGCGCCAGCATCATGCATCCCCATTCCACCACAAGCACGACGACGGACATGATCAGCACCGACAAAAACGGCTTCTTGGCAATCTGCCGCAAACCGATGCGCGCCTTGGTGTACTTGACGACTCCCAACACGTTGAGCCCCATGGCGACCAGATACGCCATCACAGTGGCAAACGCCGCCCCGGCAATGCCCCAGAACGGCACCAGCGCCAGGTTCAGCACCAGTTTGAAGACGACTCCGATCAGCAGGTTGCGGGCCGGGCGCATCACCCGTCCCATTCCCTGCAGGATGCCGGCACTGGCGATGCTCAGCGTGGCAAACAGGATGGTAAAGGCCTGGATGGCCAGCGCTTCCGTCCCTTTGTCGTCGCCGTAGAGCATGATGTTGACCGGCTCTGCCAGCAGCGCCAGTCCGACCGAAGCCGGCAGTCCCAGCAAAAAGGTGAGCCGGATCGCCACTTCCGAACGGCCGGCAATCAGCCGGTACTGCCGCTGTGCCGCCGCCTCGCTGATCGCCGGAACCAGCGCCAGCGAGAGGGAAGTGGCGAAAAACGTGCCAAACTGAATCAACGGCTGCCCCCGGTCATAGGCGCCCTTTGCCACTTTCGCCAATTCTTCCTCCATGCCGCTCCACTGCAGCATGTTGACGACGGTCAGCGAGTCCACCAGCGGGATCAGGGGCAGCACCAGCGCCCCCATGCAGATTGGCAGGGCGTAAAACAACAGGCTTTTCAGCACCTGCCGGTTGCCCCAGACAGCCACGTCGGCCGATTGGGTCACGCCCTCCCCGATCGGTCCGGACTGCTTGTCCCTTTTCCAGTACCACAACAGGACAAGCACCGCCGCCACCGCCCCGGGAAATGCGGCGAAAACTGCGCCCGTTCCTGCCAAATAGGCGTCCTGGTAGACGCTCATGGCCCAGAAAGCGGCCAACAGAATGAAAACAACCCGGATCAGCTGTTCAATCACCTGCGATACCCCGGTCGGCATCATGTTTTGATGTCCTTGAAAGTACCCTCGCAAAATGGCTGCCATCGGCACGATCGGCAGCGACCAGGCGACCGCCCGTAGTGGGGTGACCAGGTGTTCATCCCCCATGAAGCTGGCGATCAGCGGTGCTCCGCCGTACAGCAGCGCAAAGAAAAAGAACCCCAGCACCACAAGTGTGACGCTGGCAACGCGAAACGCCTTGCGCGCGCCAAGCACATCCCCGACCGCGATGCGTTCGGAGACAATCTTGGAGATGGCGATGGGAAACCCGGCCGTCGCCAGGATCAACAGCGTGGTATACAGCGGATACACCTGCATGTAGACGTACAAGCCGATGTCGCCGGCAATATTTTGGTACGGGATGCGGTACACTGCACCCAGCAGTTTGGAGACCAGCCCGGCTGCCCCCAATATGGCCGCTCCTTTTACAAATTGGACGGATGCCTTTTCCTGAGCCATGCGCGTGATGTTCTCCTCTCAAAACACAAACTGCGTCCATTATATCACAACCGATCAACGGGAAGAAAAGCGGGGGATTGACGCGTCCTCCACCTCCGGACGTAAAAAAAAAAACAGCCCCGCCGCACGAGGCTGTTTGACGTGTTACTGCTCCATCTGCTTGGCCAGGAAACCGGCCGCTGTCTCTGCCATTTTCATTTCCAGATCGCCCATCTTGGTCCCCTCGTTTTTCGTGAGGAGAATCACCGCACCAATCGGGTCGCCGCCGGCCACGATCGGCGCGATCACAAAGGACCCGTACGTTTCTTGCAGGTCGCGGCAAATTTCATACGTGCCCGAATTCTTTTCGACGCGCGTCTTCCGCTCTTCCAGGCATTTTTCCACGATGCTGCCGATCGGCTTCTCCAGGTACTCCTTCTTGGATGCGCCGGACACGGCGATGACGCTGTCGCGGTCGGAAATCAGGATGATATGGTTCAGGCTTTCGTACAGCGAGTCAGCGTATTCCTTGGCGAAATCACCCAGTTCTCCGATGGGCGAATACTTCTTCAGGATAACCTCCCCGTCGCGGTCCACGAAGATCTCCAGCGGATCGCCTTCGCGAATGCGCAGGGTGCGACGAATCTCCTTTGGTATCACGACCCGGCCGAGGTCGTCGATGCGACGAACAATACCAGTTGCTTTCATGTCATGTTGCCTCGCTTTCGTGAGAAGTGGGTTGTGAAAGAGTTGGTGGTTACCTGTATTTTTTCCTCAGATTCTCATTTTAACGACGAGTGACGACTGCAACATTTTCCAGTTTGATTTTGTTACTCTCCCCCGGGCGGTAGCGAGTGACTATAGTATTCGCCGGAGCTTCAAGAATATGCGAGAAAACGAAAAAACAGGGAACCTGAGTTCCCTGTCAGACTGAAGACGTTGCATTTCCAGGCCAAAAGGCCTGCACTCAAAAGACCCGTCCTATTTGGCCTGTTCCGCAGGCTGTTTCACTTCCGGAAGGTTGTACTTGGTAATCAGCTTGTCCAGCTCGGTATTGCCGAATTTGTCGTACTCCTGCTCCAACGCCTGCGCGCGAAGCTGTTCCTTCATCTCGTCAAAGCTCTTTTGTTTCCGGCTTTCCACCTTCATTACATGGTAGCCGTAATCAGTTTTTACCGGATCACTGATTTGCCCGATTGGCAGTTTCAGGGCCGCGTCCTTGAACTCCGGCACCCATTGGCTCACGTCGGCGTCTTCGTACAGACCGCCCGTGTCCTTGCTGCCCGGGTCGTCGCTGTGCTCTTTGGCCAGTTTGGCGAAATCCTCCCCTTTTTTCAGGCGGGCCGCCAGATCGTTGGCCAGTTTGAGCGCTTCTTCCGGTTTCCGATTTTCGGTGGAGATCAGGATGTGGCGGACAGAGGCGACGGTCAGCGATTCCTTGCTCATGCCGTCGTACATCTTTTTCAACGCCGCGTCATCAATGTTCTTTTTCAGCACGTTGATCGAGTTGTTGATGAGCGTCATCTGATCGATCACGAGATTCTTGGTGACGCCCTGATTCTCCATCAGCTTGTCAAACTTGGCATTGTCGTTGCCCAGGAGGCTGAGATACTGCTCTTTGATCTTGTCGAAGCTCTTCTCAGCCGTCTCCCTGGACTCTTTCTCGATCGCAGCGTCGGCTTTGGCGGCCAGGATTTTCGTCGCCGTGAATTCACGGGCGAACGTTTTTAACATCTCCTGATCCGCCACTTCGATCATTTGCCCCTGCATCGGATTGAGGAAGTTAATCACTCGCAGGAACGTCTCAAATTCCTTCCCGCTGAGCGTGCCTCCCTGGTACTCGACGACAGCGGCATTTTGATCCACTTTGAACGGCAGGTTCAGCTTGGGAAACTGCGCCAGCGGATCGTTTGCCTGGTCACCTGCTGCTTGGTTCTGGTTGGTCTGGTTGGAAGCATCTGTGTTGTTGTCTCCTCCGCATCCGGTCAGCAGTGCCACGACCAGGACGGCGGAAGACAAAATGGCTACAGATCGTTTCATGGAATGGCTCTCCCTTCCCGAAAAGCCCGTTCTCCCTCAGGAGACGGTGCTTTCCGTACTGGTGTCCTTGCGCACCAAGTGAAATTGACGCAGCAGCTTTTCGACAAGCTGCACGCCTTCATCTTCCCGTAACCCTTTTACTTTAACAGTAATGACGATCTGTTGTCCACCCGAGAGCCCCAATCGCCTGTTCCAATTGCTGGCCAGTGCGAACAACGCGCCGCCGTCGATGTTGTTGTTCTGGCTGGGATGCAGATACAGTTTGATCTCGTCCGGATTTTTCTGGCTGATCTCGGTGATGTGGTGCTTGAGCGCGTACACCCGCAGGCGTGAGATCGTGAGCAGGTTCTCCACCGGTTTCGGCACGGGGCCGAAGCGGTCCAGCAGTTCCTCGGCCAGGTCGTCCACGTCCTCCAGGGAGGAGACGGCCACAAATTTTTTGTACATCTCGATTTTCTGCCGGCTGTCGGTGATGTAGAGCGACGGGATGTAGGCGTCCAGCTGCAGGTTGATCTCCACCGGGGAGACGCTCTCCTGCTTCACTTCCCCTTTCAGCTCGTCAATCGCCTCTTTCAGCATCTGGCTGTACAGGTCAAACCCGACCGAGTTGATGAATCCATGCTGCTCGGCGCCCAGCAGATTCCCGGCGCCGCGGATGGAGAGGTCGCGCATCGCGATCTTAAAGCCAGAGCCGAGCTCGGTAAACTCCTTGATCGCCTGCAGCCGCTTCTCCGCCACTTCGGTCAGCACTTTGTCCCGCTGGTAGGTAAAGTAGGCATAGGCAATCCGGTTGGACCGGCCAACCCGTCCACGGAGCTGGTACAGTTGGGACAAGCCCATTTTGTCCGCATTGTAGATGATCAGCGTGTTCACGTTGGGGATGTCCACGCCCGTTTCAATGATCGTCGTGCTGACCAGCACATCGTAATTGCCTTCCAAAAAGTCCAGGATGATGCCTTCCAGCTCGCTCTCGTTCATCTGGCCGTGCGCCACGGCGACGCGGGCGTCCGGCACGAGCGCAGCGATTTGCTCCGCCATCTGCTCGATCCCCTGCACCTGGTTGTAGAGGAAAAAGACCTGACCACCACGGGCCAGTTCCCGTTCGATCGCCTCCCGCACCAGCGCCGGGCCGTACTCCATGACATAGGTTTGCACCGGGAAGCGGTTTTCCGGCGGCGTCTCGATTACGGACAGGTCGCGCACGCCGATCATCGACATGTGCAGTGTCCGTGGAATCGGCGTCGCGGTCAGGGTCAGCACATCCACGTTGGTCTTCATCTGTTTCAGTTTTTCCTTGTGGGTGACACCAAAACGCTGTTCTTCATCGACGATCAATAGTCCCAGGTCGCGAAACTGGACGTCTTTGGACAGCAGTCGGTGCGTCCCGATGACGACGTCCACCGTGCCTTCCTTCAGCCCTTTCAGCGCGGCGTTCTGCTCTTTGCGCGAGCGGAACCGGCTGAGCACTTCGACACGGATCGGGTAGTCGGCAAAACGCTCGCGGAAGGTCTCGTAATGCTGCTGCGCCAAAATGGTGGTGGGCACAAGCACCGCCACCTGCTTGCCGTCCATGACCGCCTTGAAGGCCGCCCGGATGGCCACCTCTGTCTTGCCGTAACCCACGTCGCCGCAGACGAGACGGTCCATCGGCCGACGCTTTTCCATGTCCTGCTTGACTTCAGCGATCGCCCGGAGCTGGTCGGGCGTCTCCTGGTAGGGAAACATCGCCTCAAACTCCCGCTGTTCCGCCGTGTCAGGCGAGAAGGCGTGGCCCACAGCCGCTTCCCGGGCCGCGTAGAGCTTGATCAGGTCTTCCGCAATGTCTTTGACGGAGGACTTCACCTTGTTCTTGACGCGCTTCCACTCGCTGCCCCCGAGGCTGTAGATTTTCGGCTCCGACTCTTCGCTGCCCACGTATTTCTGCACGTGGTCAATCTGGTCGATCGGCACAAACAGGCTGTCTCCGCCGGCGTACTGAATATGCAAGTAATCTTTATGAATTCCGAGAATTTCTTTGGTTTCGATCCCCAGGTATTTGCCGATCCCGTGGTTGACGTGCACGACGTAGTCGCCCGGTTTCAGCTCCAGGTAGTTTTTGATCCGCTCGGCGTTGGTCATCGTCTGTTGGACTTTGCGCGCCTTGCGCTGTTTGGGGGTAAAGACTTCCCCCTCGGTGATGACGACGAGCTTGTTCAACGGCAGTTCAAACCCGGTTTGCAGGTTGCCGATAATAATGGTCGGACGACCGGGTGGAACCGATTCCACCGACTCGGTCAGCAGGTCGGCTTCCATCTCGTAGTCATGCAGCACCCGTTCCAGACGCTTGGCCCGCTCCAGATCGGCGGCAACGAAAACGATCTGGTCCTGCGATTTTTTCCAACGGGCCAGCTCCGTCTTCAGCACGTTCATCTGGCCGTGGAAGTTTTGCATCGTCCGGCAGGTGAGATTGACGATGTTTTGCGGCTGCGTTTTGGGCGATTGGCGCAAAAACAAAGACAGGTAGACGATCTGCCGCTTTTTCGCGCCCACGGTCTCCTCGTAGGAGCGGGACAAGCTCAAATTGGCCATGTACTCCCCTTCGGCGATCCGGCCGGTCAGCCACTCCGCCTCCTCTTTTTGAAGCTGCGCCGCCGTATCCAGCACGCGGGACGGTTCGTCCACGATCAGCACCGTGTCAGCCGGCATATAGGAAAGCAGCGTATCGTTCGTCGGGTAAAGGACCGAGATGTAGGAATAGAGATGGGAAAACCGCTGTCCCTGCATCATCCGTTCCACGTCGGCGCCGATTTTTTGCACCACTTTTTCCTTGGCCGCCCCGTCCGTCAGTTTGGATACGGTTTCGCCCAGCTTTTGCTCCAGCCGGACAGCTGCCTCCTGCAAGAGTGCGGTCGTGGCAAAGACCTCCTTGGCCGGCCCGATTGTAAACGACTGGACGGACGTAAGCGAGCGCTGCGTTCCCATGTCAAATGTGCGGATCGAGTCGATTTCCACATCAAACAGCTCGATCCGCACCGGCCATTCCGAGTCGATCGGGTACAGGTCAATGATCCCGCCGCGCACGCTGAATTCACCTTTTCGCTCCACCATGTCGACGCGCTCGTACCCCAACTCCACACAGCGGAGCAAAAACGCGTCAATGTCCAGTTCTTCGCCGACCCGCAGTTCGATCTGCGCGTCCCGCCAGATGTGAGGCGGCACGACCAGACGGCGTACGCCGGCGAACGGCGCAACCAAAATACCCGTAAAGCCTCGGGCTAAACGGTTGAACACGTGTACGCGCTGCGCCAGCATCTCGGGACTGGCGATCGCCAGTTCGGAGCCTATCAATTCGTTTCCGGGAAAGAGCAGCACCTCGTCGGCGGGGAGGAGTTCGATCAGATCCTCGTACACTTTTTGCGCTTGAAACATGTTATGGGTGATGACGCACATCGGACGGCCCGCCATCTGTTTGAGCGCCACCATCAGCGCTTGCCGGGCGGAACCGGCCAGACCGGAGACGAGCTGTTCGTGCAGCCCCTTTTCCAGGCCGGCGACAATTGTCCCGATGTTGGCGTCCCGTTTTATCGGGTTAATGATGACTTGCATTCATTAGTCCCCTCTCTGGATTTTCTGTCATGCGAAAAGAAGCCTTAGCTCAAGAAGCCAAGGCCTTGTCCTTGCAAGCCTTCCACCGAAAGCATTTCGCTTCCTCCATATATTATTTATAAGAGGATGCAGCTGTAGGAGTGTTATTGGAGCGGATTACCGATCAGGGAAAGCTCCGGATGCAGATCCAGCGCCTCACGACAGTAGGCGCACGTGATGCTGACAACCGTGTCCCCCTCAGGTTCTTTGGTTATTATAAGAGCACGTTCTTCCGGGGTCAAGGAATCCAACCCCAACTGTGCTTCCGTCACACGCGCATCGTCAAATTCCGCAATCCTGATGCCGCAGCAGCGGCAGACATAGCGAATGCTCACTCGCAATACACCCCCAGGCGAATCTACCGCTTAGTATGGTCGAGGGGGTGGAAAAACATACTTGATCAAGCCGCATGGCGTGAGCGGTTTTTTGACGTTCAGACGCTTAACCGTGTTACTTCCGACTGTTGTAGCGGTTCATCACGAGCTCAAACGGTTCTCTCGTCCACATCGCGGCAGCCTCAGCCGCCTGCTCCACGGCAGCGTTGATCACCGGGCGCTCGGCGGCAGAAAAAGTCTGCAAAACGTAATCGCTTACACTCCTTCCCGGTTCGGGGCGACCGATGCCCACCTTGATTCGCTTGAACTCCTGGGTACCCATGTGCTGGATCAGCGATTTGATGCCGTTGTGTCCGCCAGCGCTGCCCTTTAACCGCAGGCGAAGCTGGCCGCAAGGCAGATCCAAATCGTCGTAAATTACCACAATATCATCCGGCGTCAGCTTGTAAAACGACAGCACCTCGATAACGGACTCCCCGGACAGATTCATGTAAGTCTGCGGTTTGACCAGCAGCACCTTTTCCCCTTCGATCCGGCCCTCGCCAACAATGGCGCGAAACTTGTGCTGTTGTACGGGAATGTTCCACTTATCGCTAATTTTATCTATGGCCATAAACCCTGCATTATGTCTTGTATCTTCATATTTTTTGCCGGGGTTGCCCAGCCCAATGATCACTTTCACGGTTGTTCCCTCCTAACCTCCCCTCATTGTACATAGAAAACCAAGCTCCGCCAAGGCGGTGACACCTACATAAAAAAGCCCCGAACATCCGGGGCAGGAGCCACTCTATGTGGTTTTGGCTTTCTCTGGCGGCGATCCGGCCTCTTCGGCCACAGCCTCGGCCGACTGTTCCGCCTCCACTGCTTCGTCCGACTTGGCCTTCACCGGCAGGATGCTTACGACCACTTCCATCTCGTCAATCCCGAGATCGACGTCGGGCGGAATCTCCAGATCTTTGGCCAGCACCACGTCGCCGATGTTGAGGCCGTCGACATTCACGGTAAACGCTTCGGGAATGCTGCCGGGCAGGCAGGAGATTTCCACGCTGTGGCGGACCAAGGTGGCCACCCCCAGTTCCGGGTCACCCTCCAGCAGCACCGGGACGCTGGTGTGCACTTTTTCATTCATATTGATTTTTTTGAAGTCAGCATGAAGAATGTTGCCCTTCACGGGATGACGCTGCAGTTCGTAGACCATCACGGGGTGTTCGTTGCCGTTGACCACCAGCTTGAATGGCTTGTTGGTGGACTGATGGCGCAGGGCCTGATCCAGTTCCCGTCCATTCACCTGGATCGCCAGGTTCTGGACGTCGCTTCCGTAGACGACAGCCGGGACCCAGCCCTGGCGTCGCAGTTCGTTGTTCGTCGGCTGTTCTCCCTTGCGGCGGATGATCGCCTTGATCGTTTCCACAAAAAAACCTCCTCTGGACATCTAGCAGATTCTTCCTTCTCCCTAGCTTGTCCAGCGGAGGCGTATTTCAATCGTCTGACCGGGTTGTACTAATCAAACAGCTTGCTGACAGACAGCTCTTCGTGAACGCGGATGATCGCTTCCCCGATAATCGGTGCCACAGACAGCACCTTGATCTTGTCGATCATCCGATCCTGGCTCAACGGGATGGTGTTGGTCACTACCAATTCGCTAATCTTGGAATCGTTGATTCGCTGGATGGCCGGGCCGGACAGCACCGGATGCGTGCAGCACGCGTACACGTCACGCGCACCTGCTTCCACCAGCGCGTTGGCCGCCAGCGTAATCGTGCCAGCCGTATCGATGATGTCGTCAATGATGATTGCTGTCTTACCCTCGATGTTCCCGACGATGTTCATCACTTCTGCAACATTTGGCTCCGGACGGCGCTTGTCGATGATCGCAATCGGCGCTTCCAGGCGCTCCGCCAGCCTGCGGGCACGGGTTACGCCACCGTGGTCAGGCGAGACGACGACGATGTCCTGCAGGCCTTTTTCGGCAAAGTATTTCCCCAGAATCGGTACGCCCAACAGGTGGTCGACCGGGATGTCGAAAAAGCCCTGGATTTGCGTCGCGTGCAGGTCCATCGTGATGACGCGGTGCGCCCCTGCGGTCTCGATCAGATTGGCGACCAGTTTGGCCGTAATCGGATCGCGCGCGCGGGCTTTCCGGTCCTGACGGGCGTACCCGTAATACGGAATCACGACGTTGATGCTCTTGGCAGAGGCGCGTTTCAGCGCATCGACCATCACAAGCAGTTCCATCAGGTGTTCGTTAACGGGAGCACATGTTGGCTGAATCACAAACACGTCACAACCGCGAACGCTTTCGTTCAATTTGATTTGACACTCGCCGTCGCTGAAGCGGACTGCTTCCGCATTGCCCAGCGGTACACCGATGTGCTCCGCAATCTCTTTTGCCAGTTGGCGATTTGCGTTGCACGTAAAGACTTTCAGTTTGGGATCGCGGTAGTTAGCCATGATAGTTAAAAAAACCCCCCGTTGTTAATCCTTCTTGCCTTTGCGTGGCAGTTTGTTAGCATAACCCGGCTTGTTTATCTGACGCTCTCGAGCAATGGCCAGCGCTTCGTCCGGCACGTCCTGTGTAATGGTGGAACCCGCTGCTACATACGCTTGTTGTCCCACAGTAACCGGCGCAACAAGATTGGTGTTGCAGCCGATAAAGGAGCCGTCCATTACGACTGTTTTGTGTTTGACGGCGCCGTCATAGTTGACCGTAATCGTACCGCAGCCGATGTTGACACCCTCGCCAATCTCGGCGTCGCCTACGTAGCTGAGGTGCGGTACCTTGGTGCCTTTGCCGATTTTCGCATTTTTCAGTTCGACAAAGTCGCCGATTTTGACACTCGGGCCAATTTCCGTTCCCGGCCGCACATAAGCAAACGGTCCGACCGTGGAGTCTGCTTCCACACGAGCGTCGACCATGACGGAGTAGGAGATGGTGACACGGTCTGCCACCTGCACATTGCTCAAATCCGCCTGCGGACCAATCACGCAATCGGCGCCGATGGTTGTCCCTGCGCGCAAATACGTTCCGGGCTGAATCACCGTATCCGCACCGATCACCACGTCCGCTTCGATGTACGTGGATGCGGGGTCGACAATGGTCACGCCGTTTTTCATATGGCGCACGGCGATGCGTTTGCGCATGTATGCTTCGGCTTCGGCCAGCTGCGAGCGGTCGTTGACGCCCATCGTTTCATCCGGGTCAACCGCTTCAAACGCGGCCACCTTTTCTCCTGCTTCCCGCAGAATGCCGATACAATCCGTCACATAGTATTCACCTTGAGCGTTGTCATTTTTCACTTGTGCCAAGGCTTTCAATAATTTTTGATTGTCAAAACAGTATATGCCTGTGTTGATTTCTCTGATCACCCGTTCCTCTGGAGTTGCGTCCTTGTGCTCGACGATCGCCTGCACCTCACCTGTTTCACTGCGCACGATGCGTCCGTAACCGGTCGGGTCCGGGACGACAGCAGTCAGTACAGTTGCAGCTGCCTGCTGCTCTTCGTGATAGCGCAAGAGAGCAGTGAGCGTCTCCTCGGACAGGAGGGGTACATCTCCGTACAAAATAAACGTAGTTCCTTCTTTCGCCTGCAAAAACGGTACCGCCTGCTGTACGGCATGAGCCGTACCCAACTGTTCCTTCTGCAAAGCGTACGTGACGCGGTCGCCCAATCTGGAACGAACAGCGTCAGCACCATGACCTACGACGACGATGACATCCTCCACCCGCATGGAAGCCAGCGTGTCCACCACATGCTGGACCATGGGCTTGCCGCAGACGGGGTGAAGAACTTTGTACAGCTTCGATTTCATCCGCGTTCCCTGACCGGCAGCCAGTACCACGGCATGGATCTTAGACATGTCAACCCTCCAACGTATAAGTTCCACAATGACTATATCTTAATCAAATGGTGATTTCAAGACGGTAGGCACTGGTTTCCCATGGCGATTTTTAGTCGTTTGACGCCTGTTTCCCACCTGGATTATGATGGGAAGTGAACCGAGAGCGGGTCTTCAAGGGAATTGTCAGTCTCTTGCGAAAATATAAATGTAACATTTTTGACATTTTTCCCAACTCCGCCCTCCGTGTTCTGACCGTTACATGACAAGGCAAGGGGGATGGTGGCGTTGAGCGCTGGCGTATACATGTTGACCGGGTATCTGGGCAGCGGTAAGACGACGCTGTTACAAAAACTGCTGGCCTATCTGCAAAGCCAGGATGGTCGGGTCGTGGTCCTGATGAATGAAATGGGCGATGAAGACATCGACGGCGAGCAGATTCAGGGTTTTGGCTTTCCGGTAAAAAAGCTTCTGGACGGCTGCATCTGCTGCTCCATTCGCGGGGAGCTGACGGAAGGTCTGAAGGACATTCTCGCTTCCTTTGAGCCTGACCACATCCTGATCGAAACCACCGGCGTGGCCGATCCGGTCGATGTAGTGGACGCACTGACACATCCGGAGCTGTACGACAGATTGGAGCTCAAGGGAATCATCAGCGTCGTGGACGCGTCCCGCTTCCGCAGCCTTATCTCCCGTTTTCAGTCGAGCAGCACGCTGGTCAAGACGATCCGCAACCAGGTGAAGTACGCCGATTTGCTTCTATTAAATAAAATCGATCTGGTCACCCCGGATGTGTTGGAAAAAGTAAAGGCCAAGCTGCTGGAGCTGAATCCGCACGCTCCGATCCACCAGACGATCCAGAGCGACATGGACCTGCGGGAACTGTTGAACATCAAACGCGCCGCCGAACGCAGTGCAGCCATACAGGCCCGTGACAAGGCCGGCACTCCTGTGCAAAAAAGCATAGGACGAATGTCCACCCTGGATAAAGTAAAACGATCGCTCGGCTTCTCAGCCGGTCAGCCGTCGCTGTACAACAGCATCGAAACCTTTTCCTACCATTTTACTGGACCGGTAGACGCAGACAAGTTTGAGGATTTTCTCTGGGATCTGCCGAAAAACGTCTACCGCGCCAAAGGGTACGTGCTGTTTAAAGGAAGGGAGGAACTGATTTCATTTCAGCACACCGAAAACCAGGTGCACCTGTTTCCGTTCGAAAACTTCGGTCCGAAGATGGTAGCCGTCTTTATCGGCGAAGGATTGGACAGGGAAAAAATCATAGCCGATCTGGAGGCCTGCTATTAGCGGCGAAAACGGCAACAGGACCGGGACCGGTGGAACAGCCTCGCCTGGCTTTTCGTCCGGCTGCTTCGGCAAGAACAAAGCACCCAGTCGTCGAGACCGGGTGCTTTTTGCTGGACTTGAATCAAGCGCCTGCTTCGATGGTGTTCTCTTCTTCCTGACCGACGCGCTCGTATTCAGCCAGCACAGCAGCCTGAATCTTTTCGCGCGTGGCAGAGGAGATCGGATGTGCGATGTCGCGGAACTCCCCATCCGGGGTGCGTTTGCTGGGCATCGCAACAAACATGCCATTGTTCCCGTCAATGACACGGATATCATGAACCACGAATTCATGGTCAATCGTAATGGACGCAATGGCTTTCATTCTACCATCCGTATTCACTCGGCGAAGTCTTACGTCTGTTACTTCCATTAAGTTCACTCCCTTTATCTATCAAAGCGTTTAGGATTATTTCCACGCTCTGGGTAAATATTCCTGCTAGGTTACCGAATTTTTGAAAAAAAAAACGATAATTTTTCTCTCCCCTGCGGGACAAATGCGCAAAAAACAAGTCCGACACGGCCTGGTGTCGGACTTTTTGATTATTCTACACGATTCTCCATTATTCTCCTGCGTACGCAATGACTTCGATTTCCACCTTGACGTCGCGCGGCAGACGAGCCACTTCCACCGTAGAACGGGCCGGTTTGTGATCGCCAAAGTATTCGGCGTACACGTCATTCAGCCGGCCAAAATCGTTCATGTCCTTGATAAACACAGTCGCTTTCACCACATCAGCGAGCGACAGCCCGGCTTCGGCCAGGATCGCCTTGATGTTGGCAAACACCTGGTGCGCCTGGTCCACGATATCCCCTTCGACCAGGGTGCCGTCCGGGCGCAGCGGGATTTGACCGGATGCATACAGAAACGGGCCTGCCTTGACCGCCTGGCTGTACGGACCGATTGCCGCCGGCGCCTTGTCCGTCGAAACAAATGAAATCGCCATCTGTTCATTACTCCTCTCTGTTGTGAAAATAACTGCCCAGCTCGATCTCGATTTGCTTGCCCTTCACATCCACATCGCGCAGCTTGGCCAGCGAAACGTACTCGTCCACGAGACGATCCGTGACGTCAGCCGTCTCCACCAACACGCCGCAGCCCACCACAGTGGCGCGGAACTCCTGCAGGAGATCGATCATGCCGCGAATCGTGCCGCCGGCCTTCATGAAATCGTCGACGATCAGGACACGGGACTGTTCGGCCAGCGCGCGGCGGGCAAGCGACATCGTCTGAATGCGCTTGCTCGAGCCGGACACGTAATTGATGCTGACCACGGATCCTTCCGTCACCTTGTTGTCGCGCCGAACGATCACAACTGGCACGTTCAGATAGGCGGCCGTTGCGTAGGCGAGCGGAATCCCCTTGGTTTCCACCGTCATGACCACTTCCACGTTCTTTTCGGCAAAGGCGGTGGCAAACAGCTTGCCGATCCGGGCCATGGTGGCCGGATGGCCGAGGATGTCAGACATGTACAGGTAGCCGCCCGGCAGCAGGCGGTCGGGATTTTCCAAATGGCCGATCAGTTCGCGCATGAAGTGAAGGGCCTGTTCCGTCTTCATCTGAGGAATGTACTTCACGCCGCCAGCCGCTCCCGCTACCGTTCGCAGCGCACCCACACCCTGGCTCTCAAACGCTTCCTTGATAATGGACAAGTCTTCGCTGATGGACGACTTTGCCGCTCCGTACTGTTCGGCAAACATGGTGAGTGGAATCAGCGTGTGGGGATGGGCGAGCAAGTGCTGCGTCATGTCGACCAGACGCGCACTTCTGCGCATTTTCTTCATGATTCTTCCTCCAAAAAAACCGAATATTATGGTGCTAATTTATCATTTCCATACGGGATCATGCAAGCATTTCCCCATCAGGCATCCCCAGCATGCGGGCCACGAACACGTCTTTGACAAATCCGCGCAGCGCGTTGTAGATACGGTGGACCTTCGCTTCCTTTTGCACGAGGGCGAACACGGTCGGTCCGCTCCCCGACATCAGCACCCCGTCCGCTCCCGACTGTTCCATCAGCTCCTTGATCTGCCGGACCTGCGGGTGCATGTCCAACGTCACCTCTTCCAGCACGTTACCCATGGAGCGGCACATCAGTGAAAAATCCTGTTCGCGAATCGACCTGATCATTTGCTCTGTGGAAGGATGGCGGGCGATCTCCTGAACGCGCAATCGGCCGTACACGTCAGCCGTGGAGACCCCGATCGGCGGTTTCGCCAATATGACCCAGCAAGGAGCGGGAGCCGGCAAATGGGTGATCTGCTCGCCTCTCCCCCTGGCGAGTGCCGTGCCGCCGTAGACGCAAAACGGCACATCGGACCCGATTTCCGCCCCGATGGCGGCCAGCTCGTCCAGACTCAGCCCGAGATTCCAAAGCTTGTTTAGGCCGCGCAGGGCGGCTGCCGCGTCACTGCTTCCTCCGGCCAGTCCGGCGGCTACCGGAATCTGTTTGTCAATATGCACATGTACGCCCTGACGTATCTGATAGCGTTCACGCAGCAGCACCGCCGCCTTGTAGGCGTGGTTGCGTATGTCGTCCGGTACAAAACTGGCAGAGCAGTCCAGCGTAATGGCGCCGTCCTGGCGCAAGGTCAGGTCTACGCGATCCGCCAAGTCCACTGTGGTCATCACCATTTCCACTTCGTGATAACCGTCCGGCCGTTTGGCCAGCACGTCGAGAGTCAGGTTGATTTTGGCGGGCGCTTTGACCGAGATACGCATGTTGTTCACCTCTGCCTACGTTCAGATTTTCTAGTCTCTTATTGTAGCACAGGGGTTCTCTGCCGTGCCAGTTGGACGGAAGAAAAGCCTATCGCTGTTTTCCGGGATACGCCCAGATGCCCGAAGCTCTCAACAGGTCACGGTAGGTGACCAGTCGCTCGTCTTTCGTCACCTGCTGCGCCTCCTCGATCGTCGGGTAATCCAGGCTGGCCACATGGCTAAATCTGACGCTCCCGCTGCTGCCGTTCATCTTCGCGTACAATTCGCCGGCTTCGCGAAAGACGGTCAATGCCCGTCTCATATGGCTCGCGCTAGTCACCAGCGTGACGTCGCGGATCCCTTCCCGCTCCAGGATCGCCATCGTAAACAGGGCGTTTTCCACCGTGTCCGTCGACTTGTTCTCCAGGAGGATGCGGTCCTGGTCAATCCCTTGGGAGACCAGCCATCGGCTCATCGCGTCCGCTTCGGTGACGCCCTGCTTTGGCACTCCGCCGGTAACGATGATGTTGGCCTGCGGGTATTGTCTGGCGACCGCCAGGCCCGTTTTCAGCCGGTCCACGAGCGGCTGGCGCATCGAACCGTCGTCCGCCAGCGCGTAGCCCAGGATCACGATCGCGTGCCGGGTTTGCGGCAGCCCGGCCGGAACCGCGGTGTTGAGCCTGCCGGCCAGGATCTCGTCTGTCGCCCGCAGCTTTTCCAGATAGGCGGCCGTCCTTTGCGGATCGATCGTCCGCAGCCTGGACACGGCCTCCTGAAACGCCCGCTCGTCTCCGTTCGCCTTGGAGTAGACGGCGAACAGCAGGGTGGCGTTGAAATTGTCAGGGTCCAGGCGCAGGATCTGCCGGTACGTCTGCAGGGCTTCGGGCAGCTTTTTCTGGATGACCTGCGTCGACGCCAGCGAAAACTTCAGATCCAGATTGTACGGATCGAGGATCGTCGCTTCCCGAAAGGCGTGTTCGACCACATCGTATTTGCCTTTCAGGGTGATGCCCTTGAAGATTTCCTTTTCCGCTTGCTGCAGGTCGCCGCCGTGCCAGTAGTAGTACATGGCCGTGTCGACCAACTGATTGATGCGGACGGATGTGGGCTCGTCGTTTTGGATGACGCTCGCCGGCGCTTCCGCAGACGCTGATGGCGGCGGCTCGGGAGATACCGCCTCCGTTTGGGCCGGAACTGGTGTATAGAGCGCCGTAGAGATGACAAAAGCGGCCACTGTTCCCCGTACGATTCCCTTGCTTTTCCACATACTTCCCATTCCTCCTGTCGCTGATCGATCTGTTTGGTGCGTAACCCTCGCCTGTTCCCGGTCTGCTGCCCGCTTTCACCTCCTGAAAAAAGCATGAGCGTCCAGAGCAGAGGGACTCGCCCCTTGCCGCTTCCGTTCGCTCATGCCTAGTTCGCCTAGTGACACGCGTGTGTATTTTTCTGAATATTCTATCATAATAGGCAATGCGGAGCAACTGCCGCGAAACCAAAAACGCAGGAAGAAGCCGGGTTTCCCCGGCCTGTCAACGAGTTTATTTGGCATTCTGTTTGGCTAACGCTTCCTCGGCAATCTGAATCGCGCGTTTGACCAGATTCCCGGCATCGCGCGTGGTGATGGCGCCCCAGCCTTCAGTTTTTACCGTGTCGTAAAACCCCAGCTCTTTGGCCAACTCCATCTTGAACGCTTCAGACATGATGCCTCGTCTGCGACCCATAACATCCTCCCTTTCTCGTTGACAGCCTTAGTATGCGCGAGGTCGGACAAAAAAACCCCGGCCATCCTCTCGATTCAGCCGACACAACGATGGCGCCGAACGGATATAATATCGAGTACCAAGCCAGGGAACAGCAGGAGAAAAAAACAAAACAGCAGAGCCGCCAGGGCCCTACTGCTGTACAAAAGTAATACGAATGTGCTCGTTGTCACGGCACACTGTCAATTCTACTGTCTCCGTCAAGATGTCAGCATAGCTGTATGAAACTCGCTCAAACAATTGGTCGTCATCAAGCTTTACTACGAATACAGAGGGGTATGTTTCTTCGAGGATGCCCGTCCGTTCGACGGTTTTGCGGCGACCGCCATTGGCTTTCAGCAGGATGCGTTCGCCAATGTGCTCGTCTAAACTGCGTTTAATGTCAAGTAACGCGTTTCTTGCCATTATCTCATCCACCTCGCTTGATTCCATTATAACAGCCTATGCTTATTTTGTCAAAGAAATAAAAAATTATAGCAACCAACATCAACTCTTGTCAACGGTGTTTTTTTCGTGAAATCAGCAGATTTTTGTCACATGGTTTGTCCAAAAAAACCACGTCCGGCTACTAAAATTCCTAGCCGCTTTCGTCCTCTGATTATCATTTTCCCAAATGGTTGAGACTGTCCCAAAAATACCAAACGCCCCTTGTATCCAAGGGGCGTTCCAGATTGCAGACAAACTCCCTCGTTGCCATTGCAGTCGAGGGAGTTTTTGTCCTGTATGTATTCGAAAATGAAGCGAAAATGAAAGGCATTGTGCCTCCCTTTGCCTGCCTTCCATAGCCAATTGGC